>JBCCVL010000170.1:0-13490 GCA_039195375.1 Actinomycetota bacterium
GATGGTGCTCGCCACCGCCGGGCGGTCGCCGTCTTCGCTGGCCAGGACCTCGCCGACGCCGGCCAGCGTCTCGACGGTGCCCTCGGCGCTGTCGATGAGGGCCCGAACGGTCGCCGGGGCGTGGACGGTCACCTGCTGGCGTGGCTTCAGGTTGCGCTCGGCCCGGAGGGCCCGGATGGCGCCGACGAGCCGATCGGCCCGCTCGAACGTCTCGACGACGGTGCCGGCGGCCAGCCGCTCGGCCAGCTCGGCATCGAGGATGGGCCAGGTGGCGGTGGCGACCTGGTCCGAGTCCGGCAGCCGGAGCCCGACGATCTCGACGCTGCGGACGGCCCGGACGTGGGGCCAGAGCGCCTCGGTGACAAACGGGCAGACCGGGTGCAGGACCCGGAGGACGGCGTCGAGGACGGCGGCCAGAATGGCCTGCTTGTCGGCGTTGTCGTCGATCGTCGGCTTGACCGCCTCGAGGTACCGATCGCAGACGTCTCGCCAGATGAAGTCGTAGAGCGTGTCGGCGTAGACGTTGAACTGGTAGCGCTCGAGCGCCTGCTCGGCCGTCGCCAGTGCCTGCCCGAGGCGAGCCACGATCCAACGGTCGGCCATGGCGGCCCCGGTCAGATCGATCGCTGCGGTACCCGCCCCGTCCGGCCGCTCGGCCGGGATCCGGCCGATGGCGAACCGGGTGGCGTTCCAGACCTTGTTGGCGAAGTTGCGGCCGGCGTCGAAGCGCGACGACGTGTTGCGAGCCAGCGGTCGCTCCTCGGACGGCTTGGCCGTTCCGGTGGCGTCGCCGTAGGCGCTGACCATCTCACGAGCCGGGTCGGCCGGCGAGGTCTGGATGGGGGCGGCGACGACGTGCCCGGCTGCGGTGGTGATCATCTCCGGCGTGAACGTCTCGCCGCTATGGGGGCAGATCATGTCGACCGGCATCCGGACGTCCTGGGTGTCGGTCGTCATCTGGACCAGCGTGTAGCGCAGGGCGTCGGCCCCGTGGCTGTGGATGATGTCTCGCGGGTCGACGCCGTTGCCGAGGCTCTTCGACATCTTCTGGCCGTGACCGTCCTGGATCATGGCGTGGATGAAGACGTCGTCGAACGGGACCTGGCCGTCGAGGAAGTACCGGTTGAACATCGTCATCCGGCTGACCCAGAGGGTGATGATCTCCCTGGCGGTCATCAGGACCGATGTCGGGTTGAACGAGTCGAGCAGGCCGACGGTGTCCGGGTGGTCCTCGGGCCACGGCCAGCCCATGGTCGACAGCGGCCACAGGCCGGACGAGAACCACGTGTCGAGGACGTCGGGATCTCGTTCGAAGCCGTCCGCTTCGAGCGCGGCGATCAGCCCGGCCTCGTCGAGCGCCGAGTCGGCCCGGTCGGCTCTGGCCAGCGTCGGCTCGGGCGGGACGCAGACCGCCTCCTCGATCTCGAGCTCGGTGACCCGGCGGACCAGGTGGGCGCCGCCCGCCTCGGTCCAGCGGCTGGTGACGGGGCGAGGCTCGTCGATGCCGACGCCGTCGAGGGCGGCCTCGATCTCGGCAGCGGCCTCGCCGGCCGGGACGAGCCGCATCCAGACCGGGATCTGGTGGCCCCACCACAGCTGACGGGAGATGCACCAGTCGCGGATGCCGTCGTGCCAGGCGTGGTAGGTCCTGGCGTAGCGGTCGGGGTGGAACGTGAGCTCGCCGTCGCCTCGGCGGTCGGTCCTGGCGGGAACGCCGTCCGGCAGCGGCGGCGACTGGCTCGGTTCCTGGGCCCGGAGCGCCTCACCCCGGAGGCGGTCGTCGGTGACGGCGACGAACCACTGGTCGGACAGCCATGGCTCGATCGGGACGTGGCTTCGGTAGGAGTGACCAACCGAGTGCTCGTAGTCGCGGACCTCCTCCAAGAGGCCGCGCTCGTCGAACCAGGCGACGATGGCGGCCCTGGCGTCTTCCCGGCTGAGGCCGACGAGGGCCCTGGCCTCGTCGGAGATGTCATCCCAGCCGTGCTGGTCGCTGATGCCGCCGTCCGGGCCCATGACGTTGATGACCGGCAGGTCGTGGCGGACGCCGATATCCCAGTCGTTGGGGTCGTGGGCCGGGGTGACCTTCAGGAAGCCGGATGCGAACTGGGCCTTGGCGTCGGTCGACTCGGGGTCGGCCATGACGACATAGTCGTCCTCGACGAGGGGGATGGTCCGCCAGACGATCGGCAGCAGGATCCGACGGCCCCGCAGCGCCTCGGCCCGTGGGTCGTCCGGGTTGATGGCGACGGCGGTGTCGCCGAGCATCGTCTCCGGGCGGGTGGTGGCGACCGTGACGAACTCGGTGGTGCTCGGGGCGCCGTCGGCGTCGAGCAGCGGGTACCGCAGGTACCACATGTGACCGGCGACGGTCTCCATCTCGACCTCGTCGTCCGACAGGGCGGTGCGGGTGGCCGGATCCCAGTTGACCAGCCGCTTGCCCCGATAGATCAGGCCGTCGCGGAAGAGCTCGTAGAAGGCGTGGCGGACGGCGGTCACGCACACCTCGTCCATCGTGAAGCGCGTGCGCTCCCAGTCGCACGAGGCGCCCATCGCCTTGAGCTGCTCGATGATGACGGCCTCGTACTCGTCCTTCCACTCCTGGGTCTTGGCCACGAAGGCCTCGCGGCCCATGTCGAGCCGCCGGACACCTTCGGCCAGCAATCGCTTCTCGACGACGGTCTGGGTGGCGATGCCGGCGTGGTCGGTGCCAGGCATCCACAGGGTCCGGTGCCCGAGCATGCGGTGGTACCGGATCAGGACGTCCTGCAGCGTGTTGTTGAGCGCATGCCCGAGGTGGAGCGCAGCGGTGACGTTCGGCGGCGGGATGACGATCGAGTACGTCGGCCGCTCGGGATCACCGGTTGCCTCGACCGACGACATCCCGCTGTCGTTCCAACGCTTCGTCACCTCGACCTCGGCTGCGGCCGGGTCATAGGCCTTCGCCATCGGCTGGGGGGCCGCTCGCAGGGCCGAGGTCGCTTCGGAGGTCTCGGTGGTCGACGTGCTCATCGCAGCCAAGGTTAACGGCCGTTTGGGGCCCTCTCCCCGCCCTTTCGGGGCCGGCTCGGCCCCACTGGCGGGAATGTCTCCGATTGGCCAAGGTTGAACAGACCAATAACCTGAGGGAAACAGCGGGAGGTGTGTGGGATGTCCCTACAGGCGGTGACCGAGGAGTTCCTCGGGGCGGACAGCAACGTCCGTTTCGAGGACTGGCGGGGGCGCGCATGGGGTCAGACCGATGCGCCGGTGCTCGTGCGCTTCAACAGCGCCGACGCCATCAAGTACTTCGTCCGCAACCCGGGCGAGCTCGGCTTCGGCCGGGCCTACGTGTCGGGAGCGATGGACTTCGAGGGGGACATCTGGACCCTGCTCGACCTCCAGCGCAACCTCGGCGGGCTGCGCTTCAGCCCGTCACAGATCCGGCACCTCGTCGCCGAAATCGGCCTGCAGAACCTGCGTCACGGGCCACCGATCCCTCCCGAGGAGATCGACGTCGGTAGTCGGTTCCAGGCCCACAGCAGGCGTCGGGACAAGCAGTCGATCAGCCATCACTACGACGTCTCCAACGACTTCTACCGGATGGTCCTCGGTCCGTCGTTGACGTACTCGTGTGCCGTGTTCCAGCACCCGGGCGACAGCCTCGAGCAGGCCCAGGCCAACAAGTACGAGCTGATCTGCCGCAAGCTCGGCCTCGAACCCGGGATGCGGTTGCTCGACGTCGGCTGCGGATGGGGCGCGATGGCGATCCACGCCGCCGCCAACTACGGCGTCGACGTCGTCGGCGTCACGATCTCGAACAACCAGGCGGAACTGGCCCGCAAGCGGGTGGCCGAGGCGGGCCTGGCCGGCAAGGTCGAGATCCGCATCCAGGACTACCGTGACCTGGCCGACGGGCCCTTCGACGCCATCAGCTCGATCGGCATGTTCGAGCACGTCGGACTGGCCCACCTCCGCCGGTACTTCGAGATCCTGCACGGCCTGTTGACCCCGTCCGGTCGGCTCCTGAACCACCAGATCGGCCGGACCCCCGGCACGACGTCGCGGTGGCGACGACGGGACGCCGCGGCGGTCGACCGCAACGGCTTCATCCACCGCTACGTGTTCCCAGACGGGGAGCTGCACGAGATCGGTGACGTGACCGGGGCGATGCAGCGAACCGGGTTCGAGGCGCGCCACATGGAGACGCTCCGCGAGCACTATGCGCTCACGCTGCGGCGGTGGGTGACCAACCTCGAGGACAACTGGGACGCTGCGGTCGCCGAGGTCGGCGAGGGTCGGGCCAGGGTGTGGCGGCTCTACATGGCGGCCACGTCGGTCAACTTCGCGCTCGGGACCACCCAGGTCCACCAGGTGCTCGGGGTCAAGACGCCGACCGCCGGTGCCACCATCGGCCACAGCGGGATGCCGCTGCGGTACCGCTGGGAGTACGACCTGTCGGAGGCGGGGGGCGGCGCGGGCTCCGCTACGGCGTGACCAGCCGCCACTCGCTCGACTGGCGGACGATGGTCATCCCCCTGGCCTGGTAGTTGCCGAGGGCGGCAGGACCGTCGAGCGAGCAGGTGTGCAGCCAGACCCGCTCGGCGCCGTCGAGATCGGTGGCCCGGCGGAGCGCATCGGTCAACAACCAACCACCCAGGCCGCAGCCGAAGAACCGCTCGGCCAGCCCGAAGTAGACGATCTCGACCGAGGCCCCCTGCACCTCCAGCTCGTAGTAGCCGGCCGGTACGCCGTCGACCCAGCAGGTCACGAGGTGCAGCTCGGGTCGCTCGCTCCAGGAGGCCCACCGCTCCGGTGGCCAGTCGAGCCGGTCGACCCAGTGCCACGGGCCACCGACCAGCTGGTAGAAGAACCGGGACAGCTCGGGGGCCGAGCGCTCGGCGACGAGCAGTACCGGCTCGACGTCCGGCTCACGACCGGGTCGCAGTGCGTCTGGGCCGGCCAGCTCGAGGTCCCAGACGGTGACCTCCGTTGCGCCGGGTTGCGGGCCGTCGACCCGGGTCACCGTCGCCGCCGTTCCGGCCGAGGTGGTGACGGAGCCATGCCGGGACCCTAGCGGCGGCACCGGCGAACTCGCCGTGGCGGACGGCCGGTGGCACAGTGGGCCTCGATGGACTTCGAAGAGCTGACGAACGAACGGCGTTCGGTCCGTGGGTTCCGGCCAGACCCGATCCCGCGCCAGGTCATGACCGAGATCGTCGAGGTGGCGACCAGGGCGCCGTCGTCGATGAACTCCCAGCCGTGGCACTTCCACGTGATCAGCGGCGACGCGCTTGAACGGATCCGGGAGGGCAACACCGAGCGGATGATGGCCGGCGCCGCCCCCGACCGCGAGATCAGCAGCCACGGCGGCTACGAGGGCGTGCACCGCGAGCGGCAGAAGGAGGTCGCACTGCAGTTGTTCGAGGCGATGGACATCGCCTGGGAGGACAAGGTACGGCGCAAGGACTGGGCCATGCGGGGGTTCCGCCAGTTCGATGCGCCGGTGTCGGTGGTCGGCACGATCGACCGGAACCTGACCCACAGCACCGTTGCCTACTTCGATCTCGGGGCAGCGGTGTACGGCATGGTGCTGGCCGCATGGGAGCGGGGGGTCGGCTCGGTCATCAACGGGCAGGGCATCAGCCAGTCGTCGGTCGTGCGAGCCAACGGCAACATCCCCGAGGACCAGATCATCGTGATCACGGTGGCGATGGGTTACCCGGCCGACGGCTTCGCGGCCAACGACGTGAAGTCCCGCCGTCGGCCGGTCGACGACGTCGTCACGTTCACCGACTGACCGGCACCCGGTCACACGGACGCACCGGCGGGGCTCCTGGCCCTACGATGGCGGGACGGGCCTGTAGCTCAGTTGGTTAGAGCAAGCGACTCATAATCGCTCGGTCGCGGGTTCAAGTCCCGCCGGGCCCACCATCATCGACCCGGTCGGGCTGCATCGTTGGCGGAACTCGCAGCCCCGCCCGATCCCGGCCTGACATCCTTGGCCCATGACCAGGGAAAAGTACGCCGTCGGCGAATACGAGCGCCGGTTCCTGCTCGACGACATCCCGGCGGGAGCCACCGATCCACGTCGCATCGTCGATCGCTACATCGACGACACCCGCCTCCGCCTCCGAACCGTCGAGCAGGCGGGAGCCGAGACCGAACGGAAGCTCGGGCACAAGCGCCGCCTCTCGACGTCGGACCCGACGGCGATCATGCACACGAGCCTCTATCTCGACGACGACGAGTTCCGGACGCTCGCGACGCTGCCGGCCAGGCGGCTGGTCAAGACCCGCCTGGCCATCACGGTCGATGGCACCCCGTGCTCGGTCAACGTGTTCGACGAGTCGTTGACGGGGCTCATCCTCATGGAGGTCGACCTCGGCGACCCGTCGCTCCTCGACGGGTTCGTGCCCCCACCCTGGGCTGGCGCCGACGTGTCGGGAGACGAGGCGTTCACCGGCGGCGGGCTGGCCGGGAAGTCCCTGGACGACCTCGCGGAGGCGTTGGCCACCGCTCGTTCCCGCACGGCTCGCTGACGGCCCGGTCACCGTCCGATCGTCACGAACCGGCTGCGACCGCCTCGACCTCGACCAGCCAACCGGGCTCCAAGAGGCCGGCGCACACCACGGTGCGGGCGGCGTGGTGGTCACCGAGCCGCCGCCGCAGCACGGCGACGTTCATCGGGTCGAGCGCCGGCTCGGCGAGATAGAAGCGGAGCGAGACCAGGTTCTCGATCGACATCCCCGCCTCGCCGAGGATCGTCTCGAGGTGGCTCCAGATCAGCTCGGCCTGCCCCTCGAAGGTGTCGGGCATCCTCTGGCCGTCCGACTCGAAACCGTTCAGGCCGCTGACGAAGAGGAGCCGGGAGCCGGCCGGGACCTCGACGGCATGGGCGTAGTTGGCGTACGGGGGGAAGACGTCCTCGGGGTTGTGCTGGTGCAGTGTCACTCGTCGAGTATGCGGCGACACGCGACCGCTGCGACAGGCCCGGACGTCAGCGCCGCGCCGTGAGGGCCGCGACCTCCCCAGGGCGGTCAGGAGGAGACGGAGGGATGGCTGGGCACTGCGCCGACCCCGCAAAGTAGGCTCGCTACCAGCGAGCCGGCCAGGGAGGCCCGATGGACGAAGACCACGAGCAACGGCGCGTGGTGGTGGCCGCCACGGCACCCGACGAGGGCGGCTGGTCGGTCACATGAGCGGAACCGCCGAGCCGACGACGAGCGAGTCGGTCGACCGGTTCCGGCAACGGGCCCGGGCCTGGATCGAGGCCAACGGCCACCTGGCCCCACCCGACTACGGGGCAAACGTCCCGGCCGAGCTGAACGAGCGAAGCCGGGCCTGGCAGCGGGCCATGCACGACGCCGGCTTCGCCGCGATCCACTGGCCGACCGCATACGGCGGACAGGGCCTGTCGATCGACCACCACCGGGCCTGGACCAAGGAGTGCCAGGCTGCCGGCTTGGCCCCGATCCTCAACATGGTCGGCCTCGTCCTGGCCGCCGAGGCGCTCCTGACCTACGGCACCGAGGCCCAGAAGCGGGAGCTGCTGCCGGCCACGGCCCGGGGCGAGATCCTGTGGTGCCAACTGTTCTCCGAACCCGGGTCCGGCTCCGATCTGGCCAGCCTCTCGACCACCGCGACCCTCGACGGTGACACCTGGGTGTTCGCCGGCGAGAAGGTCTGGACCTCGACCGGGACCGAGGCCGACTGGGCCATCCTGATGGCTCGCAGCGAGCCGGACGCAACCCGCCATGCCGGGATCTCGTTCTTCGTGATCGACGTCCGGTCACCGGGCGTCGACATCCGGCCCCTGCGCCAGATGAACGGCGACGCCGGATTCGCCCAGAGCTTCCTCGACGAGGCCAGGGCGCCGGCCACGGCCCTCCTGGGCCAGCGAGGCCAGGGTTGGGCCATCGCCATGGACGTGCTCGGCCGCGAGCGGTCGTTCGGCTCGAACGGGGCCCGAGCCCTGGAGCGTCGGCTCGACCAGGCGATGACGGAGCTGCCGGACGGGCTCGATCCGGTGTGGCGGGCCCGGGCCGCCGAACGCTGGGTCGAGGGGCAGGCCTACCTGGCGCTCTGCGCCCGGGGCGACGCCGCTCATCCATCAGCCCGCAAACTGGCCCTGTCGCAGTTCCGGTTCGACCTGGCGGAACTGGCAGCCGACGCAACCGGCGCCGACGCCATGCTGTGGAACGACCGGGCCCACGAGTTGTCGAGCGCACCTGGGAGCTGGTTCGGCGGCGGCACAACCGAGGTGCAGCGCAACATCATCGGCGAACGGGTCCTTGGCCTGGCCCGAGAGCCTCGACCCGAGCCGGCTGACTGAGTCGCACCGAGGGCGGGCACACCACCGGAGTCGGCGCAGCGGGCCCCGGGCCAGCCTGGGGCGCCGACGGCCAAAGCGGTCGTCGGCCGGCTCGCAGGGATCCCTCGCTCAGGCGACGATGGCCGTGACGGCTGCGTCCCACGTCGGAACGACCTCGACCTCGGCGAGCCGATGGAAGAGGTTCTCGGGCTCGCCGACCACGATCAACCGCTTGCCAAACCCGAGCGCCACACCGAACTCGACCTGCCGCCCTCCCCCGCCAGAGCCCCCGGACTCGGCGAAGAGCACCAGTCCACCGGCCCGTCGGATGTCCTCCACGTCCTTCGCGGCGAGCTGACGCCAGGCCTCGTCGGTGAGCTCCGGTGTCGGGTCGGTGAGCCACCGCGAGGTCACCTCGAGCCCAGCCGCTTCGAGCTCGGCTCGGTAGCCGTTGAGCTCGTCCCGCCGTTCGAATCGGGCCGCCAGGTACACACTGTCCAGGGCCATCGAGGCAGCGTACTCGCCGGGACCGTCGGCCTTCCGGCCGGTCGAGCTCCCCTACCTCGGCGCCGGGCTGCCGTTCCCGTTCACCCGGCCGACCGTCGACCTCGACGACGGAGTCGACCCGACCGGTTGGCCGGCCAGGGCCAGCGATAGGCGCGACGAACCATGCTCGATCATCGCTCCTGATCGCACCGAGTGGCCGACGGGGCACCCTCGGCCCGACCGATTCGTTGGCGCGACCGCTGGCGTCCTGGCGGATGGGGCTTGACGCCATCGATCCTCCGGGGTACTTTCCATATCAGTTAATTAAATGAGTGGTTAAACAAGCAGGCCGGGAGGGCATGATGGTCGAGGGAGCAAGTGGGCCGATGACCGCCGTGCTCGACGACGACGAGCGGCTCGACGAGACGTTCGCTGCGCTCGCCAACTCGACACGGCGGGCGATCCTCGCCCGTCTCGCCGAAGGGGCGGCCAACGTCAACGAACTCGCCGCGCCGTTCGACATGTCGTTGCCGGCGATCTCCAAACACATCAAGGTGCTGGAGTCGGCCGGGCTCGTCGTCCGTGGCCGGCAGGCCCAGTACCGCCCGTGTGCCATCAACCCCGAAGCGCTCGAATCCGTGTCCTCGTGGGCCGAGCAGTACCGACCCATTTGGGAGGACCGCTTCGATCGCATGGGGGCCTACCTCCACTCCCTGCAAGCAACCGACGAGAACGAAGGAACGAACCGATGACCGAGAACACGCAGTCCGTCGTCATCGAGCGCACGCTCGATGCCCCCATCGACCTGGTGTGGGAGATGTGGACCCAGGCCGAGCACTTCGCCTCCTGGTACGGGCCGATGGGCGCCACGATCCCCACTGCGTCGATGGACGTGACCACGGGCGGAGGTCGGTTCATCTGCATGGAGATGGAGGGTCCGCAGGGAGCGATGCAGATGTTCTTCACCGGCGAGTACGTGGAGATCGACCCGAAGACCCACCTCGTCTACACGGAGGCGATGGCCGACGCCGATGGCAACGAGCTGTCACCCGAGGCGATGGGGATGCCAGCCGGCACCCCGATGACCACCCGGGTCATCGTCGACCTCGAGGACCTGGGCAGCTCGACCAGGATGGTGATGACCCACGAGGGTGTTCCCGCCGACTCACCCGGCGCCCAGGGTTGGACGATGGCGATCGACAAGCTCGAGGCTCGCCTGGCGGCGTGAGCCCCGACCACCGGCCGGCCGGCGGTCGGGGCCACCGTGCGGTCGGCGCCTGAACCGGTCCGTCGAACGGGACAGACGGTCGGCGACCTGGAAGACTGCGGGGCGACCGGCACCAGGGATTCGCCGTGCCGGCGAGAGAGACACCGATGACCGACGAGCCGACGATCGACAACGTTCCCGTCGCCACCACCCCGCCGGGAGGTTGGCGTGTGTGGCCACCTCCGGTGCTCGCCGGCTGCGTCGAGCCACCCGTCGACGGGGCCCCCGACCTCGACGGCTACTGGCGAACCGTCGAGGTCGAGGTCGATGGTGGTCTCGACCCGGCGCACCCGGCCATCGGTCACGTGCAGCGGATCGAGCAGCGCGGTGACCGGGTCGTCGTCACCGGCGGTGGCATCATCCACGACATGCGTTGCGACGGGTCGATCGAGCGCGGCGTTCACGACGTCGCCGAGTTCGACAAGACCACCGAGATCCACGTCGTCGCCACCTACGAGGACGGCGTGCACGTCCTCCGACCCACGGGTGTGGCGATCGAGATCCGCCGCCGCCGGGACGACGAGCACCTCGTGTGGGACTACCTCGGCTACACCGCTCGCCTCGAGCGCCTCGCCCCATCGTCAACCGATCCGTCCGACATCGGTGACGTGACCGACGTCGCCGCCCTCCGTTCCGACAAGGGAGCCTCCTGATGCAGACCATCCGCACCCCAGACGAGCGCTTCGTCGATCTGCCCGACTTCCCGTTTGCGCCCAACTACGCCGAGATACCCGACCAGGACGGCAACGGTGGTTCGCTGCGGGTGCACTACCTCGACGAGGGTCCGGCCGACGCCGCACCGGTACTGCTGCTGCACGGCGAACCGTCGTGGGCCTTTCTCTACCGTCACATGGTCCCGCCGCTGGTCGACGCCGGCCATCGGGTGATCGTGCCGGACCAGGTCGGCTTCGGGCGAAGCGACAAGCCGACCGAGCCGACCGACTACAGCTACGCCCGCCACGTCGCCTGGATGTCCAGCCTGGTCTTCGACGTGCTCGATCTGCGGCATGCGACCTTCTTCGGCCAGGACTGGGGTGGCCTGATCGGGCTGCGCCTGGTGGCTGCGCAGCCGGACCGATTCGACCGGGTGGCGATCGGCAACACCGGATTGCCGACCGGCGAGGGTCAGCCGTCTGACGCCTTCCTGCGTTGGCAGGAGTTCTCGCAGACCACGCCCGTGTTCCCGGTCGGCGACATCGTCAACGGCGGCTGTGTGACCGACCTCGCCCCCGATGTCGTCGCCGCCTACGACGCCCCGTTCCCCGACGACCGCTACAAGGCCGGAGCCCGTATCTGGCCGAGCTACGTCCCCACCTCGCCGGACGACCCGGGCGCAGCGGACAACCGGCAGGCGTGGCAGGTCCTGCGGACGTTCGACAAGCCGTTCCTGTGCTGTTTCTCCGACCAGGACCCGGTGACGGGCGGCGGCGACCGCCCCTTCCTGGCCCAGGTCCCCGGCGCCGGCGGTCAGCCCCACACCACGATCGAGGGCGGCGGCCACTTCCTGCAGGAGGATCGGGGGCCGGAGCTGGCCCGCGTGCTGGTCGACTTCATCGGCGCCTGATCGACGCCGACGCGCTCGGTCTGTTCGGCCCGTCAGCCGTTCAGCCGGCGGGGGTCGAGACCGTCACGTCCAACCGCTCGGCGACCGCGGTGTTGGCCAGGCGCAGGCTCCGGAAGCGGTCGTAGAGGATGAGGACCAGCGTGAACAGCCCGAGCAGCACCACCGTCGGCCCGACCTCGATGCTGGCCTCGACCTGGCTGCGGACGGCGAGGTAGACCGCCGAGGCACCCCAGTTGATGAACAGCAGGCCGGCGAACTCGGTTGCCGTGCTGCGCCAGCTGTGGCTGCGGCGGCGGAGCAACTCGCTGACGACGGCGTTGACGACAACGATGAAGCCGCACGTGACGGTGATCTGGGTCACCGTCGCCTCGATGGCGAACACCTGGGAGAACACGGCGACGATCAGCCCCGACAGCAGCGTCTTCTCGACGAGCGGATGGTCGATCAGGGGGTAGCGCACGGCGAGGGGTTGGGCCGGCCGGAAGAGCACCGTCGTCCGGCGGGCGTCGACCTCGGGGGTCGGCGGCCAGTCCGGGGCCGGGGCCCGCCGCCAGGCCCGGACGGCGACGGCCAGCACCACGACGGCGCCGACGGCCACGGCGACGGCGAACGCCGGCTCGGCGAGCGCGTCGGTGAAGTCGAGCTGGGCGATGTGGATCCAGTACTCCTGGGGCAGCTTGATGCCGATCCAGATCGCGGCGGCCAGCCCGTACACGGCCCGGGCCGGGAGCCGGATCGGGTCCCACCGCAACCGGATCGCCTCGTAGGCGATGAAGAAGTACTCAAACGTGTTGGGGAACACGAGCAGCAGGGTCCGTTCGCCGGAGAACTCAAACGCCACCACGCCGATCAGCCGGTAGTACCAGAGGATCTGGGCGGTCAGGAACGCCGGGCGATCGGTCCAGTTCCTGATCGTCGAGAGGTAGGCGATCGCCAGGTAGTAGATGTCGAGCGCCTTGTCGTAGTTCTGGTAGTTGTCCGGCTCGGCATCGACCGCGGCCAGGACGGTCTGGTCGACCGCATCGACGACGAGGGCGGCGGCGATGGCCGGGAGGGGCAGACGGGGGATGGCCAGCGGGACACCGACCCGGACGAGGACCACGAGAACGAAGACGAGGTCGCTCACCGCCGCCACCCTAGGTGACCTTCACCAGCGCCACCACCGGCCCCGACTCGGAGGGGACGGCGGTCGCATCTGGCGGGTCGACGACCGGGGCCGGCCGGGCCGCGACCTACCCTCCTGGCGTGCGGATCGTGTCGTGGAACATCAAGTTCGGCGTCGACATCGACGGCGCCGTCGACGCGCTGCGCCGACCCGAGCTCGTCGATGCCGACCTGCTCCTGGCCCAGGAGCTCGACGAAGCCGGCGCCGCCCGACTGGCCGATGCGCTCGGCCTGGCCGTCGTCTACCACCCGTCGGTGGTGCACCCCCAGACCGGTCGACCGTTCGGCAACGCCATCCTGACACCGCACGAGCTGCGCGGTCTCCCACCGGTCCCCCTCCCCCATCGGGCCCGGATCTCAGGGGTTCCGAGGCTGGCGGTCGCGGCCGACGTTGCCACACCGGCTGCGGTTGTCCGGGTGCTCTCGGTCCACACCGAGATCCCACTGCTGTCGCTCCGGCGGCGCCGGGAACAGTTCGGCGTCGTGGCCGATGCGGCTCAGGCGGCGCCCGGTCCGGTCGTCGTCGGCGGTGACTTCAACACCACCGGCCCGGCCAGCCGTCGAGCATTGCTCGTTGCCATGACCAGAGCCGGACTCGACCGACTCCCGGTCGGCTCGGCCCCGACGCAGCGACGCCTCGGCGTCGGCGCCCGCCTCGATCATCTCTTCGGCCGAGGCGTGCGGTCCGTTGCTGGCGGCGTCTCGCCATTCCATCC
>JBCCVL010000171.1:0-12810 GCA_039195375.1 Actinomycetota bacterium
CATGTCCACGATTCCCTCCGACTACCACGACCTGTTGACGGCGCCGAACACGGCCGTGCTCACCACCCTGCGGGCCGACGGCGGTCCGAACGGCTCACCGGTCTGGTTCTGGTTCGACGGCGACGAGGTGGTCGTGTCGACCAGGGCCGAGCGGGCCAAGCACCGCAACGTCCTCCGGGATCCCCGTGTCTCGCTCACGGTGGTCGACCCCGAGCGCCCGCTCCGCTACATCGAGATCCGGGCGGACGCCGAGATCGAACCGGACCCGGACGGCGCGATGCGGGACCGGATCGCAGCCAAGCACGGCTACGACGACGGCGGCGCCTTCGATCCGCCCGGCGCCACCCGGGTCAACCTCCGCCTCGTGCCGACCAGGGTGATCGAGCACTGACTCGGACCGGCGGAGCGATTCCTCGGCCGCGGGCGGCTTCGAGTTCGCCGTCCGATGCGGCCGCCTGCCTCGACGGCCCGGGGTCGAGCCCGCCGGCCGCGCTCAGCCGTCTCGTGACCCGGAGCCACGTCGACCGCTCCCGCTGCGGCCGGCGCCGGCCTGGCCTGCGCCCTCCGACGACGGGATCACGACCGTGCGGTAGCGGTTGGTCACCAGCAGGCGCTCGCTTACCAGTTCGAGGTCGACGACGAGCGGCCCGTGGCCGGCCGGCGCGTCGAACGAGAAGCGCCCGATCCTGGCGCACACGTCGGCGCCGAGGTCACCCTCCCAGGTGGTCTCCCTCGTCCAGGAGTCCGTCGTGTCGGTCGGGGTCTCCCAGCGGGCCCTGGCGGTGACCCGGATGCCGGCCAGCTCGTCGCGGAGGTCGCTGACGGCGTGGATCTCGAGCGCCACCTCCTCCTCGGGCACGATCACCGGCGGCGGGGGATCGGCGACCACGATGACCGGGCGGCAGGCGTCGGTGACGATCTCGTGGGCCGGCTTCGGGTTGCGCTCGACATCGAGGATGCCGAAGCCGCCCGCCGGCTCGGGATCGGCGAGCGCAACCAGGCAGAACCCACCCGTCGGCCGGTACTTCAACCGGCGCAGGGTCTCGATGTGGAACCGGAGCACGTCGGCCTGGTAGCGCCGGCTCGCAGCCGCCCAGCTGCGGGCATCGGGGTAGGCCTGGCGGGGGAGATAGCGGTCGAACGCCGCCGGCTCTGCCGTGGCCCAGTCGGGACCGTCCGGCACCTCCAGATCGGTGCCCGTGGCGTTCGGTCGCTCGACCGCCGACTGGGCGCCGATCCCGCCGGGGAACGTGGCCAGCCGTGGCCACCGGCGCAGCAGCTCCGGTAGGTCATCGAGGCGACCGACCTGCCACCCGAGCCACAGGTGGGCGTCACAGGAGGTCGGGTCCTCGGGGCCGGGGAGCGTGCCGGACCGAGACACGACGCGCCTCGTCGGGTCGGAGGCTCGGAGCTCGCGACCGATGACCGGATCGAGGATCGACCGGTTCCAGCCGGGCAGGACCTGACGGGTGATCCACCGCCCGACACCGCCGGGTGACGCTGCGCTCATCGATGGCAGCCGGCCGCCGGTCGCTCGTCGGTCGGCGTCATCAACCGAGCGGCGATCGGGACGGCTGAGCGGCCGACCGCTCGGCTCGGTGTGGCCACACCACAACCCGATGGAGGGATGGTGGCCGAGGCCGTCGACGGCGGCTCGGGCCAGCGCCCGCACCGCCGGTCTGATCTTGGACGAGTAGCCGCCGAGCAACGGCAGGTCCTGCCACACCAGCAGCCCGGCCCGGTCGGCCTCCCGGTACAGCGCATCGGGGGCCACGTGGGCCGAGACCCGCAGCAGGTCGAGTCCGGCGCCCAGCACGGCCCGGACGTCGCTGGCGAAGCGTTCCTCGACCACGTCGCCGAGGAACCGATCGGGTGGACCGTACGCGATGCCCTTGGCGAACAGGCGCTCGCCGTTGACCCGCCAGACGAAGTCGTCGACGTCGATCGTGCGGAGCCCGGTTCGCCACTCCCGACGGTCGCACCGCTCGCCCTCGGCCGTCCGCACGACGACCGCAACCTCGTAGAGCGGCTGGTCACCGAGCACCGCCGGCCACCAGCGCTGCGGTTGGTCGATCTCGACCGTCCACTCGATGCGGTTCTCACCCGAGGCGAGGGTGTGGGTCTCGACCCCACCACCGGCCGACGACCCTTCGGGACCGACGACGGAGGTGTCGAGGCGGACCGGCCCACTCGAGGCGGCGTCGAGCACGAGTCGGACGAGGAGCTCGGCCCGGTCCTCGGTCGCCGTCCGGCACAACAACCGGCTGTGGCGGATGGCGACGGGCCCGGTCGAGTCGAGGGTCACCGGTCGCCAGATGCCACCCGGATTGCCCGGCGGCGCCAGCGGGCCGCTCTGGAGGGCACCGGTCAACGACGTCCGGTTCGTGTCGCCGCCCGGTGGTTGGCAGGCCACCTCGACGGCCAGCAGGTGCTCCTCGGACCGGGCGGTGAGCTCGGTGACCTCGAGTCGGTGGCCGGCGAAGTACCCGCCGGCGTCGCCGATGTAGGTGCCGTCCATCCAGATCTCGGCGGTGCTCATGACCCCGTCGAACCGGAGCCAGTGGCGCTCGCCATCCTCGGGTCGACGATGCAAGAACCGCCGACGGTAGAGCAGCGGGCCGTCGCTGGCGGCGAGCTCGGGATGGCGGCCCCAGTGGCCGGGGACCTCGACGCCGAGCCACGAGCCGTCGTCGAGATCGGCGTCGGCCCCGATGCGTCGCAGCTCGTCATCGAGAGGGTGTACCCGCCAGGTTCCGCTGAGATCGCCCTCGCCCGGGCCACGGGGACGGAAGTCCACCCGTCCACCATACGGTGGGCACCGCCCCGGTGTCGCAACGGGCGCCTCGGCCCGCCGATCGCCCCCGCGGCCACCCCGCCGGGTCGGTCCTGTGCCGTCGAGCCTGATTGACCCAAGCCCGGGACGGGAACCTAGAGTCATTGGGTGGACAGCTCTGCATCGCTCCCCAGGACCATCGGATCGCTTCGCCAGTCGGGCTGGGAATCCCGGTCGGTGAAGGACGAGATCCGGCGAAACGCCATCGAGCGCATCCGGGCCGGCGAGGCCCTGTTTCCCGGTGTCCTCGGCTACGAGGACACGGTGCTGCCCCAGTTGGAGCACGCCGTCCTCGCCGGCCACGACGTCATCTTCCTCGGCGAGCGGGGCCAGGCCAAGACCAGGATGATCCGGGCCCTGACCGGCCTGCTCGACGAGCACATGCCGATCATCGCCGGCTCCGAGATCAACGACGATCCGTACCAACCGGTGTCGAGCTACGCCCGCCAGCTCGTCGAGGAGCACGGCGAAGACACGGCCATCGAGTGGGTCCACCGTGATCAGCGCTTCGGGGAGAAGCTGGCCACCCCCGACACGTCGATCGCCGACCTGATCGGCGAGGTCGATCCGATCAAGGTGGCCGAGGGTCGCTACCTCTCCGACGAGCTGACGCTGCACTACGGGTTGGTGCCACGGACCAACCGGGGCGTGTTCGCCATCAACGAGCTGCCCGATCTGGCCGAACGGATCCAGGTCGGCCTGCTCAACGTGCTGGAGGAGCGGGACGTCCAGATCCGTGGCTACAAGATCCGCCTGCCGCTCGACGTGCTGCTCGTCGCCTCGGCCAACCCCGAGGACTACACCAACCGCGGTCGGATGATCACCCCGCTCAAGGACCGCTTCGGCGCCCAGATCCGCACCCACTACCCGGTCGACGTCGAGACCGAGATGGCGATCGCCCGCCAGGAGTCGCACCTGCCGGGCGACGGTCCGCCCATCGTCCTCCCCGAGTTCATGGAGGAGCTGGTCTCGACCTTCACCCACCTGGCCCGCTCGAGCCCGCAGATCAATCAGCGCTCCGGTGTTTCGGTGCGGCTCACGGTGGCCAACACCGAGACGCTGATCGCCGCCGCCACCCGACGGGCCCTTCGCCTCGGCGAGAACGAGGTCGTGCCCCGGGTCAGCGACCTCGACGCACTGATCTCGTCGACGGCGGGCAAGATCGAGATCGAGGCGCTCGAGGAGGGTCGCGACGCCGAGGTCATCGACCACCTCCTACGGGGCGCCATCCTGACCGTGTTCAAGGAGCGGTTCTCGGGCGAGGGCGTCCGCCAGGTCGTCGACGCCTTCGAGGAGGAGCTGACGGCCTCGGCCGGCGACGATCTCCCGGCGTCGGCCTACGTCGAGCTGCTCGAGTCCAACCCGGCGCTCGTCGCTCCCGTGACCGAGCTGATCGGCGACGCCGACGGTGACGGGGTGCGGGCCGCTGCGGTCGAGTTGCTGCTCGAGGGCCTCCACCTCTCGAAGCGGCTCAACAAGGACTCGGTCGGCGGTCGGGCCAGCTACCGGGCCAGGGCCTGAGCCCAGGCGCGGTCAACCGGTCGCTCCGGCACCGCCTGATCAGCCCCGTTGTCGGAGTGCGATCGCCGCAGCGCGGTCGTCGAAGCGCAGTCGCTCGCACGACTGGCCGGAGCGATGTCACCTGACCGTACTCATGAGATCGACGACACCACGTCGCCGACGGTGAGCGTGCCCGGCGTCGTCGTGTTGGCGCCGACGCCCAGCTTGCCGTCGAGCTCCGCGTTGACGGTCTTGAGCACGGCGAGGTCCCGCTCGAAGGCCTGACCCTCGCCGGCATCGTCGGCGAAGGCCGGCTGCGGGCGGGTGACCATCACGCACCGGTCGATGCCCTTGATCACCTGGAGCTCGGCGTCGCCGATCCGGATCTGGCGACCGACGAGATCGATCTCGCCCGGCTCGTCGAGCACGAGGTTGATCCGGAACCGACGTCGCTCCCAGCTGCGGAACGTGGCCTCGGACACCAGCGACACCTGGGCCTTGCCCGAGTCGTGGAACGAGCCGTCCGGTCCATCCCAGGTGAACCACTCGCCGGTCTCGGTCTCGTCGGCCTGGGTCTGGAACCGGCCCTGGACCTCCCCCGAGGCGCGCTCGAGGCGAACCGGCCGTCCGAGCCACGCCGACAGGGTGTGGTCGCTGCCGGTCTCGGTCCCGTCTGGGAGCGTGATGCGGACGCCGGCGTCGGCTCCGGTCCCGTCGAGCCTGGCCGAGGCGAACAGCAGCTCGGGCTGGCGGCGGGCGGTCAGGTGGACACCCGAGTCGACGTCGAACAGGGCCCACCCGCGGTCGCCCTCGATCCCGTTTCGGCCGACCGGGGCCGAGGTCAGCCGCTCGCCCTGCATCGACTTCACCGGATATCGCCAGATCTCGCTCACCTGCATGGAACGGACGGTAGCCGCCGCCGGCGGAGCGGACCCAGCGCCCGTCGACCCCCCACTCGTAACAGGGATTTGACCGTCAAGATCTGGATTGTTCCCACCGCAGGTCGTACTGTCGATGGATCAACCGAGATGGCGTCGCACCCGGCCGCGGGCGCCGCCGACCCCCTCACCGCCAGCGCGGCCGAGCCGAGGTACCACCGTGCGCACACTGGCTGAGGCCATGGCCGACCACCGCGTCTCGTTCGACGATCTCCATCGGCGCTACCACCCGGTGCTGCAGATGGTCGAGACACTGATCGGTGTCGTCCCCAACTGCGACCCGTATCTCGAGATCTGGCAACCAGGATTCCGGACCTACAACCTGATCGTGCCGAACCTGTTGAACCTCCCCGTGTCGCTCACCGGGGTCGGGGCGCCGAAGGACCTGATCGGTCTGGGGATGTACACCTCGTCCCGGGCCGCCGGTTGCGCCTACTGCTCGGCCCACACGTGTTCGTTCGCCCTCCGCCGGGGCTCGACCGAGGCCGCGGTGACCGGCGAGTCCCGCACGCCGACCGAGGAGGCGGTCGTCGCCGTCGCCGAGGCGTTGTCGACCGTGCCCCACCACTTCACCCCGGAGCTGGAGGACGAGCTCCGCAGCCACCTCTCGGAGTCCGACACCGAGTGGGTGATCATGGGCGTTGCCATGATGGGCTTCCTCAACAAGTTCATGGACGCCATCGGCGTCGAGCTGGAGCCCGAGGCGATCGACGACGTGGCCGAGCTGATCGAACCGACCGGCTGGTCGGTCGGCCAGCACGAGTGGGCCTACGGCGAAGGCGAGCTGCGGCCGCGGGAGGGGGCGGATGGCCCGAAGGTCGACTCGCTCTCGACCGCCCTTCCGGTGCTGCGCAACGCCTTCGGGGCGATCAAGCTCGACCGGGAGTGGCTGTCGGGGATCCCGAAGGATCCGGTCGAAGCCAGGGCGATGATCGCCAGGGCCGGGTTCGACGAACCGCTGCTGGAGACGCTGCACCACGGTCGGCCTCGCCGGGCGCTCGCCGGGGTCCTGCACCACAACCTCGACCCGGGCCAGTCTGCGATCGGTCTCGGCACCAAGGCGCTGGGTGGCATCGTGTTCGCCGACCGGCTGGGCAGCGAGCACCTGCGGAACCGGTCGACCGAGCTGGCGGCGCACCACGACGTCGACCCGGCGCTCGTCGAGGCCGCCTCCTCCTACGATCCGGCGTCGCCCCCGGCCGGTGCCGACGATCGGACCGCGGCTGCGCTTCGCCTTGCGTACGCCTTCGGACCGAGCCCGGCCGAGGTCGACGAGGCCACGGTGGCCCAGGCATCGGACGCACTGAAGCCGGCGGAGATCGTCGAGCTGGCCGTGTGGGTGTCGGTCAATCAGGCCCTGCACCGGCTGACCGTCCGCCGCCTGGCCCGCACCTGAGGGTCACGCCCCGACGGTCATGTCCCGAGGTCACATTGGTCGGCTCCGCCGATGGGCCCGCCGGTCCGGCTGGGTGGCGTGGCGGGGCCCGGTGCCGCCGTGTCGCACGTGGCTCAGGCGAGCGACGGCGGCAGCGACGGGCGGGCGGTCCGGCCGCCGTCGACGGTGATGACCTGGCCGGTGACGAACGCGGCCCGATCACCGGCCAGCCAGGCGGCAACGTCGGCCACGTCCGACGGCGTGCCGACCCGGCCGATCGGATGGAGCGCGGCCAGCTCGTCGATGACGGTGTCGCGGGCCGGGTGCACGTCGACGTAGTCGGCGTTGAGCGGCGTGTCGATCCAGCCGGGGGCGATCGCATTGCAGCGGACACCGCTCGGTCCGAGGTCGATGGCCGCGGCCCGGGTCAGGCCGTGCACGCCGGCCTTGGTCGCGGCGTAGGCGGCGTGCCGGGGATTGCAGGCGTCACCCTCGAGCGAGCCGATGTTGATGATCGACCCGACGCCCCCGGCCGCCAGGTGGGGTGCGGCCTCCCGGATGACCAGCATCGGTCCGGTGAGGTTGACGGCCACCATCCGGTTCCAGCCGTCGAGGTCCTGGCCGGCGATCGGGGTCTCGAACATGATCCCGGCGTTGTTGACCACGATGTCGAGGCGACCGTTGGTGGCTGCGATCTGCTCGATGGCGGCCAGGACCGACGCCTCGTCGGCGACGTCGAGGCGGATCGTGTGATGCACGACGCTGTCGACCAGGTCGCCGACGACAACCATCGCCCCGTCGGCGGCGAGGCGATCGGCGATGGCGGCACCGATGCTCCGGGCCCCGCCGGTGACGAGGGCGACCCGGCCATGCAACGGTGACGATGGGCCGGTCATCGCGGTGTCGCTCACTGGTTCACTCACTGGGCCGTGTAGCCGCCGTCGACCGGGAGGGCGACGCCGGTGATGTGGGCTGCGGCGTCGCTGGCCAGGAAGACCAGGACGTCAGCCACCTCGCTCGGCTCCGGGACGCGGTTCTGGGGGATCGACGGCAGGTTGGCGGCGATGGCCTGGTTGCGGTCGTAGCCGCGCCGCTCGTGCTCGCTGACCAGCATCGGGGTGTCGACCGCCCCGGGGCAGACGGCGTTGACGCGGATGCCCTCGGCCGCGTGGTCGATCGCCATGGCCTTGGTCAACAGGACAACCGCTCCCTTGGTCGCACCGTACGCCGGTAGCTCAGCCGCCCCGACGAGGCCGACCGTCGACCCGAGGTTGAGGATCACGCCCCGCCTGCGGGGGCGCATGGCTCGAACGGCGGCCCGGGACAGGAAGAACACCGAGTCGACGTTGGTCCGCACGAGGTGGTGCCACTGCTCGTCGGTGGTCTCGGTGGCGTCGCCCCGCACGATCGCCCCGGCCACGTTGGCCAACACGTCGAGGCGTCCGTGGCGTTCGACGGTCTCGCCGACCAGCGCGTCGCAGAATCCAGCGTCGGTCACGTCGCCGATCACCGCCTCGGCCCTCCCACCCGAGTCGGCGACGGCCGAGACGGTCCGATCGACGGCCTCCCGGTTCCGGCCCGAGGCCACCACCATCGCGCCGGCGGCGGCGAACGCCGTGGCCGTGGCCGTGCCGATGCCAGACGAGGCGCCGGTCACGATCGCCACCCGTCCGGCCAGCGGGACTCCCGACATCTGGCCCGTCTCACTCACGCAACCCGCTCCGGGATCTCGCTGCGCATCCTGGCCACGTAGTCGTCGAGCTCGGCCAGCACGGCGTCGTCCAACCGGGGCTCCTCGTACGCCTGCAGCACCTGGCGAGCCATGTCGGCGCCACGATGGTCGGCGCTGGTGGCCCCGCCGGTCAGCCAGTTCTCGTAGGCCTGGCCGTCCATGAGGTCGGGGGTGAAGAACGCCGTCTCGAAATTGGCCAGGGTGTGAGCGGTGCCGAGGAAGTGGTCGCCAGGCTCGATCGTGCGCACCGCGGCCATCGCCGGGTCGAGCTCGTCCATGTCGACCCCGCGACCGAGCCGGTACATCATCCGCATCTGCTCGCCGTCGAGCATGGCCTTGGTGTAGCTCTGGCAGAGCGCGCTCTCCAGGTAGCCGGTGGTCGACAACACGAAGTTGGCGCCGGCCAGCAGCACCCCGTACATGTTCCGGGCCGCCTCGTAGCCGGCCTGGGCGTCGACCAGCTTCGACGAGGTGCAGCCGCCGCTGCACCGCCACGGCAACCCGTAGTGGCGGGCCAGCTGGCCGGTCAGCAGGTTGATGTGGTCGATGTCGGGGGTGCCGGCCAGCGGGGCCCCGGAGTTCATGGCCACCGTGGCCAGCCACTGGCCGTAGACCGCCGGCGAGCCGGGCCGGACCAGCTGCATGAACGCGATGCCGGCCAGGGCCTCGGCGTTGAGCTGGGCCACCGCGCCGACGGTGGATGCCGGGGTGCTGGCCCCGCCCAGCACGAACGGGCTGAACAACATGGCCTGGTTGGCACCGGCGTAGACCTTGACCGCATCGAGCATCGTCTGGTCCCACACCAGTGGCGAGTTGCAATTGGCCAGTGACGTCGAGACCGTCGTGTCGGCGACGACGTCGTGGCCGACGACGATGCCCATCATGTGCAGCGACTGCTCGGCCCGTTCCCGGGACGTCACCGAGCCCATCAGCGCCTTGTCGCTGTAGCGCAGCAGGGCGTAGGTCATCTCCAGGTGGCGGTGGGGGACCGGCACGTCCATCGGCTCACAGAGCACCCCGCCGGTCAGGTGCATCGCCGGTTCGGCGTAGGCGATCTTGGCGAAGTTGACGAAGTCGTCGAGCGTGGCCGAGCGGCGTCGACCGTCGAGGTCGAGGACAAACGGGGCGCCGTAGGCCGGGGTGAACACCGTCCGGGTCCCGCCAACCGTGACCGAACGATCGGGGTTGCGGGCCACCATCGTGTACTCGCTCGGCGCGCCGGCAACGAGCTCCCGGAGGTGGTGGCGGTCGATCCTGACCCGGTGACCGTCGACGTCGGCCCCCGCCGCCCGCCACATCGCCGCCGCCTCGTCGTCGCGGAAGTCGATGCCGACGTCCTCCAGCAGGTCCATGGAGGCCGCGTCGATCCGGAGCAGCTGCTCGTGGGGGACGATGTCGAGGTAGGGGATCTTCCGATCGAGCTCGGGAAGCCAGTCGAGCCGGGTCGATCGCCTCGCCTCCACCCGGGCGCTGCGCCCTCGCCGTCTGGCCACGCTCAGTTCCTCCGCCCGACCAGCGCCGAGGTCAACATGTCGGTCAGGGCGTCGAGCACCTCGGGCGGCCCGTCGTCGCCGGTGCGGATCACCTCGCACAGCTCGGGGAGGCCATGGTCCTCATGACCGGTGCCGGCCCACTCGACCATCAGCTCGGTCCGGTTGCGGGTGTGGAGTGCGGCGATGCCGAGGCCGGCCTCGACCGCGGCCACCACGCCGGACAGCATCGGGCACTCCAGCACGGTCCGCCACCCGATGCCTCGACGGGTGAGCGACTCGATCATCTGGTCGTGGTAGATCAGCCCCGGGCCGAAGGAGACGACCGGGACGATCTCGTCCGGGTCGAACGTGTGCCCGCCCCCGGCAACCCAGCGGAGGTCGTCGCGCCACAGGACCACATCGTCCGGCCGGACCTGGTCGGCCAGGACCTGGAGCACGGCCACGTCGACCGCACCGTCGTCGAGCCACTCGGCGACGGTGCCGCTCAGCTGCACCTCGACGTCGAGCCGGACCTGCGGGTACATCCGGCCGAATCGGGCCAGGACGTCGGCCAGGTCGCCGCCGCGGAGGTCCTCGTTCGACCCGAGCCGGACGACGCCCTGCAGGTCGGACCGCCGGAGCCGCTCGACCGCCTCGTCGTGCAGCTGGACCATCTTGGCCCCGTAGTCGAGCAGGTCGGCGCCGTCCGGCGTTGCCTCGATCTCGGTGCCCCTGGTCACCAGATCCAGGCCGACCCGCTCCTCCAGCCGCTTGATCTTCCAGCTCACCGCGCTCTGGCTCAGGCCGAGCCGGCTGGCGGCGGCGGTGAAGGTGCCGGTGTCGACCACGGTCTGCAGGGCCCGCAGCGACTCGACGTCGAGCCTCATGTCGCTGATGCGGTTGTCGTCTCGGCGGCCGGTGCGGTCACGAGCCGCAGTATGACAGAACTTGACGGTGGAGGCCCATTGAGCTGACACTTCTTTCTGTGAGTGTCGACACCGATTTCCGGGGTGTGATCGTTGCGGTGGCCATGCCGATGGCCGACGCCGGCGAGGCGATCGACGAGCCGGCCCTGCTCGACCACCTCGACTGGTTGCTCGACGCTGGCGTGCACGGGCTGCTCGTGCTGTCGGGCACGGGCGAGTACGCCTATCTCCGACCCGAGGAGAAGCGCCGGGTCGTCGAGCTCGCCCTGCCCCACATCGACGGCCGGGTCCCCGTCATGGTCCAGACCTCGGAGATGGGGCTCACGGACACGATCGAGGCCAGCAGATTCGCCGTCGACCACGGCGCCGACGCGGTGATGATCCTGCCCCCGTGGCTGGAGAGCCCGTTCGAGCGGGGCGTGCTCTACCACTACGAGCAGGTGGCCAGGGCGGTGTCGGTCGACATCGCCCTGTACAACGCGCCGGCGGCGAGCGGCGTCGAGATCACCCCGGCGATGTTCCGCCAGCTCGTCGCCATCGACAACGTGCGCTACATGAAGGACAGCCAGGGTGACCTGGCCCGCATCCAGAAGTTGGCTGCGATCTGCGAGGGGACCAACGCCCGGGTGTTGTGCGGCGTCGACCCGCTGGCCCCGTTCGCCCTGCTCGGTGGGGCCGCCGGCATGATCTGGGGCTGCGCCAACATCATGCCCCACGAGTGCGTCGCCCTCGTCGAGCACCTCGACGCCGGGCGTCACGGCGAGGCCTTCGAGCTGTGGTCGGCGATGTGGCCGATCAACGCCCTCATGTGGGAGAACGAGCTGGACGTCGGTTTCCTGCCGGGGGTCAAGGCCGCCACCGAGATGGTCGGACGACAGATGGGGCCGGTCCGTCGCCCCCAGACCCCGGTCACCGGCGCCGCCCGGCTCGCCATCGAGGCCGGGCTCTCGACGCTGCCGGTCAACGGGGTGCAGCGGTCCCGACTGAAATGGCGGGAGTGGCCGGACGAGCAGGACTGGCTGGTACGCCGGACCGAACGGATCGACGCCGGTGGAGGGGACGCCACATGACGACCACCGATCCGGCGGCGCTGGCCGCCGCTCTCCACCTGCCGACCGAGGCGGTCATCGGTGGTCGGCTCGTCCCGGCCCGATCGGGCGAGACGTTCCCGACGATCAATCCCGCCACCGGGCTGGAGCTGGCCGCCGTGGCCCGCTGCGGCGCGGCCGACGTCGACGCCGCCGTGGCCGCAGCCAGGGCCGCGCTCGATGGACCCTGGGGTCGGTTGAGCCCTGGTGACCGCAAGCGGTTGATCCTCCGCTTCGCCACGCTGATCGAGGCCAACGCAACCGAGCTGGCCACCATCGAGACCCTGGAGGGTGGCAAGCCGATCACCGACACGTCCGAGATCGACGTCCCCGAGACCGTCGAGGTGCTGCGGTGGCACGCCGAGGCCGCCGACAAGCTCAACGACGAGCTGACCCCGACCGGTCCCGGCATCGTCTCGATGGTGGTCCGGGAACCGATCGGCGTGGTCGCGTGTGTGCTGCCCTGGAACTTCCCGCTGCTGATGGCGGGGTGGAAGCTCGGCCCGATCCTGGCCACCGGCAACACCTGTGTGCTCAAGCCGGCCGAGCAGACCTCGATCACGACCATCCGGCTCGGCGAGCTGGCCACCGAGGCCGGCATCCCCGACGGCGTCATCAACGTCGTTCCCGGGTTCGGGCCCGAGGTCGGCGAGCCGCTCGGCCGCCACGACGGCGTCGACGCCGTCGCCTTCACCGGCTCGACCGAGACCGGCCGCCGGTTCCTCCACTACTCGGCCGACTCGAACCTCAAGCGGGTCCTGCTGGAGTGCGGTGGCAAGAACCCGATGGTGGTGATGCACGACGCCGACGACCTCGATGCCGTGGCCGAGCACGCCGCCACCTCCGTCTACTGGAACGGCGGCCAGAACTGCTCGTCGAACAGCCGGCTGATCGTGCACTGCGACCTCAAGGACGAGCTGCTCGACCTCATCGTGGAGCGGAGCCG
>JBCCVL010000172.1:0-12773 GCA_039195375.1 Actinomycetota bacterium
CGTGGCGATGGCAGCGACGTGGGCCTCGACGTCGGTCCTGGCAGAGCCCCGCTCGACCTGCACGTTGAGGATCCATCCGGGGCGCGACCAGCCTCCCCCGACGACAGCCGACGAGACACCGACCGCATCGGCGGGCAACCGCCAGGCCAGTGCGTCGAACGGGGCCTCGGGAACGGTCAACTGCTCGGGCGGCTCCAACACGAAGCGCCAACGCTAGCGACCCGCTCGCCCCGGCCCGACGCCAGCGGTCCGCTCGGCCGACCCCACGGCTGCTCCCTGGCCGCCGTCCGCCGGTCCAACCAGCCGCTGCCGACACCCCCCAGCGGCGGTGTCCCTCAACCGCCCCCTGCGGTGGTGCCCCTCAGTCGTCGCCGGCCGTGGTGTCGCTGGTGATCGTGTCCGGCCGATCGGACAGCAGGTAGCGGGGTCCCTCGCCGAGGGAGGCGGCGACATCATCGGGGTTCCAGATGCCGCACGACGTCAGCGAGAGACAGCCACAGCCGATGCAGCTGTCGAGCTGCTCCCGGAGACGGGTGAGGGTGGCGATGCGCTCGTCGAGCGACGGACCCCAGGCCCGGGCCAGCCTGGCCCAGTCGCGGGCGTTCGGCGTCCGTTCGTCCGGCAACGACGCCAGCGCCTCGCCGATCTCCTCGAGGGTCAGCCCGACTCGCTGGGCCGTGCGGATGAAGCTGACCCGCCGGATCACGTCGGCGTCGTAGATCCGGTAGCCGCTGTCGTTGCGTCGGCTCGAGATCAGCCGCCGGTCCTCGTAGAAGCGGAGCGTCGACGTTGCGGTGCCGGTCCGCTTGGCCACATCGCCGATCGTGAGCGATCGCCCGGGCTTGGTCGCTGCCATCGGTCAGACTCCTCCAACTCGGTCTCCTACTGGGACCTTCCACTGGCGCCTCCGCTGGAGCTTTCCACTGGGCGGTTTCCCATGTGGCCTCGCTGGGCCCTTGCCTTCAAGTTTACTTGAAACTTTAAGGTTGAGGAAGACCCGAGAAACCGAGGAGTGCACGACGATGAGTCACCTCTACGACACCGCGACCCAGCTCCACGCCGAGCGCCTGGCCGCAGCCGAGCGCCACCGACTGGTCCGCAGCCTGCGAGGGTCGGGGCGGCGGTCGCTCCTCGGTCGTCTCCGCATCGATCGCCGATCATCGGGTCGTCGAACCCGCCGCCCGGGACCCGCCCCCAGGCCGGCGGCGGCCTGACCGGTGCCGACCACGGCAACGCTCGGCCCGCCACCGACGGTTCGGTTACACCACCCCGGGGTGCTCGACCAGCAGACGTCGACCCTTCCGCTGCGATGCCTCGATCTCGTCGTCGAGCCAGGCCGCCAGGTCCCGCAGCTGGTCGGCGACCCGCTGCACCCGCACCAGGGACGCCTCGACCGCCATCGTGGTAGCGACCAGGCGGTTGCCGACGATCCAGTCCTCGACGATGTCGTCCGGTCCGATGTTCGGCGACGGCAGCACGATCTCCGGCCCGTCGACCAGTGGCGGTTGCAGCTCGTGCAGGTCGGCCAGCTCGGCCCGGAGCTCGACGAGCCACCGCTGCACGTTGGCGATCGCATCGATCCGCGGCGTGTCCGGCCGGGCCGACCGACGGGTCGTCATGCGTGACGGGAAGAGGTCGCCGGCGGTCATCAGTGCGGCGATGGCGAGGCGGGTGACGTCGATGGCCTCGTTGACCTCACGTCGGAGCGCCTCCAGATAGGCCACCAGGCGGTCGAGGTCCAGGAGTCGGAGGCCGAGCGCCGTCCCGGCGGCGACGTGCTCGGCCCGCCACCAGGCCAGTGCGTCGTCGAGGTCGGTCTTCGCCTGGTCAACGGCCTCCATGGCCTGGGCGAGCGTCGGCCGGCCCGGGCTGGCACCGACGGCGTCGATGGCGTCGAGCCGCATGGCGATCTCGTCCTCGATGGCCCGAACATCTGCTCGTTCCGCGGCCACGTCCACCCGATGGGATCGCTGCAACCTGGACCGCATCGATCGAAGCGTCAGCGATTCGAGCGCCTCGACGTCGGCCCGTTCGTGGCGCAGCCGCAGCCACAGCTCCCGCAGCCGCTGCTCCTCGGCGGCGATGATGGCATCGACCGAGCGACGCCAGCGGAGCTGGCGCTGGGCCTCGACCACCCGGTGGAGGGCGGCGTGCACGGCCTGGTACGCCGGAGGAAGGGGTGGTTCGCTCGGTCCGTCGGCCATCGTTCGAACCTACCAGTGCGGCGCGGCCGCTCGGGGTGCGAGCGAGGCCACCGTCCGTCAGCCGTCCGACCGGCCGGGCAACCGCAACGAGGCGCCAAGGCCGATCGCGGCGAGCGCGGCCGACAGCAGGAACACCGGGGTGAACGACCCGGCAAGATCGGCGATCGAACCGCCGAGCTGAGGTGAGATCATCTGGGCAACACCGAAGGCGAAGGTGGCGGCGGCGAAGGTCGGTCCGTAGTCGTCGTCGCTCGTGTTGGTGACGACGTAGAGGGTGATCAGCGTGGGGATTCCGGCGAACAGCAGGCCGACGGTGGCCGAGGCGACGAGGGTTGGCGCCGTCGACCCGGACAACAGCACGAGGGTGGTCACGATCCAGCCGCCAAAGGCGACGGCCAGCGCCCGCCGGGGACCGACCCGACCGGCCACGGCGACGAAGAGGGGCCCGCCGAAGATGATGGCGACACCGAGCAGGGTGAAGGCCAGCGAGGCCCTCGAGCTGGTCCACCCGTCGTCGTCCTCCAGTTTGGTGGTCAGGAACGCCAGGATCAGCAGGTACATCAGCCCGAACGCGGTGTAGGCCACGGTGAAGGGCAACCAGCCGGTCATGCGTCGCAGGGCGGCGAGGCCACCGCCGGAGCGGGCGCTCGGGCGTGGCCGCTCCTGTCGGTGGGTCAGCAGTAGCCAGGCGCCGGCGACGACGACGGCGCCGAGCAGGCCCTGGACGAGGTAGACCGTGTGCCAGCCCTCATCACCCTGGACCGACCGGGCCAACCCCGCCAGCTGACCGCTGAACACCACGCCGAGCCCCATGCCGGACGCCATCATCGCCACGGCGACGCCGCGACGCTCCGGGGCGAGGGCGCTGGCGGCGACGACCGGGGCCGGGATCCACGTCAGGGCACCGCCGAAGCCCATCACGAACAGGGCGGCGGCCAGGGTGCCGGCCCGATCGGCCGCCGCCGCCAGCAGCATGGCGGCAGCCACGGTGGTCACGCCGACCCGCATGACCGACAGCAGGCGGAATCGGGCGGTGGCCCAGCCGGCGGCGAGCGTGCCGAGCAGATAGGCGCCGACGTTGACGGTGGCCAGCGAGCCGGCGACGGTGTTCGTCAACCCGAGGTCATCGCGGACGGCCGGCAGCACGACGCCGAGGGTGAAGCGCCCGAACGACTGGGCGACCGCAGCCACGAACGCCACCAGCACCACGACCGCCAATCCGGTCAGGTGCCAGGTTCGGTGAGACGATCCCGTCTCGGCGGCCGTGGTCACGAACGGTTCCGGCCAACCGGGCGCCGGCCGGAGCCGGTCACGACGGGCTGTTGCCGATGATCCGCTCCGGTGACACGAGCACGGCGGTCCGACCGTCGTCGGCCATGGCCCGGTCGTACTCGTCGAGATCGTCGTGGACGCCACCGGCCGCAGCGTAGATCTCGCGCAGGAGGAGACGGAGCCCCTCGGCGTCGACACCATCGACCGCGTCGGACGGGCCGATGAGGGCGGCCGGGCCGGTCACGCCGACCCAGCGCCAGCCGCGACGGACGGCGATCGTGACCTCCGAGCCGCGGCGGACGTGGGCCAGTCGGGCGGCACCACCGCGGGAGACCAGCGCAACGCAGCGCTCCCCGTTCACGGGGTGATCGACGACACCGCAGTTGACGATGCTCGACAGCACCCGGCCATCGGCCTGGACGGTGCTGACCGTGGCCAGGCCGGTTTCGTCTGACAGGAAGCGGGTGACGTCATCGAGGTCGGGCATCGGCATCTCCAATCGGGCGCTGGGTGAGTCTACGACGACCCGGACGACGTCCGCCCCTCGACCACCCGGACCCGCAGGCGCTCGGCGAGCCCCGATCAGGTGAACGTGCGGATGGCGAGCCCGATCACCGAGGCGACCAGCGTGGCGACGACGAAGCGATCGAAGGCGACCGAGCTGAGCCGGTCCCGGAGCCGAGCGCCGAACGGGATCGTGGCCAGAGCCGGGATGCAGGCGAGGAGGGCGACGGTCCAGTTGCCGGTCATCTCCCCGCTGGCGACGAGGGCCGGGAGCTGGGCGACGCCGGCAATGGCGAACAGCGCCGTCACCGAGACGATGTGGGACCGCCGCTCCAGTCGGTAGCTGTGGATCCAGGAGGCGAGCACCGGGGCCGAGATCCCGACCGATCCCTGGAGTCCGCCGGAGACGAGCCCGACGATCGGCGCCAGCCGGGAGGCCCGCCGGCGGTCGATCCGGAAGTCCGGCCTGGCCACGAACGTGACCGCGTACAGGATCACGATCACCACCAGCAGGGCGATGAGGGCGTCCTCGCTCACCGAGACCAGCACGATCGTGCCGGCGATGGCGCCGACGAAGCCGGTGACGCCGAGCACCGGCAGATCGCGGGATCCGGCCAGTCCGGCCCGCTCCCGCCAGGTCAGGGCGCCGTTGAGCGCCACGTTTGGCACGGCGGTGATCGCCACTGCGGTCTCGATGTCGGCGACGGCGGCGATGGCCGGAATGGTGATCAGTGGCAGGCCGACGCCCGAGATGCTCTTGAGCAGCGACCCGATGACCACCGCGACGAGTGCGACGGCGATCTCCTCGACCGTCACCGATCGACCCCGACCGCCGACCTCGACGCGTGTGACCCCTGCGGCATGGCGTCATGGTACGCGCCGGCCGGTCGACGGCGGGAGGTGACGGTCGTCCGGACCATTCGAATCGGCCGGCAACGTCAGCGCCGACCGGCTGCGGCGGGCCGCCTCGGTCCGTCTGGCCGGTGACGACGTGACGTTCCTGCTCCGCCGCTCGTCGCCCGAGCCGTTCCGGCACACCATCGACCTCGGCGACGGCGACCCCCTCGACGGCTCCGACCGCTTCCCCCGCCTCGTCGACTGACCGGCCTGACCGGCTGGCGGGCCGACACCGACGAACGGCGGGCCGGCACCGACGAACGGCGTCAGCGACCGGCGACGACGTCCCTGGCCTCGTCAAGTGATCGCCCGTCGAGGGGATGCCCGGAACCGGCGCCGGGCGGGGCCGACAGCAGGCCGCCGTCGAGTCGTGCCCACGAGCCCGGGGTGGCGAGCGCGTGGTGGGGGAAGGCGGCACCCGAGCCCCCGAGCAGCACGTACAGGCCGAGCTGGCCGACCGTCGGCGGCGCGATCCCGTTGACGGTGATCGGCGTACCGTCGAGCAGTGCGGTCTCGTGCTCGACGACAAGCGCATCGAGGCCGGCGCCAGGGGTCAACGTCTCGACCACGCTCAGCTCGAAGAGGGTCGTCCGTATGCCGGCCTCGGGGTCCTGCGGGTCGGTGATGCTCCGCCCCGGCTCGGCCGACGCGATCGTGGCAACGATCACCAGGTCGCCGGCGGCCAGGAGGTCCTCTGCGGTGGCCGGCTCGGCGCCGCTGGCCACGACGTCGATCGGCTCGACGTCGGCGGCGGCGGACCGGCCCGACGACGGCTCGGCGTCCCCCTCACCGAGCGCCCGGACGGCGACGAACGCCAACGACAGCACCAGCGGGGCGAGGAGGAGCAACCGGCCGGTCAAGCGCCCGGCGCCCGCCGGCCGCGCCACCGTCTCCTCGTTTCTCTCCTCAGCCACCGGTCGGGTCCGGATCGAGGATCCAGCCGGCCGGCATCCGCCCACGGTCGTGCGCCGCCAGATCGATCGTCTGGTCGACGAGCCGCTGGCGGGGTCGTCCGTTCATGCTGACCCAGGCGTCGGCCCTGACCTCGACGCCGGGCCGTCCGAGCCCGGCGTAGTGCTCGGCGAGCAGATGGGCGGTGGCGTGGATCAGGTCGGGGCGGATGGCGGCGGCGTTGGCCTGCCAGTCGGTGAGCACCAGATCGGGGTGGGCGAGGAACCGCTCCCCCGTCGCCGGGTCCGTGATCTCGTAGCCGACGTGACCGGCCTTGTCGGTCAGCATCACCCGCCACGCCAGGTGGTACCCCTCCTCGGTCCACCGCACGTTCCCGTCGTTGGCGTAGTGGCGCAGCGGTAGTGCCAGCTGGACCACGGCCAAGACCGACAGGGCACCGATGGCGAGCGGCGAGCTCACGGCCCGGGGTCCGGCCACTCCGTCGGACGGAGCCGACGAGCGCTCCAGCCGAGGCCGACGACCGAGCCGGTCGGCCAGCCGGCTGGGCCAGTCCGCAGGGAAGAAGATCAGCGTGCCGAGGATCATCACCAAGGGGAAGAGCCCGATCGGGAACAGCGCCCCGGTCACGAGATGGAACGTGACCACGGCCGCCCAGGCCAGCGGCCGGCTGCGACGCCAGAGGAGCCAGCCAACGATCGTGAGGTCGAACAGCGCCCCGCCCCAGCTGGCTGCGTAGGCGACGACCGGTTCGTCGAGCAGCGGCCCGACAACGGGGACGGCGGTGCGGTCGGCCAGCCACAGCCGCAGCGGCTGGGCCAGGAGGAGCCAGTCGCCGTTGAGCTTGGCCACCCCGGCGAATGCGTACACCACCGCCAGTTGGGCCCGCAGCGCCCAGACCACGCCGGCGGCCACCCCCGGCCGGGCCGGCACCCGGCCCGTCACTGCGTCGATCGACCAGTGGTGACCGGTCGGCAGCAGGGCGATCAGGACCGCAGCGAGGGTGAGGAACCAGTAGTGGTTGAGGTAGAGCGCGGCGTCGATCGCCTCGGTCCAGGCGAACCCGACGACGAACAGGGCGGCCGCCAGCCGGGTCCGGTAGCCGGCGGCCACACACAGCCCGAGCACTGCCAGGGCGGCCACGTGGAGGTGCATCAACGGGGCCGGCCACGGCTGGACCCACCCGAGCCAGGGATAGGTGAGGTGGTTGGCCGGTTCGAGATAGAGGGTGTCGACCCAGCCCCGAGCCAGGAATCGGATCGAGCCGGCGGCCGCCAGCAGGCCGAAGGCGATCCGGAACGCGGCGACGGAGTCGGCCGGAACCGACCGACCGGCTGCGGTCCGCAGGCGGGCCGGCCACGCGGTTGATGGTGTCGGTCCGAGGCCGGCGACCGTGACCTCGTCCCTGCGATCAGGCGCCGGTGTCGCCGTCGGCATCGCTGAACCCGATCGTCACACCGAGCTGGGCGACAACCTCGGTGGCCACCGTGATCTGGACCGCCTTGATCGCGTCCCGAGCGGCCGTGACCTGACCGGGCCGCTCGGTTGCGGCCTGGCGGAGCGGTCCGTCGACGGCGGCGACCGCAGCGTCGGCCGCGTCCAGCTCCGTGGTGAGGCGGGAGACGAGTTCGTCGGTCAGCAGCGGGGCCAGACCGCCGGCCGAGTTGTCGGCGTCGTCGGCTCCGGCCGCTGCGCCGACCAGGACCGCCCGCAGGCCGATCAGGTGGGCGGCCAGGTCGTCGGCGCCGTAGCCGCCGGCGCCCTCGACGATCGCCTCGGGATCGGGTTCACCGCTCGACACCAACCCGAGGCCACGGCCGAGCTCCAGGTCGCTCATCGCCTCGAGCAGGAACAGGCTGTCATTGACCAGCGAGTCGACGCCACCCTCGTCGGCGACGAACGCCTCCCTGGTCGGTTCGCCGTCGACCTCTCCGGTCGTCCAGTCACCGGCCAGCAGCGTCGCCTCTTCGGCCACGACCTCGGTGATACCGGTCAGGTAGGCGCAGCGGTCGGGGTCGGCCAGGGCGTCCGCCGCTTCGGATGGCTCCCCGGCGACGAGGTATTCGATGGCGCCGAGGCCCCGCTGATCGGCCCCGATGCGGGTGCCGAGGTAGTCGAGGGTCAGCTCGGCCGACGGATCGACGATCAGCTCCTCGATCTCGTCTGGGGCGATCGGCCAGTCGATCCGGGCCCACGACCGTCGCTCCATGGCTGGGCCGACCCACACGGCCTCGCTGCGGGACCACACGTCGCGGGCGCCGACCAGGGCGTCGACCGCGATCTCGACACTGGCCTCGCTCGGCGCCCCGCACACTCCGTCGACGGCGACCGCAAGCTCGTCGGCCCGCTCGGCCAGCTCGACGTAGGTCGGGACGATCGTCTCGTCGGCCAGATCGGCGAGCACCTCGGTCCGGTCGGGTGCGCCCGACCCGCAGCCGGCGGCCACGAGCACGGCGACCACTGCGGCCGCCACCACGGCAGGCCGCCTCGAACGGAACGGTTGGATCACAGCGCCTCCAGGAAGGCCAGCAGTTTGGCTCGTTCGTCGGCCGAGAGCTGGCGGAACGCCTCGGCCGACGCCTCTCCCTCGCCGCCGTGCCAGAGGATGGCCTCGGCGATGGTGCGGGCTCGGCCGTCGTGCAGCAGGAAGCGCTCACCGTTGACGTCGTCGATCAAGCCGAGGCCCCAGAGCGGCGGGGTCCGCCACTCGGAGCCGCTGGCCTCGAAGTCGGGGCGGCCGTCGGCCAGGCCGGGACCCATGTCGTGCAGCAGCAGGTCGGTGTAGGGGTGGATCGTCTGGTTGGCCAGGACCTCGGGCGATGCCGGCCCGGTCTCGACCGTCGGCAGGTGGCACGAGGCGCAGCCGATGTCGGCGAACAGCTGCGAGCCGTCGACCACATCGTCAGACTCGACGTCGCGCATCGCCGGGACTGACAGCGTCCGGTTGTAGAAGGTCACCGAGGCCAGGCGATCGGCGGTCAGCTCGGGCTCGCCGTCGTTCGCCCCGTTCGGGGCGGCCGCGCAGTCCGTCTGGACGGCCGGACAGTTGTCGTCCGGGTGCAGCACGGAGGTCACACCGACGTCGCCGAGGAAGGCGCCGGCCACCTGCTGCTCGATCGTGGTGACGTTGGCCTTCCACCCGAATCGACCGAGGCGAGGTTCCAGCACCCGCTCGTCCCACACCATGTTCGGCCGCCCGGAGATGCCGTCGCCATCGGCGTCGTCCGGGTCGGCGTTGGCCAGGACCGTCTCGACCGGGATCGACTCGAGCAGGCCCATGCCGATGACCTGGGGGCCGAGACGGGGACCCATCAGGATGTCCTCGGACAGGGGGCCGAAGGCGAGGTCGAGGAGCTCGTAGGTCGGGGCCCGCAGCTCGTAGGGCTCACCGTCGGCGTAGGTGCCCTCGACGATGGTGTAGGTGACGTCCAACCGGCCCTCGGCCGGCACGCCAAGGATCGAGCGGTCCTGGAACTGGCCGCCGTAGTTCGGGTCGGGCAGCGGGGCGCCGGTGATCGGGTCCTCGCCGGGGATCGACAACCGGATCAGCAGGCCGAGTCTGGCCTCGGCCCCGGTCGGATCCGGCGGGGAGCCCCGCCCATCGCGGACGTGGCAGGACGAGCACGACTGGGCGTTCATCGTCGGCCCGAGCCCGTCCCTGGCGTCGGTCGACGCCGGCGCCGTGACCCAGTTCTGGGTGAAGAAACTGTCGCCCCGCTCGAAGATGCGGCGCTCCTCGTTGGTGAGGCCGGGGGCGGGCAGCCCGAAGGAGTTCTGCGACGCGTCCTCGCGGGTGGTGACACCGCCGAGATCGGGGTCGAGCGCCTCGCCGCCGCCGCACGCTGCCAGGAAGAGCAGCAGCGTTCCCGCGGCGACGACGAGGGCTCGCCTGATCATCAGGTGACGTTGATGGTGACGCCGATCGCCTCGGCCGCAGCCACGATCGTGTCGGTCTGGGCCTCCAGGGCCTCGATGCCGGTCAGGACCGACGCCCGACCGGGCTCGTCGTCGGCGACACCGTCGACGAGGTGCTGGTCGAACGGAGCCGGGATGGCCTCGACGGCGCTGAGGCTGTCGGCGACCTCGCCCTCGAGCTGATCGGCCAGATCGCTGTCGGCCTCGGAGACCACGTCGAGCACACCGGGACCGGACACGCCACCAGGATAGGTGCCCATCAGCACCATTTCGATGCCCTTGGCGTTGCCGACGATGTCAGCGGTGGTGTTGTCGCTGAAGCACGAGTGCTCGTCCTCCTGCGACCGCTCCGACCAGGCGACGTTCATGCGCTCACCGGCCAGCTCACCTCGCGACAGCTCACCGATGCCGGTGATCATGCGCCGCATGGCCTCCTCGGGGTCCTCGGCCAGGAAGTCGGCCCGGTAGTTGGAGCCGTCAGGGGCCCAGGCGGCCACCAGCTCCTCCAGGTGCACGATCAGCAGATCGGACGCCGTGGTCAAGTACAGGCCACGACGGTCGGCGTTGGCCGCGTCGGTGTAGTCGGACACCGGCCGGTCACCCGGACCGTCCAGGCTCAGGTCCTGGCCCCACAGCAGGAACTCGATGGCGTGCCAACCGGTGGAGACGTTGGCCTCGCCGCCTTCCTCGTTGAGCGACACCAGCAGGTCGGCGTCGATCGTCGGGAAGGTCTCGGGGTCGTTGACGATGCCGGCGTCGGGCGAGCCATCGACGTAGTCGATGTACGCCTCGTCGAGCGGCCAGGCGTTGATCAGGCCCTCGGTGCCGGTCTCCTCGTCGTCGATCGGACCGCCGTAGAAGCGGAAGGCCTCGGTCGGGCCGTAGTCGTCGCGGGCGGCCAGCCAGGCATCCCGGGCGGCGGCCATCGTCTCGGCCGTCGGGTCGGCGACGAAGGCTTCGATCGCCTCGTCCATGGTCTGGGCCGAGGCCAGGCTCGCCTCATAGGACGCATGCACGCCCTCGGCATAGGTCTCGACGGCGGACGTCAGCGTCTCCTCGCTGGCGCCGTCGTCGCCGCAGGCGGCTGCGGCCACGGCGAGGCCAACGGCAACGATCATCAATCGGATGGGCCCACTCGCCCTTTGTCTCCCCAACATTGCTCATCCTCTCGGTTGGTCACTACAACCTGGCCAGGTTAGTCGCCGCACCGCGCGAACTGTGGGGTCGCAAAGAGAGAACGTTAAGTATTCTTAATGCAGTACCCTCTGGTCCCGATGACCGGTTTCGGGCCCGGGTCGGGTCGACGGCCGCTGCTGGTCGCCTTCGCCAGCGTCGCCCTGTGGGCCCTCCTGCTGGTCGTCAGCCGCATCGTGCTGGTCACCTGGGACGTCGACCCGTGGTCCTTCACGTTCGTCCAGCTGATCGCCGGCGGTGTGGTGTCGATCGTTGCCTCGACCGCGGTGGTGGGCGGTGAGGCGAGCGGCGAGGCGGTCGAAGCGGCCGACTGGAGCTCGCTGCGTCGGGTCCGGACCTGGCTCTACGGTTCGTTCCGGGTCACCACGGCGGCGGCCTTCACCGCCGCGCTCGCCCACACGACCGTCACCTATGCCGGCCTGCTCGGCACGATCAACCTCGTGCTCGGGGTCATCGGCGCCGCCATCGTCTACGGGCGCTGGCCCGGCCGAGGAGAGTACGTCGGCCTGGCGCTCGTCGCCGCCGGTATCGCCCTGCTCGTCGCCACCCGGCTCGACGGTGGCCTCCGCAACCCGGCGGTTGCGCTCATGCTCGTCTCGGAGCTGGCCGTCGTCGGCGCCGCCCTCGTGGCCGAGAGCCATCCGGACAACGCCGGCGAGAGCCGCACCGTCCGCCTCCGGTTCTCGGGCGTCGTGCTCGTGCTGACCGCCTCGCTGTTCCTGGCCCTCCGGCTGGCGCAGCAGGCGATCGGCGGCGGACCGCTCGGGGCGACGATCGACACCAGCCCGTCGATGTGGATCGCCGGGATCGTCGTCGGCGTCACGCTGCGGGGCCCGGCGATGTACACCGCACTGAACGCCACCCGGCTGGTCGGGGCCGAGGTCTACCTGATGGTCACCGCCTCGCTTGCGTTCGCCGGCCTGCTGCTGGAGACGGCGGCCGGGGCGCTCGGCGTCGTCGATCGCCCGACCTTCGACGCCATCGACGGCCTCCTCCTGGCGATCATCGCCTGCGGCGCGGTGTCGGTGTTCGCGGCCCGCCGCCGGGCGACGGCCCGGGGGGCCGCAGCCACCGTGACCTGACGGGTCAGCCGGCGGCCCTGGCCTGCTGGAGCAACTCGATGACCGCCGGCCTCGCCTCCTCGGCCGTGGTCAGGGGCTGGGGGAACGGGAGCCGGGCCAGGCGGGCTGCGGTCGGTGTCGTCACCCGGAGGGTCACGCCGTAGCGGTCGATGCCGGTCATCGTCGACTCGGTCGCATCGGTCAGCCCGGCCAGGTTGGTGGCGTAGAGCAGGTTGGCGTCGGCGTGGTCGTCGTTCATGTGCTCGACGATCCCGTCGGCGGCCTCGGCCACCGGATCGACGTCGGCGGTGGCGTAGCCGTCGGCCGTCACCCAGCTCATGTGGCCGAAGCCGCCGACGTAGCGGATCTGGGCCACGTCGAGCCGCCAGAAGGCGAAGTCGGTGAAGTCGACGTAGTAGCCGGCATAGGGGTGGCGCTCGAGGTAGGCGTCGCGGACCGATGCCGCATCCTCGACCAGTTGCATGCGACCGACCATCGTGCAGCGGGCCATGCCCAGCGGGTCGGCGTCGCCGTCGGCGGACGCCGCGGTGATCAGCATGCTGGCCCGGGAGTCCCGACGGGCGTTGACGGTGTGCTCCGCCATGTCCGACACGAGCACGACCGGGGCACCCCGGTCGTCGGGGGCGTAGGACACGACGCTGCCGTAGGGGAAGCCGTCGACGGTCAGGGTCGACAGCGTGGCCCGGCTCCGCTGCCAGCACAGGGTGCGGGCCAGCTCGGCGTCCGACGGGAACGAGCTCGGGTCGCCGGCGATCGGCGGACCGGACTGGCCCCCGCCGTGCTGGGCCGGGCGCTC
>JBCCVL010000173.1:0-12747 GCA_039195375.1 Actinomycetota bacterium
ATCGCGAAGCCAATGCCCTGTCCCGGCGCCGGCAGGGAGCGGGGGACTACCGTGTCGCTGGTGTCCTCCAGCACCCCCTTGTCGTCCGGGCCGGCCGGTGCCGGTGACTGGGCAACCAGCCTGACCGCCGAGGAGCTCCGGGTCCTCGCCTGCCTGGTCGAGAAGTCGCACACGACGCCGGACCAGTACCCGCTGTCGACCAATGCGCTGACGACGGCCTGCAACCAGAAGACCAGCCGGGAGCCGGTCGTCGACTACCCGGCCAACCGGGTCGACCGGCTCATGCAACTGCTGCGGGACGGGGGCTGGGCCCGCTCGATCCGGGGGTCGGGCAACCGCACCTTCAAGCATCGACACGTGATCGACGAGCGGCTCGGGCTCGGAACGGCGGAGCAGGCGCTTGTCGCCGTGCTGGCGCTCCGGGGCCCGCAGTCGGCCGGCGAACTGAAGACCAGGACCGAGCGTTACCACCCGTTCGCCGACCCGGGCGAGGTCGAGGCGGTGTTGCGGCGGCTGGCCGAGCGGGCGACCCCCCTGGTGGTGAACGTCGGCCGTGGTGCGGGGCAGAGCCAGGACCGGTGGGTCCAGCTGCTCGGCCCGACCCCGGACGGGGCGGAGGCACCGCCCCCGGCCGCAGACGCCGCCGTGCCGACGGCTTCGCCCTCCTCCCAGACGCCGGCGGTTGCCGCCGCCGGGCCGTCGACCGTCGTCGAGGCGGCGCCGGCGCCGACGCCCGACCCCGGCGACGACGAGGTCGGGCGCCTGCGCAGCCGGGTGGCCGAGCTGGAGCGACGGATCGATCGGCTCGAGCGGGAGCTGGGGCTCGACGACGGCTGACCGGCGAACTTGGCCCCAGCCATTGCACACCCGGCACCGTCGCCTACCATTCGAGGCGGCATGCCGGGAGTCACCCTCATTGTCGCCGGCGGCGCTCGCCCCGATCCCCTCGTCGTGGCTGCGCTGCCCGAGGTCGATCGCTGCATCGCGGCCGACTCCGGAGGGGACCTCGCTCTCGCCATCGGACTGCAGGTCGACCTGCTCGTCGGCGATCTCGACTCGGTGTCACCCGACGGCCTCGATCGCATCCGGGCAAGCGGCGCCGACCTCCAGGAGCACCCCCGCGACAAGGACAGGACCGACCTCGAGCTCGCGGTCGACGCCGCCGTCGATGGCCGACCGGACCGGATCGTCATCATCGGCCTCGCCGGGGGCCGGATCGACCATGCGCTGGCCAACATCGGGGTGCTGGCCGCGGCGGCCAGGCCTGGCATCGACGTCGAGGGGCTGCTCGGATCGGCCCGCCTCGCCGTCGTCGACGGCAAGCGCACGCTGACCGGCGCCCTCGGCGAAACCCTCTCGCTGCTCCCGATTCTGGGTACCGTCGACGGCGTGACCACCGCCGGCCTCGAGTTCCCACTCGACGATGAGCCCCTTCCCGCCGGTTCGGCCAGGGGTATGAGCAACCGCTTCGTGGCAAACGAGGCCACCGTCGAGGTCCGTTCCGGTGTCCTGCTGGCCGTCCAGCCCTTCGCCCTCCGGGAGCGCCGCCGAACGTGACCCCCCTCGTCGAACGGCGGGGCAGAACCTGGATGCAGCGTGGGGTGATCGCCCTCAACGTCGTGCTGATCGCCGCCACCATGGCCTCGGCGCTTCTGCTCGACTACGCCTACGGCCGGGCGGCGTCGATCAACCGGGTCGCCCTCGACCGGAGCCTGACCGACATCCCGGCCGGCCAGGAGCCGGGGGAGCGGGTGATGAACATCCTGCTCGTCGGCTCGGACTCCTCGGCCGGGCTCGACGAGGATGACCCGATCCAGATCGGCCGCCAGGGTGAGCGGTTCGGCGACGTCATCATCATCGCCCACATCGACGAGCGGACGGGTGGTATGGCCCTCCTCTCGCTGCCGCGGGACCTGTGGGTCGAGATCGCCGACACCGGTCGGGAGGCGCGCATCAACCGGGCGTTCGTCGACGGCGGACCGGCGGCGCTGATCGAGACGATCGAGAATCAGTTCGACCTCCCGATCCACCACTACGTCAACGTCGACTTCGCCGGCTTCCGTGGTCTGGTGGCCGCCATCGACTCGGTCGACGTGTACTTCGAGACCCCGGCCAGGGACTGGAACGTCAACGCCCAACCCGAGCCCCGAAGCCAGACCGGTTTCCTGATGCCGGTCGCCGGTTGCCACAGCCTCGATCCCGAGACGGCGCTTGCCTACGTGCGCTCCCGCTACTACCAGACCCAGGACGCCGATGGGGAGTGGGTCACCGACCCGACGTCGGACCTCGGTCGGATCCGCCGCCAGCAGGACTTCCTCCGTCGGGTGCTGAAGCGGGCGATCGACATGGGCGCCCGCAACCCGTTCGTGCTGCGGGACCTGATCGACACCGGCCTGGAGAACGTGGCGATCGACGAGCGTCTGACCCCGCAGCTCCTGCTCGACCTCGGGATGGCCTACCGCTCCTTCGACCCGGCCCAACTGCAGACCTACAGCTTGCCGGCCGTCGACGGGCGGGTCGGACGCAATCAGGTGCTGCTCCCGCAGCTCGACGAGGCCGAGCCGGTGCTCGAGCTGTTCCGAGGCGCCCCGTTCGACGATCCATCGACCGTCGACCTGTCGGTCCGCGCCGTCGACGGTGAGGGCGAGGCCGAGCTCCAGGCCCTCCGCAGTCGGGGCTATCGGCCCGAGGTCGTCGAGCTCGCTTCGGCCGACGCCACCCCTGGCCTCGTGCTGCAGCACGGCCCCGACGGCCGCCACGCCGCCCTCCAGGTGGCGGAGGTCATCGGTGCCGAGGTGACGATCGAGCAGGTCGCCGGGCTGCTCGGCCGATCGGTTGTTGTGCGGATCGGCCCGACGCCACTGGCCGGCCCCGACCTCGCCGCCCCCTCCATCGGGGAGGGGGCGACCGGTGGTGGAGCCGTCGAGGGGGCGACCGATCGTGGAGCCGTCGAGGGGGCGACCGATCGTGGAGCCGTCGAGGGGGCGACCGGTGGTGGAGCCGTCGAGGGGGCTGGGGGCGGTGGCGATGCGGCGCTCATCGATGAGCTCGCGGCGTGTGGATGAGCGGGAAGCAGGTCGCTCGCCCGTTGCCAACCCACACATTCACCCACCAGCCAGACGGGCGAACCGGATACATTTGACACGTATTCGTCATAGGTCGCGACCTCCGGGTCGGGGAGGGCAATGATGGCCTCGATCGCCATAATCGGGACGGGGTACGTCGGTCTGACGACCGGGGCCTGTTTCTCGCATCTGGGCCACGACGTGGTGTGCGCCGACATCGACGAGCAGAAGATCGCTCGCCTGCAGAACGGCGAGATCCCGATCGTCGAGAAGGGTCTCGACCGGCTGGTCGACGAGGGCCTCCGCTCCGGCAAGTTGCGTTTTGTCGTCGGCGCGGCCGAGGCGTCGAAGGACGCCGAGTTCCACTACCTCTGCGTACCGACCCCCCAGGGTGAGGACGGTGCGGCCGACCTCAGCTACCTCGAGACCGCCGCCTCCGAGATCGCGAGCGTCCTGCCGAACGACAGCGTGGTGGTCAACAAGTCGACGGTGCCGGTCGGCTCCACCCGGGTCGTCGCCCGGGTCCTCGGACGGTCGGACGTCGCCGTGGTCTCGAACCCCGAGTTCCTGCGAGAGGGAACGGCCGTCGCCGACTTCCTCAACCCCGACCGGGTCGTCATCGGCTCCCGTGACCAGGAGGCCGCGATCCGGGTCGCTGCGCTCTACTCGAGGGTGGCGGCACCGATCATGGTCACCGATCCCGTGTCGGCCGAGACGATCAAGTACGCCTCCAACGCCTTCCTGGCCTCCAAGCTCTCCTTCGTCAACGCCATCGCCACCCTGTGCGAGGCGGTCGGGGCCGACGTCAACGACGTCGTGCTCGGCATGGGCTACGACTCCAGGATCGGCCGTGAGTTCCTCCGCCCCGGTCCCGGCTGGGGCGGGAGCTGCTTCCCCAAGGACACCAAGGCGCTGGCCCGTATCGCCGAGGACGCCGGCTACGACTTCTCGTTCCTCAACGAGGTGCTGCACGTCAATGAGGAGCAGTTCGACCGCACGGCGGCCAAGATAGTCGACTCGGTCGACCCCGAGGTCGGCCAGGGCCACGTCGCGGTTCTCGGCCTGACGTTCAAGGCCGGCACCGACGACCTGCGTGACTCGCCGTCGATCGAGGTGCTCAAGCGGGTGACGGCGGCCGGGGTCAGGGTCCGGGCCTACGATCCTGCGGTGCTGGTCGACGACAACCACGTCGCCCGCATCTACCCCGACCTCGACATCGAGATCGTCGGTGACCCCTACACCGCGGCCGAGGGAGCTGCGTCGCTGGCGATCCTCACCGAGTGGGACGAGTTCACCTGGCTCGACTTCGACAAGCTGGCCGAGATCATGGGCGGCCGCAACATCGTCGACGCCCGGAACCTGCTCGACGACACGATCCCGAGGCGGCGAGGCTTCAAGTACCGCGGCATCGGGCGCTGACCGTGGCCCGCATCGTGGTGACCGGCGGCGCCGGCTTCCTCGGATCGCACCTGTGTGATCGGCTGCTCGGCCGTGGTGACGAGGTCGTCTGCCTCGACAACCTCGTCACGGGTTCGATCGACAACGTCGCCCACCTCGACGACCATCCGGGATTCCGGTTCGAGCTGCACGACGTCAGCGAACCGTTCGACGTCGACGGCCCGGTCGACGCCGTGATGCACCTGGCGTCGCCCGCCTCGCCGGCCGACTTCGCCAGGATCCCGATCGAGATCCTCAACGTCGGCAGTCGCGGCACCGAGCACGGTCTGCAACTGGCGTCGTCGAAGGGCGCCCGGTTCTTCCTGGCCTCGACCAGCGAGGTCTACGGCGACCCGCTCGTCCACCCGCAACCCGAGCACTACTGGGGCAACGTCAACCCGATTGGCCCCCGCGGCGTCTACGACGAGGCCAAGCGCTACGCCGAGGCGATGACGATGGCCTACCACCGGCTGCACGGCACGGACGTTCGCATCGTGCGGATCTTCAACACCTACGGTCCCCGGATGCGGCCCGAGGACGGGCGGGTGGTCTCGAATTTCATCACCCAGGCCCTGCGGGGTGAGCCCCTCACCGTCTACGGCGACGGCTCCCAGACCCGCAGCTTCTGCTACGCCGACGACCAGGTCGACGGCCACCTGGCCCTGCTCGACGGTGACGTCACCGGGCCGGTCAACATCGGCAACGACCGCGAGTTCACCATGCTCGAACTGGCCGAAGTCGTCATCGACGTCACCGGGAGCAGCAGCGAGATCACCTTCGAACCGCTCCCGGCCGACGACCCGACCCGTCGCCGGCCCGACCTCAGTCAGGCGAACCAGGCCCTCGGCTGGAAGCCCCAGGTCGACCTCCGCGACGGCGTCGCCCGCACCGCCGACTACTTCGCCGCCGTCCTCGCCCGCTGATCGGTCGCTGAGCTCCACCCGGTCGGGGACGACCACTCCCGGACCGAGCTCCGCTACCGTGACACCGTCGTCCGGTCCGTCGACTGCGACCTGACGACACCGCCGCAACCCGCCGCCAATCCGCGCTCGGCTCGTGCCGAGGCGTTTCTTCCGTCGTGCGCCATCAACCCGCCGCCCCCCACATCCTCGCCGTCGTCGAGCAGTTCTGGCATCGCCTGCCCGGCGGCACCGCGCTGGCCACCGAACGGACGCTCGGGGCGTTGGCCTCTGACGGGCGGTTCCGCATCACCGGCCTGGCCGCCCGCCACTCGCCCCCGGACCAGGGGGACCGAGCTCCGTGGCAGCGCATGCCCGTCGGGTCGAGCCTGCGCTTCCATCGCCTGCCCCGACCGCTGCTGTACGAGGCCTGGCTCCGGGCTCGCCGGCCGAACATCGACCGCTACGGGGAGCTCGACAGCGTGGTCTGGGCTTCGTCCGGTGTGGTCCCGGCCACGGGACGGCCCGTGGCCGCCACCGTCCACGACCTCGATTTCCTGGCCAACCCCGATCGGGTCGGTTGGCGGGTCCGGCGGTTCTTCGCACTGATGTGGCGACGCATCGTCGAGCGGGCCGACCTGGTCGTCTGTCCGACCGAGTGGGTGGCCGACGACTGCGTCCGCCGGGGGCTCCGCGGTGACCGACTCGTCGTCGTGCCCTGGGGTGCGGACGAGCCGGCTTGTCCCCGCAACGAGGCCGCCGGCGTGCTGGCCGACCTCGGCCTCCGGCCGGGTTACGTGCTGTGGGTCGGCCCGTACCTCCCCCGGAAGAACCCGAAGAACGCGGCGCTGGCCCTCGGCCGGGTCGACGCCGAGGTTGTCGCCGTGGCCGGCGGCTCCGACGATGAGGACTGCCGAGCCGCCTGGTCGTCGCTCGGCGATCGGGTGACCAGGTTCGATCGGGTCGACGCCCGCCAGCTGAGCGCGCTCTACCGGGGCGCAGGTGCGTTGCTGTACCCGTCGCTGGCCGAGGGGTTCGGCCTGCCGATGGTCGAGGCGATGAGCCACGGGACCCCGGTGGTCACGTCGATCGGTGGTGCGACCGAGGAGGTGGCCGGCGGTGCCGCAGTGCTCGTCGACCCCCGCCGCCCGGACCACATCGCCGATGGTCTCGAGGCCGCCCTTCGGGACTCGGCGCTGCGCTCGAACGTGATCGACGCCGGGCGGGTCCGGGCCGGTCAGCTCACCTGGGAGGCGACCGGCAAGGGGTACGCCGAGGCGTTCCGGTCGTTGCGATGACCGGCGTCCGACCGACGGGGCGCAGCCGAGCCGACGGCGGGGTCGACAACCGCGCCGACGGCGGGGCCGACGTTGTGGCCCCGGCGGCGGTCGGGGTGAACCTGACCTGGCTCGTCCCCGGGGTGGTCGGTGGATCCGAGGAGTACACCGTCCGGTTGCTCGAGGCCGCCGGCCCGCGCCTGCCACCCGGCCTCCGGCTGCGGCTCTACGCCAGGCCCGATCTGCTCGATGCCCATCCCGGACTCGGTCATCACCACGAGGTCGTGCTCGCGCCGGTGCTCCCGGGGGGTCGGGCGGCCCGGGTGGTCCAGGAGGCGACCTGGTTGGCCGGGCAGAGCCGAGCCGACGCTGCCGTCCACCACGCCGGTGGGACCGTCCCCGTCCGACGCACGGTGCCGTCGGCGGTGACCGTGCACGACCTCCAGCCACTCGAACAGCCGGAGAACTTCCACCCGGTGAAGCGGCGGTGGCTGGCGTGGAGCCTGCCACGGGCGGTGGCGGCCGCCCGGCTGGTGCTGTGCCCGAGTGGCCACACGGCCGACCGGTTGCGGGAGGTCCTCCGCGTCCCCGCCGACCGGATCCGCGTCGTCCACCACGGCCACCGGCTCCCGGCTCTCGAACACGACCGGGGGGCAGACGGTCCGCAGCACCGGTTCGGGCGGTACGTGCTCTACCCGGCGATCGCCTACCCCCACAAGCGGCACATCGACGTGGTTCGCGCCCTGGCCCGGCTCGGGTCCGGCCTCGACGACCTCGCCGTCGTGTTCACCGGGCGACCGGGTCCCGAGACGGCGGCGATCACGGCCGAGGCGGCCCGACTCGGCGTCGCCGAACGGGTCGTCCAGCTCGGTCGGGTGCCGTGGGCCGACCTGGCTGCGCTCTACCGGTCCGCCGTCGCGCTGGTGTTCCCGTCGGCCTACGAGGGGTTCGGCAACCCGGCGGTCGAGGCCATGGGGCTCGGCTGTCCGGTGGTGGCCAGCGACGCCGGCGCCCTGCCGGAGGTCATCAGCGACGCCGGGCTGCTGGCCCCCATCGGCGACGTGGACGCCATCGCCGCCGCCATCACCCGGGTTGCCACCGAGCCCGGCCTGGCCGCCACCATGCGAACACGGGGTCGAGCCAGGGCCCGAGAGTTCGACGTCGACATCGCTGCGGATCGCCTGCTGGACGTCTATCGTGAGCTGGCCGGTCCGAGCCGACCCTGAAACCGCCGTTCGTCGCTCGACCGTCCCCCCGCCGTGAAGCTCCTGCTGTTCTGCCCCCATTTCCGCCCCGACCTGCACGCCGCGACGGGTGAGGTCATGACCCAGCTGGTCGAGCAGCTCGGTTCCCGTGGCCACCACGTCACCGTCGTGACCTCGCTGCCCTGGTATCGGGGCCATCGGGTGGCCGACGAGTGGCGTGGTCGTCCGTGGCGGCGGGAGCGGACCGAGTGGGGTGCGATCGTCCGGGTCTGGCCGTTCCCGACCGACAAGACCAACATCCCGGCCCGAGCGCTCGGGTTCGGGGGCATGACCTCGTTGGCGGCCGCCCTCGGGCTGACGGTGAGCCGGCCGGACGTGGTCATGGCCATGTCGCCGCCCGTGTTCCTCGGCGACGCGGCCTGGCTCCTGGCCAGGCGGTGGCGGGTCCCGTTCGTGTTGAACCTCCAGGACATCTTCCCCGACATCGCCGTCGAGCTCGGGGCCCTGAACAGCGAGCGGGTGCTCGACCTGGCCCGCCGCCACGAGCGGTCGCTCTACCGGCGAGCCGATGCCATCACCGTGCTGTCCGAGGACCAGGCCCGCAACGTCCGCTCCAAGCTCGACCAGGACTCGCCGGACCGGATCACGGTCATCCGCAACTTCGTCGACCTCGACCGGATCGCTCCGACCGAGCGCAACAACGACTACCGGCGCCGCCACGACCTGATCGGCAAGACCGTCGTCATGTACTCGGGCAACGTCGGCCTGTCGCAGTCGTTCGACCTGATGCGCCACGCCGCCGACCGCCACGCCGCCGACCCCGACCTCGTCTTCGTGATCAACGGCGAGGGTGCGGCCAGGCCGGACGTCGACCGGTGGGCCGCCACCCGCGACAACGTCCGCGTCGTCGACTTCGGACCCCGCAGCCAGGTGGCGACGATCCTCGGTGCCGCCGACCTCCACCTGATCCTCCTGCGGAGCGGCCTGGCCCGCTCGAGCACGCCGTCGAAGTTCTACGGGATCCTGGCCGCTGGTCGGCCCGTCCTGGCCTCGATCGACGAGGGCAGCGAGGTCGCGTCGGTCGTCAAGGAGGCCGACGTCGGCCTGGCGGTCCCCCCGGACGACCCGTGGGCGTTCGCCCAGGCCCTCGACCAACTGCTCGCCGACCCAGACGAGCTGGCGGCGATGGGGGAGCGGGCCAGGGCCCACGCCGCCTCCTGTCTCACGGCAGACGCCCAGGCCGAGGCCTACGACGAGCTGTTCGGCCGGCTCGTCGGATCGTCAGGAAGCTGAGACACCGGGCACAAGTCATTGTGCCCAGAGCGACACGGATAGGCCGGCGGGATCATGGAATCCCAGTCGAATGCTGCTGTACTTGTGCCTTCGTCGAGACGAGGCAAGGGAGCCATGAGTCGACCGGTTGCAGTGATCGTCAGCGGCTACTTCAGTCCGCTCCACGTCGGACACCTCGACATGATCGAGTCGGCGGCCGCGCTCGGCGACAAGCTGGTCGTGATCGTGAACAACAACGCCCAGCAGATCGCCAAGAAGGGCAAGCTGATCATCGACGAGACCGATCGGCTCCGGTTGGTGCAGGCGCTCCGCGTTGTCGACGAGGCCATCATCGCCGTCGACGACGACCGCACGGTCTCGGCGTCGCTGCGGGCCGTGGCCGAAGCGAACACCGACCACGACCTGATCTTCGCCAACGGCGGTGACCGCAAGCCGGAGTTCGTGCCCGAGTCCGACGTCTGCCGCGAGCACGGGATCGAGCTGGTCTTCGGGGTCGGCGGTGACAGCAAGGCCGACTCGTCGACTCGCATCAACATGGAGCTCGGCGTCGAGACCGAGGCCTCCGCCCTGCCATCGGCCAGTTCCTGAGCCGTTCGGTCAGAGACTGAACGCCTCGACCCAGTCGACGACCGCTCGACCCTCCTCGTTCGAGCGCTCACGGTCGACCCGGCCCTCGATCCGCCAGGCGTCGATCCCGTCGGGGTCGTGCAGGATCTGGGTGGCCAGCCCACTCGGGGCGTCGTAGTCGAAGTAGCCGGGCCCGCGAGCCTCGGCGTCGAGCAGGATGGTGTCGAACTCGTCCCAGTAGTCGTCGAGCTCGCTCGGGTCCGCGCTCTCCGGGAGTTCGCGGTGGCGGCCGGTGGCCAGACAGGTGACCCAGCGGAACAGCTCGTTGCGGACCATCACCCGGAACGCCCGGTGGTTGGCGGTGATGTCGTCGATCGCGGGCGGGAGGGGCACGGCGTCGTCGTCGCCACCGTCGGATGACGTCAGACGCTCCCACTCGTCGATGAGGCTGGAGTCGACCTGGCGGACGACGGCGCCGAGCCACTCGACGATGTCGTCGAGGTCGTCGGTCTTGGCATCGTCGGGGATGGTCTGGATGAGCGCCTTGTAGCAATCGGACAGGTAGCGGAGGACCACCCCCTCGGAGCGCTTGAGCCCGTAGTGGTTGATGAACTCCTTGAACCCCATGGCCTGCTCGAGCAGGTCACGGACGATCGACTTCGGTCGGACGTTGTCGCCCGCCACCCAGGGGTGGTGGGCCCGGAACGCGTCGAAGCTGGCGTAGAGCCGTTCGGCCTCGGGTTTGGGGGCCTCGACCTCGGCCAGCCGCTCCATCCGTTCCTCGTACTCGACGCCCCTGGCCTTCAGGTCGGACAGCAGCTCGGTCTTGGCCTTGTCGATCTGGGCGGCGATGATCACACCGGGTGATTCGAGCACCGACTCGATCGTGGTCAGGGCCGACAGCGCATGGCCCGGGTCGTCCGGGTCGAGCTGGTCGATGGCCTCGATCGCCCACAGCGAGAGCGGCTGGTGGAGGGCGAACTCGTCTTGGAGGTCGAAGTTGACCCGGACCAGGCGGCCATCGTCGTCCGGCTCGTCGAGGATCTCCAGCAGGTCGGCCTCCAGTAGCGACCGGTAGATGGCGATGGAGCGGCGGATGTGGTTGCGCTGGCGCTTCCGGGTCTCGTGGTTGTCCTGCAACAGGCCCCGAAGCGCCCCGCAACCGTCGCCGGGCCGGTCGAGCAGGCTCAGCACCATCTGGTGGTTGACGCGGAATGACGACGTCAGCGGTTCGGGCTGGCCGTTGACCAGCTTGGTGAACGTGTCCTCGGTCCAGTGGGCGTAGCCCCGCTCGGGCGGTTTCTTCTTGACCGGCTTCTTCTTCTTTCCCTTTCCGGATGCGACGCCGGCGGCCGCCTTCTCGTCGGCCCGGAGGTTCTCGACGACGTGGGTCGGGGCCTGGACCCAGACGTGGCCGATGTCGTCGAAGCCCTTGCGGCCGGCCCGGCCGGCGATCTGGGCGAACTCCCGGTTGCTGAGGATCCTGGTCTCGTTGCCGTCGTACTTGCAGAGCTGGGTGAACAGCACCGACCGGATCGGCACGTTGACACCGACGCCGAGCGTGTCGGTGCCGCAGATGATCTTGAGCAGGCCCTCCTGGGCCAGCTTCTCGACCAGCAGCCGGTACTTGGGCAGCAGGCCGGCATGGTGGACGCCGACCCCGCCGAGCACGTAGCGGCGCAGGTCCTTGCCGACCGGGGAGTCGAATCGGAATCCGCCGATCGCCTCCTTGACCGACTCCTTCTCCTCCTTGGTGAGCGGGTCGAGCGACAGGTAGCCCTGGGCCGCCTCGGTCGCTTCCCGCTGGGTGAAGTGCACGAGGTAGATCGGGGCCAGACCGTCGTCGAGCAGGGCCGACACCGAGCTGTGGAGAGTGGTGGTGCGGTACTCGAACTCGAGCGGCACCGGCCGCTCGGTCGAGTGGACGAGCACGGTCGGCCGTCCGGTTCGGGCCGTCAGGTCCTCTTCGAAGAACGCCGTGTTGCCGAGCGTGGCCGACATCAGCAGGAACTGGGTGTCACCGAGCTCCAGCAGCGGGACCTGCCAGGCCCAGCCCCGCTGGGGATCGGCGTAATAGTGGAACTCGTCGACGATGACCACGTCGGCGTCGCTGTCACGGCCGTCCCGCAAGGCCCGGTTGGCCAGGATCTCGGCGGTGCAGCAGATGATCGGCGCATCGGGGTTGATGCTGGCGTCGCCCGTGACCATGCCGACGAGATCGGGCCCGAAGTCTCGCCGGAGGGCGAAGAACTTCTCCGACACCAGGGCCTTGATCGGTGCGGTGTAGACGCTGCGGCGGTCGTTGGCCAGGGCCGCGAAGTGGGCCGCGGCGGCGACGAGCGACTTGCCCGATCCGGTCGGGGTGTTGAGGATGACGTGGTTGCCGTCGAGCAGTTCGAGGATCGCCTCCTCCTGGGCCGGGTACAGCTCGATGCCCTGGGTGGCCACGAAGTCGACGAAGCCGTCGAGCAACTCGTCGGCGTCGGGGTGCCCGCCGGACGGGAGGTGATCGGTCAACAACGCGGGCCGCCCGTCACCTCGAGCTCCGACCTCCGGCCCGAACGTCGATGCTCATCGTCGGTCACCGGAAGAGGTCCTCGCTCGGGTCGCGCACGATGTCGTCGGCGACGGAGCCATCGCCGAAGAACGACTCGTCGACGCCACGGATCAGGGCGACGGCGATGCCGGTTGCCTTGCCCCGCACCAGTTCGGCGGCGCCGGCCAGCTCGTCGACGATGCAGACCTCGGTGACCTGGAGCTCGCGGCCGCCGGCGTCGTCGGTGCCTCGGAGGTCGAGGATCGGCTTGATTCCGGCGCAGCCGATGGCCACGTCGGTCAGGCCCCGTCGCCACGGCCGGCCGAACGTGTCGGCCACGATGACGGCGACGTCGACGCCATCCCGACCCTTGATCGCATCGCGGATCCGGCGAGCGGAGCGATCGGAGTCCTCGGGGAGCAGAGCTGCGATGTCGGGCTCGACGTTGGATCGGTCGATACCGGCCGA
>JBCCVL010000174.1:0-12740 GCA_039195375.1 Actinomycetota bacterium
CGCCAAGAAGTACATCGAGGCCGGCAACCACGGCGGCAAGGGCTCCGAGCCCCACAAGGCCGCCGTCGTCGGCGACACCGTCGGTGACCCGTTCAAGGACACCTCCGGCCCCTCGATGAACATCCTCATCAAGGTGATGACGATCGTGAGCCTCGTGTTCGCCTCGGCCTTCGTGGCCGGCCCCTGGGCCTGAGTGTGAACCGGCCTCCGGCCGGCTCGCCTCGAGTTCCGTCTTCGGCGGAGCGTTGCGGAATCGTGCGAAACGGGGCCGGAGCACTCGCTCCGGCCCCGCCGCTTTTGCCACACTGTCGCCAGCACGTGGAGAGAGGCGAGGACCGATGGCCCTGATGAAACTCGAATCGACCGACGCCTTCGTCGTTCGCGACTTCGCCGATGCCCCGGCGGCCGGGGTCGTGCGGCGGGCCCGCAAGATCCTGCAGAGCAGCGCCGGCGACCTCGCCCGTTCGGCCACCTACACCTTCGCCGTTCACGAGCTGGAACGATCAGGCGCCTCGGCCGGCGTCAACGCCGAGGGTGATGCCGTCGGGCCCGCCCTCGAAGCGGCCATGGCCGAGCTCGAGCCGCTGGCCGAATCCGGCGCCCTGCACCTCTACCCGGGCAAGGGCGTCGGCGTTGACGAGCTGGCTCCACTGCTTGGCGCCGCCGACACCGGGCCACTGGCCGGGTCCGAGCGGGCGCTGGTCGCCGGGGTCGTCGCCGCCGCCAGCTGGGCGGTCGGCGGCTCGTTGGCCGGCAAGCGGGTGGCGATCGAGGAGACTGCGGCGTCGCCGGCCCCCGGAGGCCTGTCCTCGGCGGTGACCGACGCCGGCGGCGAGCTGGTCGAGGTCGCCGATCTCGACACCAAGCCGTGGATGATCTGGGGAGCCGACGCCGACGTGATCCTCGCCGGGTCCAAACCGGGTGCGCTGACCCATCAGGGAGCCGACCACGTCCGGGCCGGGGCCCTCGTCCCGTGGGGGCCGATCCCGTTCACGACCAAGGCGGTGGCGACGCTGCTGCGACGCGACGACGTCGTCGTGGTCCCCGACTTCGTGTCTGCCGGTGGCAGCCTCGTCGCCGGCTACCTGCCCGGTGACGAGGGGGCCGTGCTGGCCGAGATCGTCGACCGGGTCGTCCAGATCCTGGCCGAGGTCGGCCGACACGACGACGGCCCGCTGCTCGGTGCGTGCTACCGGGCGGAGGCGTTCATGGCCGGCTGGCAGCCCGCACTCCCGTTCGGGCGCCCCCTCGCCGCCTGACCCCGGGCGGACGGGCGATGGCGTCGGTACCGGTGGACGGAGGCGTCGGCGGCGGCGTCGACGCTGATGGCCGGGCGGCTCCGGCGGTCGAGCGGAGCGGACGGCACCGGCGGGGCCCGGTACGATGGATCGTCGGACGAACAGGGAGTGGCGATGGTCCGGTATGACCGAGAAACGGCTCGACGCGGCAAAAAATACGTCCAGGACCGGCGCGACGCGCGCCGAGCACGTTCGGGCGGCGGTCGGCGTGGTGGCGGCGTTGCGGTCGGTGGCGGAGGTGCGCTCCTGATCGCGCTGCTCGCAGCGTTCTGTGGCGTCCCCGCCCTCACCGGCGACGGCAGCGGGTTCGGGCTCGACACCCAGACCCCGTTCGACGGTTCCGCCCAGGGGTTCGACGACGTGGCCGGCCCGGCGACCACCACGGTCGACCCAGACGCCGACACCGTCGAGTTCATGGAGTTCCTGATGTTCGACATCCAGGACACGTGGGACGCCTACTTCGAGGAGGCCGGGCAGCTCTACGAGCCGACCACGCTGGTGATCTTCGAAGACGTCGTCAACACCGGCTGTGGTCAGGCCACCTCGGCCGTCGGGCCGTTCTACTGCCCGGCGCCGGGCGACAACATGGTCTACATCGACCTCGGCTTCTACAACGAACTGAGCCGCCGGTTCGGTGCGCCAGGAGACTTCGCCCAGGCCTATGTGATCGCCCACGAGGTCGGCCACCACATCCAGTCGATCACCGGCATCAGCGACGCAGTCCGGCAGGCCCAGGCCCAGGACCCCGGCAACCGCAACGAGTACTCCATCCGCCAGGAGCTCCAAGCCGACTGTCTGGCCGGCGTGTGGGCCTTCTCGGCCAATCGGCGACTGACCGAGGTCAGCGGTCAGCCGATCATCGAGCCGGGCGACATCAACGAGGGCCTGGCCGCAGCCGCGGCGGTCGGCGACGATCGCATCCAGTCGTCGGCCGGGGCCAGGGTCAACCCCGAGACCTGGACCCACGGCTCCTCCGAGCAGCGTCAGCGGTGGTTCCTCACCGGTTTCGAGACCGGCGATCCGGAGCAGTGCGACCCCTTCGCCGTCGACAACCCCTGACCGACGCCCCCGCCGGCCGGGGTCGGCCCCCTCAGCTCTTGAGGACCCGGGCCGGTACCCCGGCCGCCACCGTGTGGTCCGGCAGGTCGGTGGTCACGATGGAGCCGGCACCGACCGCGACGTGGCGTCCGATCGTGACCCCGGGAAGCACAACGGCATTGGTCCCGAGCCACGAACCATCGCCGATCACGACCGGTCGCTCGGGTTCGGCCTGGCGCCCGATCGGCACCTCGGGTCGATCGACCGAGTGGTTCTGGTCGGTCACGTAGACGTTCGGTCCGAAGAAGACGTCGTCGCCGATCGTCACGCGGTAGTGGGCCACGATGCTGCAACCCCGGCCGATGAGGCAGCCGTCGCCGATGCGCACGATCTCGTCGCTGATCAGTTCCTGAGCTGGGTCCATCCCGGCCGAGAGCGCCACCCGGGGGCCGATCATCACGTCCCGGCCGACGTGGATGGCCTGCTCGCCGTACAGCGCCGCCGGCGGGAAGCAGACGACCGAGCCGTCCCCGAACGAGGCGAAGCGGCCAGCCCGGCGCGAGCCGCTGCGGATGGCCGCCAGCTGCTGCCATCGGTCCCAGACCCCGAGGGCGACGTCGCCGACCGTCGGTCGGCCGGTGCCGATCACGGACCGGTCGACGCCAGGGCGGCTGCGATCTCGGCCGCCACCACCGCGTTGTGCTCGGCCAGGGCCAGATTGGCGGTGACGGTGCGGCCGCCGCTGAGCGCGCCGAGTCGGCCGAGGACCTCGGGGGTGACCGCCGGGCCGGAGACCTCGTCGGCCTCGGCCAGGGCCCGCTCGACCAGTTCGTTCAGCTCGTCGAGCGGGATGCCGTCGGCCTCGGGAACCGGAGCGGCGACCACGATCCCGCCGCCCCCGATGGCCCAGTGGGCCCGGGCGATCGCCGCCACCTCCGCGGCCGATTCGACCCGGGTGGTGAGCGCAACGGCGGAGGCCGGGGCGTGGAAGGCCGGGAAGTGGTCGCAACGCCACCCGAGCACCGGGACCGACGCCGTCTCGAGGTGCTCGACCGTGGCCGCCAGGTCGAGGAAGACCTTGGCCCCGGCGGTCACGGTGATCACCGGATGACGGGCCAGGGCGGGCAGGTCGGCGCTGATGTCGCCGGTGGTGGCCCAACCACGGTGGACGCCGCCGATGCCGCCGGTGGCGAACACCGGGATGCCGGCGGCCGCGGCCAGCGTCACCGACGCGGACACGGTGGTGGCCCCGTAGCTCCAGCCCCCGGCGGTGGCGACCGGCAGGTCGCGGGCCGCCACCTTGCGAGCCGGGCCGCAGATCCGGTCATGCTCGCCCCGCTCCAGCCCAACACGGAGCTGACCGTCGAGCACCGCGGTGAGGGCCGGCACCGCTCCCCCGGTCTCGATCGCCGCCGTGACCCGATCAAGCGCCTCGCGGTTCGACGGGCTCGGCAGGCCGAGCTCGGAGAAGATCGTGGTCTCGAGGGCGACCACCGGACGGCCGGAACGGAGCGCCTCGGCGATCGCGGGGCTTGACCTCAGGCCGCTCCCGGGCTCACCCATCGGCGGCGACGCAGGCTGCAGCGGCCTCGGCGACGGTCGGCTCGACCCGGTCGACCTCGGCCGACAGGACCTCGGGGTTGTCGAAGTTCTCGGTGAGGCCATCCAACGTCGTGTCGGACAGGCCGCTGTCGAGCAGGCGGTTGGCGATACAGGAGGCCTGCTCGGGCGTCAGATCGACCGTCGGGTCTGCTGCTGCTGCGGTGGCGATGGCATCGGCCAGGGCGTCGGGCGACGGCCGGTCGGCGCAGCCGACCAGCAGCAGGAGCCCGACAAGCACCGGTACGAGCCGTTGTCGCAACATGGGTTCTCCTTGGGGCACGAGGACGGGGCCGGGTCGCCCGCCGGTCCACCCCTCCCCCGGGTGGCCAACGATGTCAGCCGACCCTATCGGTGTTCGGTGCCCGACGGTGCGACCCGGCCTGGCCTCGCCGACGAGGGTGCCGGGCGCCACTCGCCGCCCGCATCGGCCGGCCACTAGGGTCGGCGACCATGGCCGACGAGACGTCCGACCTCGCCTACCGTTCCACCACCGAGATGGCCGCCGCCATCCGTGACCGCGAGGTCTCCGCCGTCGAGGCGCTCGACGCGGCGATCGCCAGGGTCGAGCGTCGCAACCCCGAGATCAACGTCGTCGTCACGCTCGACGTCGACCGGGCGAGGGCCGGCGCAGCTGCGATCGACCGGGCGCTCGATGATCCATCGGCCCCCGATCCCGGTCCGCTGGCCGGGGTCCCGGTCACGATCAAGGATTCGCTGATGGTCGAGGGGGTCCGGACGACGTCTGGCGCACCGGAGCTGTCCGACTTCGTCGCCCCCGTCGACGCCGTCTCCGTCGCCCGCCTGCGGGCCGCCGGCGCCGTTTTCTACGCCAAGACGAACCTGCCGATCTACGCCGGCGACGTCCAGAGCTTCAACGAGGTCTTCGGGACCTCCAACAACCCGTGGGACACGAGCCGCAGCGTCGGCGGCAGCTCCGGTGGTTCCGCCGGGTCGTTGGCCGCCGGGTTCAGCCCGATCGAGATCGGCAGCGACATCGCCGGCTCGATCCGCAACCCGGCGGCGATGTGCGGTGTCGTCGGCCACAAGCCCAGCTACGGCATCGTGTCCGGCCGGGGCCAGATCCCCGGGCCACCCGGCACGCTGACCCAGGCCGACATCGCCGTGATCGGACCGATGGCGAGGACGGTCGACGACTGCGAGCTCGGGCTCGATCTCCTCGCCGGTCCGGACGACTGGCACGCCAACGCCTGGTCGCTCGACCTGCCGCCGGCCCGGGCCGAGCTCGCGAGTGGTCGGGCAGACGGGCTCCGGGTGGCGGTCTGGGCGACCGACCAGTACTGCCCCGTCGACCCCGAGATCGAGCAGGCCATCCTCGGTGTGGCCGAGCGGCTGGCCGAGCGTGGCGCCATCGTCGACACCGACGCCAGGCCGGACGGGTTCGACTTCGCCAAGGCCGACGCCACCTTTCTCACGCTGCTCGGTGGGGCGATGTGCGGTGGCTACAGCCGCAGCGAGATCGAGGAGATGGCCACCAGACTGGCGGCCGAGGGGGCGCTTCCGGGTGGCCTCGGGATCGAGGGGGCCACCATCCGGCATCGCGAGTGGCTGACGGCCAACGAGCGCCGGTTGCAGATGCGGGCCCGATGGCGCGAGTTCTTCGGCCGCTGGGACGTCCTGCTGGCCCCGATCTCCCCGACCGTGGCCATCGCCCACGACCACTCCCACCCCATGACCGAGCGCACGATCGACGTGGCCGGCGAGACCAGGGCCTACACCGATCAGATGCGGTGGATGGGCCTGTTCGGACTGGTCTACCTGCCGGCGACGGCCGTCCCGATCGGCCGGCACTCGACCGGTCTCCCGATCGGGCTCCAGGCCGTCGGCCCGTTCCTGGAGGATCGGACGGCGCTCGGGACCGCCCGCCTGATCGAGGAGATCGCCGGCGGCTTCGTCACCCCGCCCGGGTGGTGATCGACGGCGCGTGCGCATCGGTCGTCGATGCACTCGCCCCGGACCAACTTCTCTGACTAGAGTCAGAGAATGGCAACGCTCGACGTGACGCCGGCCCCGCCCGGCGAGGTCGCCACCGTGCGGCGGTTCAACCGGCTGGTCACCGAGCGGGTCGGTGCCCTCGACGACCACTACCTCGACCGGGGTCGCCCGCTCGGCGCTTCACGGTTGCTCTGGGAGATCGGGAGCGGCCACGAGGACCTCCGTGCCCTGCGGGCCCGTCTCGGACTCGACTCCGGCTACCTGAGCCGGCTGCTGCGTTCGCTCGAGGGCGAGGGTCTCGTCGCCGTCGAGCCGGCACCGACCGACCGACGGGTCCGAGTCACCCGCCTCACCGCGTCCGGCCGCACCGAGTGGGCGGTCCTCGACGCGGCCAGCGACGAGCTCGCCGACGCCATGCTCGCCCCGCTCGACGACGACGATCGGCACCGCCTGCTCGAGGCCATGGAGACCGTCCGATCGCTGCTCGGCGCCGGCCTCGTCGAGATCGCCATCGAGGACCCGACGAGCGCCGATGCCCGGTATTGCCTCGCCCAGTACTTCGCCGAGCTCGACCGTCGCTTCGATGCCGGCTTCGACCCGTCGATCACCGGAACCGCCGACCCGGACGAGGTGACCGGCGACGCCGGGGCGCTCCTGGTGGCCAGGCGCGGCGGTGAGCCGGTCGGGTGTGGTGCGCTGAAGCGCATCGACGAGACGACGGCGGACATCAAGCGCATGTGGGTCAGCCCGTCGGCCAGGGGCCTCGGTCTCGGCCGGCGCCTCGTCGACGCCCTCGAACGCGAGGCTGCGACCCGTGGGTTCGAGCGGGTCCGGCTCGACACCAACCGGGCCCTGGTCGAGGCCATCGCCCTCTACCGGGCGATGGGCTACGACGAGGTCGAGCCGTTCAACACCGAGCCGTTCGCCCATCACTGGTTCGCCAAGACGCTCTGAGACCGCCGCGGCGGCCAGTCGGACGACCTCGGGTCAGGCGTCGATCGGGAGGTCGAGGGCGCCGAGCAGGCGGTCGACGAACTCCGCCGCCTCCTCCTCCATCCGCTTCCGGTGGATGGCGAACCCGCCGATGACCTCGCCGCCACGGCGGGTCACGATTCGGCTCAGCTTCGGCAACGTCTTGCCGGCGTTGACCGCGTAGGTGCAGTAGACCGCCGCCTTCTTGCCGTCGATCACCGGCAGCTGGGCCAGTCGGGAGCCCCGCCCCGGTCGTTGGCCGAAGAAGAAGAAGCCATCGGTCCAGCTGCCGACGACGACCAGCTCGGACTCCGACAGGCTCTGGAGGTCGACCTGGGTGATCGGGCACGCCACAGCCTCGATCCCGGCCGCCGTCAACTCGGCGGCGATCAGGTGGCCGGCGGTGGCGGTGTTCCCGGTGAGGCTCTCGTAGACGACGGTCGCTTTCATGGAACAGACCTTACCCAACCGACGGGTCCGGCACCCTCACCGGCGGCACGTCACGGCGACGACCGGCGGTCGATAACCTGGGGCCATGGCCCACCACGTCGAGATCGCCTACTGCGTTCCCTGAGACTACTCGGACCGCGCCGTGAGCGTCGTCGACGATCTGCTCGGCAGCTACCAGCACGTCATCGCCGAGATCAAGCTCGTCATGGGCTCGAAGGGGATATTCGACGTCACGGTCGACGGCCAGCTGCTGTACTCCAAGCACGAGACCGGCCGCCACGCCGCCGACGGCGAGATCCTGCAGCTCTTCAGCGAGCACGTCGGCCCGGACGTCCGACGGTACGGCACCTGACCCGGCCGGCAGTCGGCACCGGCGGGCGCCGGCGGAGGACCAGCGCATGAGGATCGAGGTCGACGACCCGGACGATCCTCGCATCGCCGTGTTCCAGGGTCTTCGCGACCACGTGCTGCGCCGCCGCCGGGAGCTGCCCGGTGGCGACATGGACGGCGTGTTCGTTGCCGAGGGCGACATCGTCGTCGAGCGGGCGCTCCGAGCCGGCTACCGGCTGACGGCGATCCTGGTCGACGGCAAGCGGACCAAGTCGCTGCCAGACGTCGTCGACCCCGAGATCCCGGTGTACGCCGCCGGTCCGGACGTGTTGCAGCGGATCACCGGCTACCACCTGCATCGCGGGTGCCTGGCCTGCTTCGCCCGCCGCCCACTGCCAACCGTCGACGAGGCGCTCGATGGCTCGACGACGGTTGCGGTCATGGAGGCGATCAACAACCCGACCAACCTCGGGGTCGTCCTCCGGTGTGCCGTCGGGCTCGGGATCGACTCGTTCTACCTCGATCCGACGTGCTGCGATCCGCTGTACCGCCGTTGCGGGCGGGTCTCCATGGGTGAGGCGTTCGCCACCCCCTACGCCAGGCTCGAGCGCTTCCCCGAAGGTCTGGGGCCGTTGCGCGATGCCGGCTTCGAGGTGGTTGCGCTCACGCCGGACCCGTCGGCCGAGCCGATCGACGAGCTGCGCTACGGCGCTGACGACCGGGTGGCCCTGCTCCTCGGGGCGGAGGGTCCCGGCCTGACCGGGGAGACGTTGGCCGCCGCCGACCGCCGGGTCCGCATCCCGATGGCCGGCGTCGTCGACTCGATCAACGTCGGTTCGGCGGCGGCGGTGGCGTTCTACGCCATCGGCCAGGCCAGGGCCCTGAACGGGCGACCGACCTGACCGACGGCGATCAGCGGGTTGCTGGTCCGGCTCAGCTGGCCGAGTCGAGTGGGGTGGCGACGACAACGACGTTGTCGTCGTAGCTGCGCAGTTCGGGATCGAACCGGCCGCCACAGGTGACGAGCACCAGGCGCTCGGTGCCGGAGCGGGCGAACACGATGTCCTCGGGCAGCTGCTCCTTGTCGTAGCGGTCGACGGTCTCGACCTGGTAGGCCCGGGTGAGGCCCTCCTCGTCGGTCACCTCCACCACTGCGCCGAGCTCGATGTCGGCGAGGCGGACGAAGACGCCGTTCTCGCCGTCGAAGGCGATGTGGGCGGCGAGGATCGACGATCCGGCCTGTCCGGGGAGGGGGCTGTAGCGATACCACCCGACCTCATCGGCCGGTGGGACCTCCATGGCCCCGTCCGTCTCGACGCCGACGCCGATGACCGGCGCCTGGTCGATGCCGAGCGACTCGATCGTCAGCCTCGTCGGCTGGGGGCCGTCATCGGCAACCGGGAAGCCGACCGGAGCCGGTGGGAGCTCGGAGACCAGCTCCGAGAGATTCGAGCCCGGGCTTGCCGTGGCGGAGTCGGTCTCGGTCGCTGCCGCATCGGCGGTGGCGTCGTCGTCGGCCGAATCCGTTGCAGCCGCCTGTTCGGGGGTCGTGGCGGCGTCCTGATCAACTCCGGCCTCGGCGGCGGTCGACGAGTCGGTCGCCGCCGAAGAACAGGCCGACCCGACCAGCAGCACGGCCAGAGCCAGTGCCACCAGTCGGGTCGGTCGGGAGCGGAACACGGAGCCGAGAGGGAGAGAGAGGCTCACGGTCCGCTGGTGATCAGGCCTGGGCCCGGTTGCGAGCGACCACCAGGGTGCCGGCGCCGGCGGCGGCGGCGATCCCGGCCACCAGCAGCAGCAGAGCGGCGTTCGAGCCGTCCTGCGGGATGCTGTTGCCGGTGTCGATGCGGTCCGGGTTGCTGTGCAGCCCGTCGATCGACTCGGTGAGCACGGTCAGGGTGTCGTCGTCGAGCGAGCCGACGGCATAGACCAGGAGGTGCGAGCCTTCGGCGATGGTCAGGTCGGCCGGGCCGATCACGACCGGCTCGGTCTCACCGGCGGGGACGACGGAAGCCGAGATGGTGCCGGCGGGCAGGTCGACGGTGCCACCGGCGCCGTTGGCCACGCCGCTGAAGGCGGCCTCACCGTTGGCCAGGATGTCGACCTCGGGTGCGGCAGCGGTGTGCCGCACGGTCAGACGGCCCTCGCCGGCATCGATGGTCGAGACGTCGTTCTCGAACACGCCGAGCGTCGGGGTGCCGTCAGCGCCGAGGTGGGCGATCACGGTGAAGTTGCCGCTGGCCGGGAGCTCGACGTCGCCGGCGTCGATGGCGACGGTGTCGGTGCCGGCAGCCTTGACCTTCAGACCCTCGAGGGTGGCGCCGGCGAGGCCGGACAGGTCCTGGGTGTCACCGAACGAGAAGCCCTCGAAGACGTTCTCGCCGCCGGCCTCGACGTCGACGTCGACGCCGGGGATGCCGTGGATCAGGTGGATCCGCGCCCCGTCCTGGGCGTCAGCCGGAGCCAGGAAGAGCATGGGGAGGGTGATGGCCAGGGTGATGGCCGCGACAAACTGAAGCGCCTTGCGCATCGGAGGGCCGCCTTTCTATGGGTAGGTGGCGAAGCCACGTGGATCGCCGTCGGTGTAGGGGGATTGCCACGTACTCCGAGCTGGATGTTGGAACGGATGCAGCGACGTGATGGTCGAAAGTCACGTTTCAACACGCATCCGCACGGCCGTCGACGCACGGACACCTTTTGGCCTCGCTCCCGGGTTGGAGCCGCTCGTCGCCGTCGGCCACCATGATCCGATGATCGAGAGCACCATGCAGGACGTCCCGCTCGCCATCTCGTCGCTCTTCGAGCACGGGCGACGGATTCATGCCGACTCGTCGGTCATCACCTGGACCGACGACGGACCGTTGACCTCGACCTTCGCCGAGGTCGGCGACCGGGCCGACCAGCTGGCGGCGGCGCTCACCCGCCTCGGCGTCGAACGGGGCGACCGGGTCGGCACGTTCTGTTGGAACAACCAGACCCATCTGGAGGCCTACCTCGCCGTTCCCTCCATGGGGGCGGTGCTGCACACGCTGAACATCAGGCTGTTCCCCGAGCAGCTGGCCTACGTGATCAACCACGCCGCCGACAAGGTCATCATCGTCGACGGCTCCCTCGCTCCCCTGCTGTCCAAGGTCCTGGACCAGTTGACCACCGTCGAGCACATCGTCGTGTCCGGCAGCGATGTCGACGGTCTACTCGGGGAGACGCTCGACTACGACACCCTGCTGGCGGCTGAGCAGCCCGGCTTCGACTATCCCGACCTGCCGGAGCGCTCGGCGGCCGCCATGTGCTATACGAGCGGCACCACCGGCAACCCGAAGGGCGTCACCTACTCCCACCGGTCGACCTACCTGCACACCTTCGGCATCGTCTCGGCCCAGGCCATGGCCTTCTCCCAGTACGACCGGCTCCTGCTGATCGTGCCGATGTTCCACGCAAACGCCTGGGGCATGCCCTACGCCGGTTGGTCGGTCGGCGCCGACCTGGTGATGCCCCAGCAGTTCCTCCAGGGCGCACCCCTTGCCCAGATCATCGAGGCGACCCGCCCCACCTACTCGGGCGCGGTCCCGACCGTGCTCAACGACATCCTCCACACCAGGCCCGACGCCGACCTGTCGTCGTTGCGGGAGATCGTCTGCGGTGGGTCCGCCGTGCCCCGCAGCCTGATCGAGGCGTTCGAGACCACCTATGGCGTTCCAGTGGTCCAGGCCTGGGGCATGACCGAGACCAGCCCACTGGCCGCCATCGCCAAGGTGCCGAGAGGCGCCGACCCAGACGACGCCATGGCCTGGCGGGCCCGTACCGGCCGGCCGCTGCCCGGTGTGCAGATCCGCATCTGTGACGACGAAGGGAACCCGCTCCCGTGGGACGGCGAGGCCAAGGGCGAAATCGAGATCCGGGGTCCATGGATCACCGGCAGCTATCACCTGGAGCGGTCGGACGAGAAGTTCAACGACGGCTGGCTCCGTACCGGCGACGTCGGCTCGATGGAGCCGAACGGCTTCATCCAGATCTCGGACCGGGCCAAGGACGTGATCAAGTCCGGCGGCGAGTGGATCTCGTCTGTCGACCTGGAGAACACGCTGATGGGGCACCCCGACGTGCTCGAGGCCGCCGTCGTCGGTGTGCCGGACGAGCGGTGGGACGAACGACCGCTCGCCTGCATCGTCCCCGCCGACGGTCGAGACGTCGACGCCGGCGCCCTCCGCGACTACCTGGCCGAGCGGGTGGCCAGGTGGTGGCTGCCCGAGCGATGGGCCACGATCGCCGAGGTCCCGAAGACCTCGGTCGGCAAGTTCGACAAGAAGGTGCTCCGCCAGCGCTACGCCGACGGCGAGCTGGACACGGTCGATCTCTGACGGCCGGCTCGGCACCGATGGGCCAGGACGACCCGCGCTACGAGCGCTATCCACCCGGCTTCTTCGCCAGGATGGACGGCGGCGCCGACGGCACCTTCTATCAGCAGCCGCGCCTGGTGACCCACATCGACGACGGGGCCATCGCCGCCGTCGGCCGACTCTACGAACGGCTCGGGCTGTCCGGCCGGGTCCTCGATCTGATGAGCTCGTGGATCTCCCACTTCGATGACGCACCCGAGGCCCTGGTGGTTGCCGGCCGCAACGGCACCGAACTGGCCGCCAACCGCCAGGCCCGCGGCGGGGTGGTCGTCGACCTCAACGACCACCCTGCGCTGCCCTTCGCCGATGCCAGCTTCGACGCCGCCACCTGCTGTGTCTCCGTCGACTACCTGACGTCGCCACTCGAGGTGTTCGACGAGGTCGCCAGGGTGCTCCGCCCCGGCGGGGTGTTCTGCGTGACCTTCTCGAACCGCTGTTTCCCGACGAAGGTCATCCAGGGCTGGGCCCAGACCGACGATCGGACCCACGTGGCGATCGTGGCGTCCTATTTCGACGGCTCGGGCCCCTGGGACGAACCGACTCACGACTACGACGGTCCGCCCGATCGGCGGGGTGATCCGCTGCACGGGGTGTGGGCCCGCCGGGCCGCCACCTGAACGTCGTCGGTGCGGTTGATCCCCACGCCCCGCTGGGGCGGCAGATCCCCACGCCCCGTTGGGGCGGTGGACCCTTACGCCCC
>JBCCVL010000175.1:0-12708 GCA_039195375.1 Actinomycetota bacterium
CCGGTAGTCGTCGTCGACCTCGAGGGTGAACCCGACGGCGTCGGGTTCACCCTGGTCGAGGTGGGTCGCGTCGCCGGCCGGGCCGATCTCCCAGGAGCCCGGTGTCAGCTCGAGTCGGCCGCCGGCGCCGAGCCCGGCGACCTGCCGGAGCTCCAGGCGGGTCGTTCGCAGGTGTCGGTCGTCCAGCGCCGCTTCGCCGGTCGGCAGCACGATCTCGAGTCGGCCGTCGGCCACGGCGGACAGGCGGTCGGCCAGGAGGGCGGCGGGTTCCAACGCATCAGCCATGACCTCCAAGCGGCCGGACGGGCCGGGAGTTGAGCACTTCGGCCCGGGTCGATCGGCCCGCTACCTCGGCCCGCCACCCTGGCCGGGATCGACCGCCCTCAGATGTGGCGGAGACCGACGAGCGGATCGAGGTCCCGTCGTCGGAGCACGACCTCGGCGTCGGTCGCCAGCGCCCGGCTCCCGTCGAGCAGCGTCGGGTTCAGGGTGATGCGGGCAACGCGGTCACCGATCTCGACGACCCGGGCCAACACCTCGATGAGGTCGACCAGCACGGTCTCGACCTCGGCGGTCATCACCGTCGCCGGGAGCCGGTCGGCCGCTGCCCTGGTCAGCGCCGTCGCCTCGTCGCGGCTGAGCGGCAGGAACCGCCTGGCCGCCGCCTCGTTGTCGCGGAACGCCGAACCACCGGGACCGATCGAGACCATGGCTCCGAACGCCTGGTCCTGGAGCAGCTCGAGGCGGACGGTGGCGGCCGATGGGACCATCTGCTGCACGATCGCCGTCCGCATGCTGACGCCGAGCCGCTCGCTCATGCGCCGATGGGCCGCCTCGAGTGCCGCTCGATCGTGGAGGTCGATCGCCGTCCCGCCCTGCTCGCCGACCGATCGGTTGACCAGGTTGGCCGCCTTGAGCACGACCGGGTAGCCGACGCGCTCGGCCAGCTCGACCGCCTCGTCGACGTCGTGGGCCACGCCGCCGGGAGCGAACGGCAAACCGAGGGCTTCGACCAGGGGCACGAGATCGGGACTGGCGGTGGTCACCGTCGCCTCCCGGCGACCCGCCAGCAACCGGTCGATGAGCTCATCGACGTCATCGGCTCGTTGACCGGAGCGGTCGCCCTCGCGCCCCGGTGCGTCGTCCGGCACCTCGTCGCCGGCGGGTGCCGGGTCGGCCCGGTCGAGGCGAGCGGAGCGCCACAGCCCGTAACGGGCGTGGCGGCCGAGGGCCCTGGCCGCACCCTCGGGGAAGGCGAACAACGGGAGCCCGTCGACCGGCAGGACCTCGGATCCGACGAGCCCGACCGCCACCACCGGCTTGTCGATGGCCCGATTGACGCGGTCGAGCAGACCAATGAGGTGCTGACGATCGAGGTAGGCGGTCGGGACCAAGGCGAGCAGGACCATGTCGACGTCACCGGACACCGCAGCGGCCGCCACCACCCGCTCGTAGTCGGACGGCTCGCCGGACGGCCGGAGGGCGATCGAGTCGAGGTCGCCGATCAGCACCGAATCGTCGCGGGCGGCATCGGCCAGCCCGGCGGGCACCATCAGCTCAAGGCCCTGACGGCGGCAGGCGGCTGCGGCCAACCTGGCCACCGAGGCGCTGTTGGAGATCAGGGCCACACGATTGCCTCGGGCCGGCGGCTGGTTGGCCGACAGATCGGCCTGCTCGATCAGCTGCGAGACCTCGTCGACGAGGATCACGCCGGCCTGGCGGAGCAGCTCGATCTGGTCAGGTGACGACGGCCGGATGGTGATGATCGGCTTGGCCAGCGACGTGGCCCTGGCTGCGGTGGAGAAGTTGCGGAGGTTGCCGAAGTTCTCGACGTACAGGATGACGGCGTCGGTCGACGGGTCGAGGCCCCAGTGGTCGAGGAGATCGTTGACCGACACGTCGGCCCGATTGCCGAAGCCGATGAAGGACGAGACGCCGATGCCGGCCGCCCGCATCCGTTCGAGCATGGCCGCGCCGAGTGGGCCGGACTGCGAGGCGACCCCGACCCGGCCGGCACCGACCAGGACGGGGTGGTAGACGGCGTTGAGCCGGGCCGGTGGCCCGGTGTCGATCAGACCGAAGGCGTTCGGGCCGATGAGCCGCATCCCGTTGTCTCGGGCCAGCTCGACGATTTCCCGCTCTCGGGCCCGCCCCTCGTCGCCGGCCTCGGAGAAGCCGGAGGAGATGATCAGCAGGCCGCGGACCCCGGCCTCGGCGCACTGGCGGACGACGTCGGTCACCAGCTCGGCCCGGACGGCGATGACCGCCAGGTCGATGCCGGGGCCGTCGCCAGCACCGTCGTCCGATGGATCCGGTGCTGACCGGAGCGACGCTGCGGCGTCGATGATCGTCTCGTGGCAGTTGAGGCCGAGGACCTCGTCGGCGACCGGGTTGACGGCGAGCACCCGCACCCCGTCGCCCGTTGCGGAGGGAGCGGGGTCGGCCGCCCCGGCACCGAGGAGCTGACGGACCAGTTCGTGACCGATACTGCCTGGCTGACGGCTGGCCCCGACGACGGCAACCGTGCCGGCCTGGAGGATGCGGGCCACCGACCGAGCGGTGGCCGAGCGCTGGCGGTCGGCGATGGCCGACGACGTCGCCGGGGTGACGTCGATCCCGAGATCGACCTCGATGACACCGTCGTCGAACCGGGTCGAGACCTCGTAGCCGGCGCTGCGGAACACACCGAGCATCCGGTAGTTCTCGGGCAGCACCGAGGCGGTGAAACCATCGAGGCCCTGCTGGCGGCCGGCGGCGGCCAGGTATTCGAGCATGAGGGTGCCGAGGCCCTTGCCCTGGTGGTCGTCGTGCACGAAGAAGGCGACCTCGGCCACCGGCTTGCCCGGCCACGTCTCGTAGCGGGCGACGGCGATCAGCTCGCTGCCCTGGATGGCGACGAAGGCCATCCGGTCCTCGTAGTCGACGATCGTGAAGTGGTCGAGCTCGGCCTCGCTCAGCTGTGGCCGGTACCGGAAGTAGCGGAAATAGATGCTCTCCTGCGACTGCTGGCTGTGGAAGTGGACGATGGCGTCGCGATCGGTCGGCCGGATCGGTCGGATCTCGGCCGTCGAGCCGTCACGGAGGACGACGTGGGTCTCCCACTGGGCCGGGTAGGTGGTCGTCGGCTCCACGACCCCGATGCTAGACGGCGGGCCCCATCCCGCCACCGACGCGCCAGACGCCACACGACGACCGGCGGTGGCGGCCGATCAGTTGGCGAGGCGGTTGAGGAAGTCGCCGGCGATTGGCGCGGCGGTGGCTCCCCCGAACTCGCCGCCCTCGACGAAGACGGCGAACGCCAGGTCGTTCTGGTAGCCGACGAACCAGGCGTGGGCCTCTGGCGGGACCGCGTCGCCGAACTCGGCGGTGCCGGTCTTTCCCGAGACCGGGCCGCCGGCCGCGCCGTTGACCGCGTTGCCGGTGCCGTTGGTGACGACGGCCCGCATGAAGTCCTGCAGGTTGGCCACCGCGGCCGGATCGAGGGCCTGACCCGTTGGCGGGGTGTGGTCTGGCTCGATGACCAGCGACGGCGGGCGGTAGGTGCCCGAGGCGGCGGTGGCGGCGAGAACGGCGGCACTCAGCGGGCTGACCAGGATCCGGCCCTGCCCGAACGAGGTGGCGGCCTTCTCGACCGCGCTGCCCGGTGTCGGGACGCTGCCCGCGTAGGAGGCGGTGCCGAGCTCGTAGCCGGAGCCGATGCCCATCCTGGCCGCGGTACTCGTGAAGTCGCTCGGGTCGAGGAACGACGCCAGGTTGATGAAGGCGGTGTTGCAGGAGAGGAAGAAGGCCCGCCGCAACGGAACCGTGCCGAGCACCTCGCCCTCGGCGTTGGTGAACTGCCGGCCGTCGACCTCGAGGAACTGCGGGCAGTCAACCGGGTCGCGGGGCCCGAAGCCCCTCTCGAGCGCGGCGTAGGCGGTGACGATCTTGAACACCGAGCCAGGCGGGTACTGGCCGGTGATGGCGAAGTTGTTGACCGCGTCGCCGGGACCGTTGGCGATGGCCAGGATGTGCCCCGTCGACGGCTGCACGGCGACCAGCGCCGAGGTGCGGTCGGTCCTGGTCAGCGCCTCCTCGGCGGCCCGCTGGATCCGGGCGTCGAGCGTGAGCTGCAGCGGGGTGCCGGGGAACGGGCCGTCGCGGTAGATGACGTCGGGGTCGTCCGGTGTTGACGGCTCGGCCACGGCTCCGGTGTCCCGACCGGGATCGGATGCCGGATCGGAGCTGGCGGTCGTCGTCTCGGCCGTCGTGGGCGTCGTGGTCGCGGCCGCCGGCGTCGAGGAGGTCGGGAAGCGACGCCGGACGCGGATCTCGAAGCCGGGTTGGCCGGCGAGGCGGGCGTTGTACTCCCGTTGCAGACCGGAGCGGCCGGCGATGTCGCCGGCCTGGAACAGCTCGGGATGCTCGTCGATGATCTCGGCCGTGACCGCGGCCGAGCGTCCGAGGAGCGCCCGGGCGAATCGGTTGGAGGGGGCGAGGGGGAACGTCGACGGTTGGAGTACGACACCGGGGAGGGCACGCAGCTGGGACTCGACCGGCGGAATGTCCTCCGCCCGGAGCGTGGCCACCACCACCCGGGCGTCTGACGGCGACGGGGCGATGAGGTCCCGGATGTCGGCCGGCTCCCGCCACACCAACGGTCCGAGGGCCTCGCTCAGTGGTGCGATCTCGCCCGCCTCTCGTGGGATGACGGCGACCTCGACGGTGTCGCGGTTGTCGACGAGCGGGACACCGTCGCGGCCGAGGATCGGGGCCCTGGGCGCGACCACCCGCTGGCGCACCAGCACGTCGCCCGGGTCGAGGCTGAACTCGAGGATCGCCGGCTCCCAGTCGACGAGCCACGAGGTGCCGAGGAGGACGAGGTCGGCCTCGCCCTCGGTGGTGAAGACGGTCCCGTCGTCGAGGGTCCAGGCCACCGAGATGGCGGCGCTGGCGTTGGCGGCGTCGACCAGCCTCACCGCGCCGGGGGTGACGTCGATGGTGAAGGCGCCGAGCTCGGCGACGAGCCGGGCGTACTCGGTGCTGGCGGTCGCCGGATCGGTGAACGCGTAGGCCTGGGTCGCGAGGTTCGAGGTCTCGAGGGCCTCGACGAAGTCGTCGAGGACCAGCGCCGCCCGTTCCTCTGGCTCGAGGTCGGCGGCGACGACGGCCTCACCGGATCCGAGGGTGGTGACGGGCGCCGTCGTGGCCGCCTCGTCACCGCCACCACCGAGCACGACCGCTGCGGCCACGACCGCGAGGGCGGCAACGACGGCTCCGACCGCGGCCGGGGCCAGCAGCCGGATCTTGGTCCAGTCGGCGTAGACCGCGTCCTCGGAGGTCGGGTGCGTAGGGTCCATGCGGAGGGTGCTCGGGCGCTCCTTTCCCGGGGTGAGTGTAGAGACGACCGGACGCCGGGGCCGGCCGGGATCCGCACCGGACAGAATTTTCGGGGGGTCCTGTCATACATTCGACATCTGCGTCTAGGCTGACCGGCGGTGGGACAGACATGGCGGATCTGATATGGCGGATCTGATACTGCCCGACGACGGGCGCGACGACGTGCAGCCCGGGTACGGGCCGCAGCCCCGGCTGGATGAGCCAGGTCCGCTTCGTCGCGCCTGGATCGCCCTCGGGCTCTCCGGCGGTCGGGAGGGCAAGCGCCTCGCCGCCGTCGTCGGTGCCGCCGTGCTCTGCGGGGCCGCCGCCGTCGTGGCCATCGGGGACCGTGACGAGCTCGACGACCCGACGGCACTGGCCAGCCGGATCGAGGCCGAGTCGGTCGGATCGGCCGGTGATGCTGCGGGTGCCCGGGCCTTCGGCCAGAACGGTGCCCCGCTCGTGTCCGCCGACGACACCACCTCGCCGTCGAACTCGACCTCGACCGCCAGCTCGGCCGTCGAGGCGTCGACCACGCCGACGAACAGCACCAGCACCACGATCGACGAGACGACGACCACCGACCCGCTCGAGGTGTCGGTCACGTCGACCACCGGGCAAGACCAGGCAGACGAGACGACGAGCTCAACTGCGGACGAACCGTCGGCGACGACCTCATCGACGGCGGCGACGACCGGCTTGACCACGTCGACGACGGCGGGTGCGTCGACGTCGACGACGGCAGGGCGCACCAGCACCACCGCGGGGGGTACCACAACGGCACCGGGTCAGACGACCACCACCCGGCCACCGACCACCACCACGACCCGTCCACCGACCACGACCACCCAGGCGCCGACCACCACCCGGCCACCGACGACCGTCGGCAACTCGTGCGCGTCGGGGGCCGAGTTCGAGCTGGTCATGCGGGACGACTTCAACGGCTCGTCCATCGGTGGCCAGTGGCTCCGCTGGGACCAGGACACGGGCAACGCCGGCAACGGCCGTCGCATGGCCTCGGCCCTGTCGGTCGGCGGCGGCAACCTCACGATCACCGCCCAGATGATCAACGGCACCCTGGTCTCCGGCGGGATGAACCACACCCACGCCCAGACCTACGGCAAGTACCGCTTCCGGGTCAGGACCGACGTCGATCCGTCGAAGGCGATGAGCGGCGTGATCCTCACCTGGCCGACGTCGGACAACCACCTGCGAGACGGCGAGAACAACGCCTACGAGACGCTCCCCCACCAGGACTCCCCGACCCGCTCACCGTTCTACTCGTTCATCCACAAGCCGTTCGCCTCCAACTCCGGCCAGCAGGAGTACAAGATCTGGCAGGCCGACGCCGCCCAGTGGCAGACGATCACGATGGAGTGGACGCCGAGCCGAATCAGCATCACCCGCGACGGTGGCGAGACCTGGACGACAAACGAGACCGGCGCCGACCTCATCCCCGACGTCCCGCACCGGTTCCACATCCAGCTCGACGCCTTCAAGCCGAGCATGTCCGGCGTGGTCACGATGCAGGTCGACTTCGCCGAGGTCTACCGCTACTGCGGCTGATCCGCCGCGGCCCGTCGCCAGCCGACGGATGAAGGATTCGTGACGCTCGGCACATCCCGGGAACCAATCGGGCCCCGGTGACGTCTGTATGGGTGATGACGCACACCGCTCACCACGCACAGCTGATGACCGACGAAATCGGTTGAGCACCCCGAGGGGCCGTGACAGACTACGGCCCACCACCGACCTGCGAGTTCCGAGAGGAGGACCCCGCCCGATGGATGCAACGATGACCGATCAGCGCAACGCCACCGACGCCACCTGGCTCGACACACGGGGTCGCACGATCCACCAGGATCGCTCCCCCTCCTCGTACGTCGGTCAGCGGCCAGCCCGCTGAGCCACCGCCGGCCCCGAGCCGGCAACCCGACCACCGCCTCCAGCGGACCGACGCCCGTCGCCGGACCAGCCGGAGGATTCCGTTCCCGACCTCGTCCGGCCAACCGCCGAGGTCTCACCGACGCCAAACCACCGTCAACCGCCGGCGCAACGCCGGTCCGACCAGACGCGCCCGAGCGGCGGGCTTCGCCGCCAACGGTGACCCGAACCGCACCCTGCACCACACCCGAATCCGACGACCAGATCACCCAACCCGAAGCCTGCCCGAGAGGAGGCCCCCGATGACCGACCACCTGCCTGACGCCAAGACGTTCGACTGCGGAGACGGCGTTCCCGACCTGCCACTGCTGACGGCCGAGGCCGCCAGCGGTGACCCGGCCGTCGATCAGCCCCCGATCGGGGCCGGAACGATGGTCATGGCGCTCGTCGTCCTCGGCCAGCTCGTGCTGCTGCTTGCGGTCCTGGCCGGAGGCAACGCCCTGGTCGGCGCCGTCGCCGGCGCTGCCCTCCTGGCCTGCGGCCTGACGATCGTCGGTGTCCGCAACCTCCGCCGGACCCTCTTCGGCGACTGACCACCGTCGAGCCGACCGGCTCGACCGGGGCCCGGACTGCGCTCCCCCGGCGGTCCGGGCCCCGATCCGTTTTCGGGCGGCCACCGTCGCTTGATCGTCATCGCCGCCGACTACCCTCGGCTCCATGTCGTCCGGCGGCTCGCCCGAATCCCCGTTTGCCCTCGTCGACCACATCGTCGACCAGATCGTCGACGAGCCGGACACGGAGATCGCCCCGTGGGATGGCCGGCGGGTGCCCGTCACCCTGCTCGGCGGCTACCTCGGTGTCGGCAAGACGACGGTGCTCAACCACCTCCTCGCCCGCACCGACCGGCCGATCGCCGTGCTGGTCAACGACGTGGGCGAGATCAACATCGACCACCGGCTGATCGCCCGCCGCCACGGCGACGTCGTCGAACTGACCGACGGTTGCATCTGCTGCAGCCTCAGCGACGGGCTCGGCAAGGCGTTCGACGACCTCCGGGCCCGCCACCAGGCGCCAGACCACCTCGTGATCGAGCTGAGCGGCGTGGCCGACCCGGCCCAGGTCGTTCCATGGGCCCGATCGAACGGCTTCCGACTCGACGGCGTCGTCGTCCTCGTCGACGTCGAGCAGTTCCCGGCTCGGCTGGCCGACCCGATCACCGGTCCGTTGATCCGGCGACAGCTGCGGGTGGCCGACCTGGCGTTGGTGACCAAGACCGACCTCGTCGACGAGGCCACGACCGGGCGGGTGGTGGCCGAGGTCGGCCGGTTGACCGACGGGGCACCGATCGCACGGTCGAACGACCCGGAGGTGGTGGCCGGCCTGCTCGACATGGGTACCCGGCGTCCCGGCGGGGTCGACGACACCCCGCCACCGAGCCTGTTCGACGCCCACCGGACCTCGGTCATCACCCTCTCCGATCCGGTCGACCGCAACGAGCTGGACGAGCTGCTCGACGCCCTCGAACCCGAGGTGGTCCGGGCCAAGGGCGTCGCCCGCATGCCCGATGGCGAGCGGTTGCTGATCCAGGTGGTGGGCGCCAGGCGTGCCATCACCCCGCTGCCGGTGGCCGAGGATCAGCAACCGACCGACCTCGTCGTCATCTCGCTGCCCTGATCGAGGCCGCGACCGGTCGTCCGGTCAGGAGTCGACCGGCCGGGTCGTCACGGTGGCGAAGCACATCTCGTCGTCGGTGCCGTCGGCCCACAGCACGTAGGCCGGCTCGAGCGTCGGATCACGCAAGGAGCGGTCCCAGCCGCACTCGACCCGGATGATGTCGTCGCCGTCGATCACGATCCGATCCACGGGCACGTAGTTGTACTGCCAGTCGAAGTCCCAGTCCGGGATGTCGAGCAGCACCCGTTTGTCCGGCTTGCCGGGATTGAGGGTCATTCGGAACCAGTCGCCCAACTCGTGCTGGTGACCGAAGACCGCGACCACCTCGCCGATGGCGTCGACGAACCGGACGGGGATGTCACAACTCGACGAGGCCGTGCCGTCGGTCATCGCTGCGAAGTCGGCGACCTCCGCTCGACAGATCTGCAGGATGGCATCGGCTTGGACGCCCTCGTTGCCGTATTTCTCCCTGGCTGCGGCGATGGCCGTGTCGCGGTCGCACAGCGGACCGTCCTCGCCGTCGCGGCACGGGATCTCGGCCGGTGCGACCAGCGTGGCCACCTCGATGGGTTCGAGGTCGTCCCCGGACGGTGCGACCTCGAGCGCAAGCGCGGACGCATCAGCCGGGGCCGACACCTCGTAGTGGTAGTGGACCTGGACGACGATGAACGCTCCCGGGTCCACCCAGAGCCCGGTGCCATCGGGGTAGACCGTCGGATCCTGGCCCGGGGCCCAGCCGAGGAACAGCTCGTCGGCGCCAAGCCCGGAGCTGCCGTAACACGACCAGCCCGGCTTGCCGTCCTCACCGTCCCGCTCCAGCGCCCGATCCCGACGGTCGGCCGGGATCAGGTAACCGATGGCGTGGTGCACGACCTCGGTCTGGTCGGGCACGAACTCATACGAGGTGATCCAACCGCCGTCCGACAGCTGCGGATCGTAGATCTGGCACCGGTAGTCGTCGACGGTGCTCAGCGAACCCGCATAGGGCTGCTCCGGCACGATCTGCACGTCGGGGTCGGCCAGACCGACGACGGCGGACGCCGGTGCGATCGCCTCGCCGGGGTCGACGTCGATCTCGCCCCCGGCCGTTGCCCAGTCGAGCACGGCCTTGAGCTGATCCGGTCGGAGGCTGCGATCGTCGGCGAATCGAGGGCTGTCACCACCAGCCGGCCACGGGGGCATGAAGCCGGTCTCGATCACCTCGAGCAACGCCCGATGGTTGTCGGCGGCATCGGCCACCGTGGCCAGCTCCCAGTGGGCGGTCCCCGGTCCGCCCGGTGCGTGGCACGAGGCGCACCTCTCGGCCAGGATCGGGGCGATGGAGGCCGAGAAGTCCCCGTCGTAGACGACCGGCTCGATCTCGGGTTCCGGCTCGGTCGTCGTCGACGGCGCCGTCGACGAGGTGGTCGCCGGTGCCTCGGTTGTCGTCGGCTCGCGGTCGTCGGCGGCCGGGGTCGCCGTCGAACTCGTCGCTGCCCCGGTCTCGTCGTCGCCCGCCTCGGCCGACGGCTCATCACCGCCCCCGCAGGCCGCAAGCACGACGGCCATGACGACCGGGACGAGCAACCAACCGAGACGAGATCGGACAGTGAGCGACATCGCCCCATTGTGGCCCACCGGCCCGGGGGCGGGTGACCGCTCGGTGGCCCGGCCGTCGATCAGCTGAGGCGCTCGATGATCATCGCCATGCCCTGGCCGCCACCGACGCACATCGTCTCCAGGCCGTACTGGCGGTCGAGGGTCTGCAGGTCGTTGATCAGCGTGGTCATGATCCGGGCCCCGGTCATCCCGAAGGGGTGGCCGACGGCGATCGCCCCGCCGTGCGGGTTGAGCTGATCCTCGATCGAGATCCCGGTCTCGTCGCAGATCGGGAGCACCTGTGCGGCGAAGGCCTCGTTGAGCTCGACAACGTCGATGTCGCCGATCTTCATTCCGGCTCGGTCGAGGACCTTGCCGACGGCTTCGATCGGACCGACGCCCATGATCTTCGGGTCGAGACCGGACACTGCGGAGGCGACGATCCGGGCAAGCGGGGTGAGTCCGAGCTCCTCGGCCTTCGATGCCGACATGACCATGACCGCGGCGGCCCCGTCGTTCAGCGGGCAGGCGTTGCCGGCGGTGACCCGGCCGTCCGGCTTGAACGCCGGCTTCAGCTGGCTCAGTCCCTCGACCGTCGTCCCCTCGCGAGGTCCGTCGTCCTGGCTGACCACGGTGCCGTCGGCCAGCGTGTACGGCGTGATCTCGTTCTCCCAGAAGCCGTTGGCCCTGGCGGTGACCGCCCGGTCCTGGCTGAGCTTGGCGTAGGAGTCCATCCGCTCGCGGGAGATGTCGTATTTGTCGGCCACGTTCTCGGCCGTCATGCCCATCGGGATGTAGAAGTCGTCGAGGTAGTCGTCTCGGCTGTCGTCCATGAACCGGGGGTTACCGGGATCCTGGGCCTCGTAGAACTGGCTGACCGCCTCGACGCCGGCGGCGACGAAGATGTCGCCCTCGCCGGACCGGATGGCGTGGGCCGCGACCCGGATCGACTGCAACGACGAGGCGCAGGCCCGCTGGACGGTGGTGCCGGGCACGGTGTTCGGCAGCCCGCCGAGCTGGCCGGCGAGACGCCCGAGGTTGCGGCCCTGTTGACCGGTGGCGTTGGCAACCCCGCAGATCACGTCCTCGACGTCGGCGCCGTCGACCTCGGGGACCTTGCTCATCAGGTCGGCGATGATGAAGCCGACCAGGTCGTCGGCCCGCTCCTCTTTCAACGATCCCTTGACCGCCCGGCCGATCGGGGTCCTGGCGGTGGCGACGATGACGGCATCTTCCATGGCCTGCTCCTGTTCCTCGGGGGCCTGTGCGGCCAGCCGGCCGCGTCGAGCGGACCGGCCCGAGCGGCCACATCCCGGCCAAGTCTGCCTCAGGGTCGCGGGAGGCTCCAAAGTGGCCCGGTTGGCCGACCGATCCGGCCGAGGGGTCACCGGCGGCCGGGGGCCGTCCGGTCGGTCAGCGGATGATCTCGCGGACCCGGACCTGGTCGAGCAGGTTGGCCGCTCCACCGCCGTCGATCGAGCGGAACCCGAAGTCGGTCGAGGACGACGCGGCGACGAACGTGCCCTCGTAGCGGGTCCAGCGCTGGTCCGTCGAGATGGTCCGGATGGCGGCGCCGTCGACCAGGACCTCGAGCGCGTCGACGTCGTTGCGACCGCGGTGCTGGAACGACCACTGATAGGTGGTGCCGCGGCGCGTCGAGATGGTCTGGGTGTAGGTGGTCGCACCGTCGACGTTGAGCTCGGCGTGGCTGATACCGGCAGCCGACTGCACGTCGTTGTGGCCGCTGCCCCAGACCTCGACCCGACCGGCCGACGACTGCCACGGGGCCAGGCTGATCTGGGCGAAGCCGGTGCCGAGACCGCTGACCTCGAACCCACCGTTGCTGATCAGGTTCGACCCGAGGGCCGTTGTCGTCGGACGGGTCGTTGTGGTCGTCCGCCTCGTCGTTGTCGTCGTCGGTCGGGTGGTCGTCGTGGTTGGCTTTGCGGTGGTCGTCTGGCGGATCGTCGTGGTCTGGCGGACGGTCGTGGTCGGACGGGCCGTCGTCGGCGGGCTCGTCGGTGGTGGGGCCGTGGTGCTGATCGACGTCGGGGGTCGGGTGCTCGACGGCCGGGTGGTCGACGAGGCAGTGGAGACGATCGACGTGGTCGACGTGGTACTCCTCGGCCGGGTGGTGGTGCTCGAGCGGCTGGTGGTGCTCGACAACATGCCGCTCGGTCCGTCATCGACCGAGACCGAGACGGACTCGGAGCC
>JBCCVL010000176.1:0-12507 GCA_039195375.1 Actinomycetota bacterium
CGATCACCGCCACGTGCACGTCCACGTGGTGCCACGGGCGACCGACCACCCGGCTGATGCCCTCGGGCCGAACGTGTTCCGCCTGATCGGCGACGGCATCGCCGAACCGGTCGGGGAGGAGCGGATGGACGAGCTCGCGGCGGAGCTCCGGCGGACGCTGGCCGACGTCGGCCGCTGAGCTCCGCCCCGCTCCGGCTCCGCCCGGTCCACCGATGGTTCTTCTGGTTGGAGGATCTCGTGCCGTCGGTGTGCCGGGTGCTGGCCGTTGGCGAGAAGTCCGACGTCCCAGCTGCCCGGTGCTACCGTTCCGAGATGCGCGAGGCAGGATCCCGCCGACGAGCCGGGGGCCGTGCGGCTCGGTTGGCCGAGCGGCAGGCCGAGGTCGACGCCGGAGCCGTCCGACCCGGCCTGGTCGGCGGTGCCTACCGGCCGCTGACCGAGTCGGACATGATGGCGATCTACGACACCGCCCTCGGCCTGCTCGAGGACATCGGCATGGCCTCGGCCATCCCCGTCTTCGTCGACGTGGTCACCGCCGCCGGCGGCCGGGTCGACGAGCACGGACGCCTGCGCTACCCCCGGGCGGTGGTGGAACGGGCCCTCGGCACGGCGGCCGGCGGGTTCACCTGGCATGCGCTCGACGAGTCGAAGAGCCTCGACGTCTCCGCCGACAAGGTCTACTTCGGCACCGGCGGGGCCGCCGTCTCGGTACTCGACCACAAGACCAACCGCTTCCGCGACTCGACGCTGGCCGATCTGTACGACATCAGTCGCCTGTACGACACCCTGGAGCACCTCCACTTCTTCGTCCGGCCGGTCGTTGCCCGCGAGCTCGACGATCCCTACGAGCTCGACATCAACACCGCGTACGCCACCGTTGCCGGCACGACCAAGCCGACGGGCACCGCCTACTTCAGCCCCAAGGCGGTCACCGACTCGGTCGAGCTGTTCGATCACATCCTCGGCGGGCCAGGACGGTTCGCCGAGCGCCCCTTCATGCTGGCCAACAACACCTTCGTGGTGCCGCCGCTCCGGTTCGCCGAGGAGTCGGCCGAGGTGCTGGTCGCCCAGGTCCGAGCCGGGATGCCGGTGTGCCTGCTGTCGGCTGGCCAGGCGGGGGCGACCTCGCCGGCCGCGCTCGCCGGCTCGCTGACCCAGGCCCTGGCCGAGTGCCTGGCCGGACTGACCACCGTCAACCTGCTCGCCCCCGGCCATCCCTGTGTGATGGGGCTCTGGCCGTTCGTGTCGGACCTCCGAACCGGGGCCATGAGCGGCGGCAGCGGCGAGGAGGCGGTGATGAACGCCGCCGCAGCACAGCTGGCCAACTGGCTCGGGCTGCCGTCCGGGGTGGCGGCAGGCATGAGCGACTCGAAGCTGCCCGACATGCAGGCCGGCCACGAGAAGGCGCTGACGGTCAGCCTGGCCGGTCAGGCCGGTGCCAACCTGGTCTACGAGTCGGCGGGTATGCTGGCGTCGATCCTCGGCTTCTCGCTCGAGGCGATGGTCGTCGACAACGACATGCTCGGGGCGATCAACCGGTCGATCCGTGGCATCGAGGTGACGGCCGAGACCCTGTCCGCCGACGTGATCCGCCAGGTCGTCGATGGCCCCGGCCACTTCCTCGGCAACGACCAGACGCTCGCCCTGATGCAGTCCGAGTACACCTACCCTCGCGTCGGCGACCGGCTGAGTCCCGACGACTGGGTCGACGCCGGCGCCGCCACCGCCGTCGACCGGGCCAACGACCACGTCGTCGCCACCCTGGCCGAGCATCGCCCATCCCACATCCCGGCTGCGGTCGACGCCGCCATCCGGGATCGATTTGCCATCCGCCTCGACCCGCTGACCTGAGTCGCTGGGGCCCGCCCCGAAACCACGACGGCCGGCCGACGCGAGTCCGGCGGTTCCAGGTCCGATCGCCGGGGTCGGTCCTCGCAACGCCGGTCAGGCCCGGGTCCAGGTGGCGCCCGAGGTGTAGCGGCGGAGGCCGACGGAGAACGCCGTCGCGCCGGCGGCGGCCGTGACGAGGGCGACTGCGCCGGTGCCGATCGCCCACCGCACGTCGAAGTCGTCGACGAGCCGGGCCGGGGCGGACGAGACGAAACCGGCCGGCACGACCGCATACAGGAAGACCCGTGTGGCCCCGCCGAAGATGTCGACCGGGTAGTTCGAGAACAGCAGCAGCGCATGGAAGCCGAGGTCGCCGGCGTCGCTTCGCCCGGCCCAGAAGCTGAGCGAACCGACGAGCACCAGGAAGCCGGTCAGGATCAACACCGCGCAGCCGACGCCGTAGGCGAAGACCACGGTCCGGGCCGGTGTCGGGTCACCGAAGGCGAGGAAGAGCCCGATCCCGAAGAACAGGTCGCCGACGTTGACCGGTTCGACCCGACGGACCAGGAGGTAGGTCAGGGGGCTGACCGGGAGCGCCAGGGCGGCATCGAGGGCACCGGTCGCCGCCAGCTGGCCGGTGCGGCGGGCGTTGTTGAGCAGGCCGAGCACGATGCCGGCCGACGTGGTGAGGATGGCGAACAGGATGATGAGCCGGTCGAGGTCCCAACCCCGAACGGATCCGACCCGGTCGAAGAACAGGAACCAGAACACGACCCAGACGACGTCGTTGACGATCATGATCGCGATCTGGCTCCAGAACCCGGCCCGGTTGGCCAGCGCCTCCCGCCAGGCCGACCGCGAGGTGGCGGCCAGCACCCGCCAGACCGGGACGGCGCCGAGATCCGCCGGCCCGGTCCCATCCAACCGTCGGCCGGCCGGTCGCGATCGGACCGGAGCGTCGCCGCCGGCTTCGCCAGCCTGGCCGGCCCGGTCGGGACGGTTCCGGTCGGTCGCACGAGACTCGGGGGAGACGGTCATGCCCCGGTCCTGATCTGGCGACGTTCGCCCGCCCGGTAGACGGCCAGCGCGCCGGCGACGGCGAGCGCAAGCCAGCCGACCTGGATCGCCAGCAGCTCCGGCTCGACGCTCCCGGATGCCAGGCGGGCCGGTGCGTAGGCCATGGCTGCGAACGGCAGGGCCTTCGCCGTCAGCTCGAGCCAGCGGGGCAGCACCTCAAGCGGCAGCAGCATGCCGCCGAGCACGAACACGAGCTTCTGGTAGAGGAACCAGGCGCTGCGGACGTCTCGGAGCCAGAACGCAGCCCCGGCGAATGCGTACTGCGCCGCGAGGTTCACGGTCGCCGCCAGCAGGAGTGAGGGGACGGCGATCGTCAGGGCGACCGGATCGGGAATCGGCCCGCCGATGATCCTGGCCAGGACGACGCCGACGGCCAGACACACACCGAGCCGTGGCAGCATCCGCCCGACCTCGGCGGCCAGGCGGACGACGATGAGCGGGGTCGGGCGGAGCAGCTCGGCCTCGAGCCCGTCGTCGATCTCGATGCCGACGTCCTCGATCAGCCGCTGGGGCAGGGCCAGCACCGCCGCCTCCGACGCGGCGATGTACCAGACGAGGGCGACGGCGCTGTAGCCGACGATCCCGCCGCCGCCGCCGGCCTCGGCCGCCGTCCGCCACATGCCGGCCAGCACCGCAGTCACCATCAGGTAGAAGACCGCGGCGAAGACCAGCCCGCCCGGCTCCGAGGCCGCCCGCCTGGCACCGAGGCGGGCGGCCGTGGTCGCCGGGCCGAGCCAGCCGACGCCATCACCCCGTCCGGTCGAGGCCCTCATCGGGGTTGCTCGTAGATGTCGGCGATGACGTGCTCGAGCGGTGGGTCGACCACGGAGAGGTCGGCCACGGGCACGGCGGCGAGCACCGTGTCGAGCACGCGTCGGATCGGGGTCATCGTGGTGTCGACCTCGAAGCGGACGAGCGACGGCGAGATCAGCTCCGCCGACACGCCGGGCAGCCCGAGGTCGAGCACCGGGTCGGGGTCGTGACCATGCTCGATCCCGACCCGGACCCGCTTGACCGCCAACACCGACCGCCGGAGATCGTCGACGGGGGCGTCGGCGATGATCCGGCCGTGGTTGACGATGATGGCCCGGTCGGCGACGTGCTCGACGTCGGCGACGTCGTGACTCGTCAGGAACACGGTGACGCCGAGCTCGTCGTTCAGTCGCACCAGGACGTCACGGAAGCGCTGCTTGGCCAGCAGGTCGAGCCCGATCGTCGGCTCGTCGAGGAACAGCAGATCGGGCTGGTGCAGCATCGTCGCCGCCAGCTCGCAGCGCATGCGCTGGCCGAGCGACTGGGTCCTCACCGGCTGGTCGATCAGATCGCCGAGGTCGAGCAGCTCGACCAGCTCGGTGACCCGATCGGCGAGCCGACGACGGTCGATGCCGAAGATCGCCGCCAGCATCTCGAACGACGACCGGGGCGCCAGTTCGGACCACAGCTGCGAGCGCTGGCCGAACAGCGTGCCGATCCGTCGGGTCAGCGATCGTCGTTCGGCCCAGGGCACGTGGCCGAGCACGGTGGCCGCACCGGCGGTCGGGTGGAGGATGCCGGTGAGCATCTTGATCGACGTGGACTTGCCGGCGCCGTTCGGTCCGATGAAGGCCACCCGCTCGCCCCGCTCGACGACGAGATCGATCCCGGCGACGGCCTCCAACTCCTGGCGACCGGCGCCGCGGCCGCGGTGGAAGGTGCGGCGCAGGCCATCGGCCACGATGGCGTTGGTCGGCTCGAGGTGTTGGACGGCCATGCCATCATTGATGCCACAGCGAGGCGTCGGCGTCGGCGAATTAGGCGTCGGCGAATGGAGCGTCGGTGGTGTCGATCTCGGTCGACGACGCATCGGTTGCGGCGGCATCGGTCGACGATCGGCCCAGCAGCGCCGAGCGGTACCGGCTCGGCGACCGGCCGACGACCCGAGTGAAGGCCCGGCTGAACGCGGCCTCGCTGTCGTAGCCGACCGCCCGCCCGACGGCGGCAACGGTGGTGCCGCCGGCTTCGAGCAGGCTTCGGGCCACCTCCATCCGGTAGGCGGTGACGTAGCGCATGGCCGGCTCGCCGACGAGATCGGTGAACCGTGCGGCGAAGGCCGAGCGTGACATCGCCACCTCGTCGGCCAGCTCGCCGACGGTCCACGGGTGCTCGGGCCTGGCGTGGATCCGGGCCATCGCCGTGCCGATCTGCGGGTCGTCGAGGGCGCCGAGCCACCCTCCCCTGGCCGCCGGGTCCGACTCGATCCAGGTCCGCAGCGCCTGCATGACGATGATGTCGCACAGCCGGCTGACCACGGCGTCGCCGCCGGGGCGGACGTGCCGGGTCTCGTCGCCGATGAGATCGAGGGTGGCACGGAGCCAGTCGGATCGGGGCATGTGATCGCCGACGATGTGGATCAGCGGCGGGAGGGCGGCGGCGAGCCGTCGGGCCGCCGGGTGGTCGAGGCGCACACCGCCGCAGATCACCTCGGTCACCTCGGGGGCGGCGTCGACACCGGTACCGCCACCGGTTGCGCGCCCGGTCCCGTTCGGGTTGGCGGTCGGTCCGCCGTGGCGGAGCAGGCCGAAGGTCTCGGTCAGCTCGTCGTGGGGCAGGTCGAGCACGGACGGCGTCGGAGCCTCGGCCAGACCCCACGCCCGGTGGCCGGCGCCGTGGGGGACCAGCACGAGGTCGCCCGCTCGCAGCATGCTGCGGGTCCCGTCGGACGCCTCGAACGTGCACGAGCCGGCCGTGACGATGTGGAACCAGACGCAGTCCGGCATCGGTGGCAGCGAGAGGCCCCACGGCTCGGTCAGCGTCGATGGGCAGTAGAACACACCGGTCAGCCGCACCTTGCGCAGCGCCTGCCCGAGAGGTGACGCCAGCGTTGGTGACGCGACCGGGTCCCGCAGGGGAGCGATGGAGGTGGCCACGGGACCAAGGATCGCAGCCGTGATGCCGATCGTCCAGCGGTCTGGACGATCGGGCAAGAACACGACCGCCCTAGTCATGGACAGTCCGGCCCGTCCGCCACAGAGTGGGTCACATGAACGACATCACCAACGCAACCAAGCGAACCACCCCGCTCGTCGACGCCGACCAGGAGGCCCGTCTCCTCAAGGCCATCGACAGCCGATCCTTCGCCGTCCTCTCGACGGTGTCACCCGCCGGCTTCCCCCATGCCGCCGGCGTGCAGTACGTCCTGGTCGACGGCGACGGCGACGGCGACGGCGGGCCCGTGCTCTTCAGTCACACCATGCGATCGAGCCGCAAGGCCAGGAACGTCGCCGCCGACGACCGCGTCGGCGTCGTCATCCCGGTCCGCAAGCTGCCGGTCGGCCCGCCGTTCACGGTCCAGTTCCAGGGGCGGGCCGAGGTGCTCGACATGGACGATCCGGAGATCGTCGCCCTGCTCGACGCAGGACGGCTGAAGGCGATCGCCAGCCACGGCGAGCTCGACGAGCCCGACGGGTGCTACCTGCGGATCACGCCGAACGCCACGGTCCACAGCTACGGCATCGGCGTGTCGATGCTCGGCGTGGCCCGCGATCCGCTGCACGTCGGCGCCCGCAGCACGCAGCTCGGCGTTGCCTGAGCCCGGTGGCGGTCACGCCGTGATCAGGCCATCGTCAGCCCGCCGGAGACCGACAGCGTCTGACCGGTCGTGAACCCCGCCCCCTCGGAGGTGAAGTACACCACAGCCGGAGCGATCTCCTCGGGCTGGCCGAGCCGCTTCATCGCCACCGCTCCGGCCATGGCGCCGATCACCCGTTCGCCGTCGTCGCCGCTGCCGACGATCTCGTCGAGGAGCGGCGTGTCCGTCGGTCCCGGGCAGACGACGTTGACCGTGACCCCCTTGCGGGCGACCTCGCGGGCCAGCGTCTTGGAGAACGCGATCACACCACCCTTGGCCCCGCTGTAGACCCCCTCGAGTGACGAGCCGACCCGGCCGGCGTCCGAGGCGATGTTGACGATCCGGCCCCAGCCTCGCTCGGTCATCCCGGGCACGCAGGCGTGGCAGGTCCGCAGCACCCCTTTGAGGTTGATCTCGATGATGCGGTCCCAGAAGGCCTCGTCGGTGTCGACGAACCGATGGAACCGGTCCCAGCCAGCGACGTTGACCAGGATGTCGACCGGTCCGAGCTCGTCGGCCGCCTGCAGGCAGCCCTGGATGACCGAGTCGCTGTCGGCGACGTCCATCGTGATCGCCAGTCCGGTCGCACCGGCGGCGGTGAGCTGGTTCACGGTCTCGGTCGCCCCGTCGGCGTTGATGTCGGCCGCGGCCACGCGGTGGCCGGCCTCGCCGATGGCCCTGGCGATCTCCCGTCCGATACCGGAGGCGGCACCGGTGACCAGTGCGGTTCTTGTGGTGGCGGTCCCGGTCGTCGTGCTCATCGCTCAGCCCGCCCGGACCGCTGCGGCCACCTCGGCCCAACGGTCCCGCTCGGTCGGATCGTTGCGGACCACCCGCTCGGTCAGGTACATGACGACCCGGGACGCCCGCTCCCGGTAGCGGTCGAGCAGGCGGTCGGCCAGCTCGTCCCAGGGGGCGACGACGGCGTAGTGCTCGAGCATCTCGTCGGTGATCAGCTCGCCGAGGGTGTCGAGCTCGCCGGCCTTCATCTTCTCCCGGATCCTGGCGGTGGTGCCGTCGAAGCCGAGGTCGTCGAACTGGAAGGCGTAGTTCGGGGTGCTGCCGTAGAAGGCGATCTGACGCCGAGCGACCTTCAGGTACGGGGCCCGCTCCTCCGGCGTGTCGCCGGGGCAGGCGAAGACCGGGATGATGAGGTCGACGTCGTCCGGGCTGCGCCCGGCCGACGCCGCACCCTCGGCCACGGCCGGCAGGAGCCGGTTCTCGATGTAGGGCATCGAGTGCAACGGGTGGACGTGGATCCCGTCGGCCACCTCGCCGGCGACCCGGCACATGATCGGTCCGACGGCCGAGATGTCGATTTTCATCGGCAGGTCGTGGGCTCGCGGTGACCAGTCGGGCGGGAGCAGGCTCAGCTGGTAGAACTCGCCGTCGTGGGCCAGCCGCTCCTCCCGGTTGAAGGCCCGCCAGCAGGCCTTGACCGCCAGTACGTAGTCCCGTAGCCGGGCCGCCGGGCGGGCGAACTCCGAGCCGTAGCGGCGCTCGACGTGGGCCCGCACCTGGCTGCCGAGGCCGAGGCGGAACCGGCCGCCGGTGTTGTCGACCAGCTCGTAGGCGACGGCCGCCGACACCATGGGGCTGCGGGGGAACGCCACGGCGATGCCGGTGGTGAAGAACAGCTCGGGCGCCGCGAGGGCGGCGGCGGTGATCTGCATCCACGGCACCTGGCTGGTCTCGGTCCACAGGATCCCGGAGAAACCGGCGTCCCTGGTCCGGGTGGCCAGGTCGGCGGCCTCGTCCCAGCGCGACCCGCCGGTCATGATGTCGATGTCCATGGCCGCCGACACTAGTGGTGGCCGGGAGCCACACCGAATCCTCCGGCTGGGCCGCCGATCCACCGCGGCTCGGACCGGCGTCAGCGCGTGGCGTCGGCGCCGCGGATCCTGGCCAGCACCGCTTTGCCTCCCTGCACGACCTGGTTGGTCAGGGCGTCCTTGGCGATGTCACCCGGCAGTTCCTTGGCCGTCTTGGCGAACCACGACCGGATCTTCCGTGACACCGTCGCCGTCGTCTTGATCGGCACCCGGAAGCTGTCGGTCGGAGGATTGAACAGGTCGTTCGGCACGAACGCCCCCGTGCCGATGCCGCCGGCGGCCACCGTTCCCGTCATCGCCACGCCCCTGACCTCGGGGCTCAGGAACGGGGAGCCGAACGGACCACCACCCATGGCCACGTTCGGTTCGAGCTGCGAGGCGAACCCGGGATCGACGGCAAGCGGATCGTCGAAGGGGAGCCCGCCGGCGAACGGGTCGGTCGGGTCGAGGTCGATCAGCTGTCCCATATCGGGCGCGAACAGCACGTCACCGAGATCCGATCCGGCTCCGAGGGTGTCGAACCCGAGGTCGAGGTCGAGCCCGGCGAGATCGATCGACTCGAGCCCGTCCGTACCGTCGAAGCTCATGCCGTCCAAGCCCATGCCGTCGAAGCCCGTGCCGTCGAAGCTCATGCCGTCGACGGCGAACGGTGTCATGTCGAAGCCGCCCATGCTGCCGAGATCACCGAAGCCGAGTCCCTCGAACCCGAATCCGTCGAGCCCGGCCAGCCCCATGCCGAGGTCGAAGTCGAAGCCGTCAACCATCGTCACCCAACCTCCGCTTCGCTCGCTCGAACGTGTCGCGGACCTTCGGCGCCTGCGCGTCGAGTCGCTTCTTCTGCTGGCGAGCCAGATCGTCGATCGCCTGTCCGGCCGTCGGGGCGACGCCGCGATAGCGGGCGATGTCATCGGTCTCGACGAGCGAGAGCAGACCGGCCCGATCGTCGTTCGACAGCGCCGGGAGGTCGGCGTCGTCGCCGGCGTCGGCCGACGCCACGATCGACGACAGCTCCGCATGGAGCTGGTGCCCGAGCGTCGAGCCGTGCTCGACGGCGACGGTCGACGCCGCCCAGGCCCGATCGAGCGCCCGCCGATGCCCATGGGCCCTGGCCAGCGTGATCGCAGCCTCGGCGGTGTCGGGCCCACCGGCGGCGACGGCGCCCTGGGCCAGCCGTACGGCCTCGTCCGGGGCACCGCGAGCGAGGTAGACACGGCTGAGGGCGTGCAGGGCGCCGGTGGTCAGCTCGCCGTCCAGCCTGGCCAGCGCCAGGACGTAGGCCCGGCCGAGCAGCTGGGTCACCACCGGGATCGGCGACTCCTCGGCATCGACGGCGGTGACGGCCTTCGCCCCGGCGACCAGGGGGATCCGGATCGGGGCCAGCGCCGCCCGGCCGAGATCGACGGTGCGTTGGTGGCGCTGTGAGCGCAGCAGCGCCTCCGCCAGCCACACCGGCGGCATGGGATCAAACGGGTCGTCCTGCATGCGCTCGGCCAGGCGGGGCACGCCCTGCCAGGCCTGGAGGCCGTCACCGATGGCGGTGAAACCGGGGAGCTGACCGATGGTCTCGACCCCGACCTTGGCCCCGCGGACGATCGGTGCGCCGGCGTCGGTGTCGGCCAGCTTGGCCGCACCCTGATCGGCGAGCTGCTGCGACCTGTCGATGGCCCCGCGCACGAGGCGGCGGCCGCCGGCCAGCGTCTTCGATGCGCCGTCCCCGGTCTTGTCGTCGATCCGCTCGATGGCGGTCTCCGATTCCTTGGCCAGACGGTTGGCTGCGTCCCGCAGCCGGGACCTGGCCTTCGAACGCTTGTCGGTCACGGGCACCTCCCCTCGGGCCAACGATCCGGGGATCGCCGAAGGAGGGCGCACGGCACACATCGGTTCCCTCCGGTCGACCATGTTCTCTCAACGGGACGACGGCCGGCAAGCGACTTTGTCGGCACGGCGGATGCCCACGCCGCCGGTCGGTCGGGCCCGGCCCGGCCCTACACTCCGCCGGGTTGGCGGTTGCGGTCGAGCCGATCGCCGGAAAGGGAACCGAGGCCATGAAGAAGATCCCGTCCGACGACCCCCGGGCCAGACATCGGTCGAGCGACGTCGACGTCGATGCCGCCGAGCTGGCCGAGCACGTCGATGGCAAGAACCGATGGGTGCTGGCCACCACCCGGTCGGACGGGCGTCCGCAGATGAGCCTCGTGAGCGGTGGGATGACAGCCGACGGGGTGCTGGCGGTCTCCTCGTACCCGAGCCGGGCCAAGGTCCGCAACGTCAAGGCCAACCCCGAGGTGTCGGTGCTGGTGATGGGCGAGGAGTTCAACTCGGCCTGGATCCAGATCGACGGTCTGGCCGAGGTCCATGACATGCCCGACCCCGCGGCCGCCGACGCCCTCGTCGAGTATTTCCGGGCCATCCGCGGTGAGCATCCCGATTGGGACGAGTACCGTCAGGCCATGGTCGACCAGGGCAAGTCGGCGATCATGATCACCCCAACCCGATGGAGCCCGGTCAGCAAGGGTGGGTTCCCGCCCGAGCTGTTCGAGGACTGACCGACACCGGAGGCATCATCCCATGTCCGAGCTGCTGGAGATCGAGAACGAGCGGACCCTGAGTCGGGAGGAGGCGGCGGCCTGGTTGCAGGACCTGGCCAAGCAGCTGGCCCGCAACAACCAGCTCCAGTTCCGCCAGGAGGGTCTCAAGTACACGGTGCGGGTCCCGGCCGAGGTCACCATGGAGGTCGAGGTCGAGATCGAGGAGGGCGAGTCCAAGCTCGAGATCGAGATCACCTGGTAGCTCGCCCGCCGCGGGGCTCGGTGCATGGCGAACGCGGGGTCCAACCGGCCCCGCAGGCCCGACTCAGACCCGAACCAGCGGGTGGTCGGTCGCCGGCACGGCGGCCACGATCGGGTCGCCCGACCTGACCTCGCCTCCGCGGATCACCACCGCCATCACCCCAGCCAGCTTCTGGAGTGCGCCCTCGTCGTCACGGACGAGCACGGCGCCGAGCAGACCGTCCTGGAAGTCATCGATCTGACGGCAGGGGTTGCGAAGCCCGGTGAGCGTCACCAGCGCATCGTCACCGATGGCCAGCGTCGTCCCGGTCGGGAGCGACAACAGGTCGATGTCGCTCGTCGTGATGTTCTCGCCCAGTTGCCCGGGACCGACCTCGAAGCCGTCGGCAGCCACCCGGTCGAACAGCTCGGCGTGGATCAGGTGGACCTGGCGCAGGTTCGGCTTGGTCGGGTCGGCCGCCACCCGGGAGCGATGTTTGACCCTGGCACCGCTGTGGGCGTCGCCGGCCACCCCGAGGCCGGCCACCAGCTCGATGCTCGTGGCCGGCACCTTGGAGAAGGTGTGGTCCGGGCTGGCGTGCACGGCGGTCACCGTGCCCCTCGGCGTCATCTGTGTCGCAGCGCTCACGGCTCAACGCTAGCCCGGCTGCCAACGGCGATTAGGGTCGCGCCATGCCTCGTTCCGACGTGAGCGCCGACGTGAGCACCGACGGGCGCAGCAAGGTGGTGGCGTCGCTGGTCGACCACAGCTGGGAGAACCTCCATGCGGCCGGTGAGGGGCACCACCTGGCCCAGGGCCCCGGGCCGGCGCTGGAGGCCGAGTGGCTCGCCGCCGGCCTGGAGCTACCCGATCTCGACGCCATGCGCCGGTACCGGCTCGACCGGACCGTGGCGGAGTTGAACGAGCACGGCTACGACGGGTTGATCGTGACCGACCCGATGAACATCCGCTACGTCAGCGACACGACCAACATGCAGGTCTGGGTGATGCACAACGCCACCCGCTACGCCTGGGTCGGGGCCGACGGTCACCTGGTGGTCTGGGACTACGTCGGCTGTGAGTTCCTCTCCGGCCACAACGCCCTGATAGACGAGGTCCGCCCCGCGGTCGGGACCAACTTCTTCACCGCCGGGAGCCGCCGGCCGCTACGCGAGCAGCGCTGGGCCGACGAGCTGCTGTCGCTGATGGGAGAGCGGATCGGCCCGTCGCCCCGGATCGCCATCGACCAGGCGAGCCTCGGCGCCTACCGGGCCCTGGAGGCCGGCGGGGTCACGATCGGCGACGGCCAGCGGGTCATGGAGCTGGCCCGCCGGATCAAGGGCCCGGACGAGCTCCTGGCGATGCGCTGCTCGATCCATGCCTGCGAGACGA
>JBCCVL010000177.1:0-12379 GCA_039195375.1 Actinomycetota bacterium
CGTAGGTGATCTGGGGCTGGATCGACGGGCTCAGCCGATCCCAGTCATCGGTGCCGATCAGGTGCCCCTGGGCCTTGAACCGGGCGACGCCCCACAGCACCAGCCAGGCCGTGACCGGATCCTCGGGGAAGATCGTCTCGACCTCGATCACCTCGGTGCCGGCGGCGGCCAGCGCCTCGACCGCGGCGGTGCACGACGCCAGGACCTCGCGGTCGACCTTGGCGAACCCCATCGTCGGCGACCACACCACCCGGGCCGGCAGCTCGGCGGTGGCGACGGCGTCGACGAGCGAGCCGTCCGGTCGGGGCAGCGAGAGGGGGTCGCGGCCGTCCGGGCCGGAGACGGCGTCGAGGGCGACGGCGCTGTCCATCGCCGTTCGGCCCATCGGTCCGTTGGTCGACAGCAGGCCCGAGCCGGGCATGGCTCGGCCGGTGATCGGCACCCGGGCCGTCTCCGGCTTGATGCCGGAGAGCCCGCAGAGCGAGGCCGGGATGCGGATCGAGCCGCCGCCGTCCGAGCCCGTCCCGAGCGGCACCATCCCGGCGGCGATCGCCGCCCCCGTCCCGCCGGACGACCCGCCGGGTGAGTGCTCGGCCGACCACGGGTTGCCGGTCGTGCCGAAGGGGACGTTGTCGGTGGCGCCCTTGTGGCCGTACTCGGGGGTGTTGGTCTTGCCCATGATGACCGCGCCGGCCGCCCGCAGCCGGGCAACGTGCAACGAGTCCTCGGTGGCCGGCGGGTCATCGGCGTGCAGCGCCGACCCGAAGCTGGTGTTGAAACCGGTGACGGCCTCCAGGTCCTTCACGCCGACCGGCACACCGGCCAGTGGCCCGACCGACTCGCCGGCGGCGACCCTGGCGTCGATGGCGTCGGCCTGGGCCATGGCGGCGTCGCCGTCCCAGGCAACGAAGGCGTTGAGGGTGGGATTGAGGGCCTCGATGCGACCGATGGCGTGCTCGGTGACCTCGCGGGCCGACTGCTGGCCTGCGTTGACCCGGGCTGCGATGTCGGCGACCGACTCGGAGAGGAAGTCCATGGGCCGACCATGGCACGGGCCTGCCGCCCACGCCAAGGCCCGACCGGGGTGATGGCCAGGAGCGGTGGTCGCTCAGCGCTCGCGTGGACGTTCGAAGAGGTAGTGGCCGACCCCGAACTCCCGACCGCCCCGGAAGGCCCAGGTCCCGATGCTGGCCAGAAGGAACAGACGCCAGCGGCTGAGCTGCAGCTCGGGAGGGGTCGGGTCGTCGCCGGCGGCGAGGGCGGTCAGGCAGGCGTCCGGGGCGGCGTCGAGCCGGTCGAGCCAGGCCTGGAGCGTGTGGGCGTAGTGGGTGCCGTCGAGCCAGTGGTGGTCGACGACGGTCAGATGGCGTTGCTCCCGGAGCAGCAGGTCGGCCGACGGCATCGTGCCGCCGGCGAAGAACTGGCGGGCCATCCAGTCGGACTCGGCCTCGGCGTCGAAGTGCCAGGCCAGCTGGCGGTGGGCGAACACGTGGACGAAGCAGCTGCCGCCGGGTCGGAGCCACCCGGCGATGCGTTCGAGCAGGGCCCGGTGGTTGCGGACGTGTTCGAACATCTCGACCGACACGACCCGGTCGAATGGCCGGTCGGACGGTGGTGGTTCGAAGTGGCCGACGTCGGCCGTGATCACCGTCAGGTTGGTCAGTCGTCGGCGCTCGGCCTCGGCGTCGATGTGGGCTTTCTGGGTGGTGGAGTTCGAGACCGTGACGATCTCGGCCAGTGGGAAGTGTTCGGCCAGGAACAGCGACAGCGACCCCCAGCCGGCGCCGAGTTCGAGCACCCGCTCGCCGTCGGCGATCCTGGCCCGCTCCGCCGTCTGGGCGAGCGCCGCCTCCTCGGCCGCCGGCAGCTCGTCGACGCCGCCGGGCCACCAGCAGCACGAATAGCGGAGGCGGGGCCCGAGGATCCGACGGAAGAACTCGGGCGGCACCTCGTAGTGCTGGCGGTTGGCGTCGACCACGTTGGTGGTGATCGGGCCGGCGGCCCGCTCGGCCAGCAGCGCCCGCTTGCGGGCTTCGGCCGCCTCCGGTCCGCCACGACCCTCGGTGGCCACCTTGGCCCGGAGCCGGCCCTCGATCCCGGCCCGGATGGCGGCGTCGGGGAGGCGACCCGCTTCGGCGGCAGCGAGCAGTCGGGCGCCGGCGAGCCGCCCGCCGGGTAGTCGGTGGAGGAACGTACGAGCCATGGGCCATGGTGGCCCGCAGCCCGTCGACCTCGTCGAATCCGCATCGACCGATGGTCGCCGACACCCGGTGGCGCCTGCGGTCGAACCCGCAGCGGGCCCATCGACCCGCACCCGGCAACCGCCGAAGCCCCGTGACGGCCGGGCACGAGGCTTCGGCGGCCCGCGACCGACCCGCTGCGTCAGGCCACCGCGGCGTCGCCCGGCAGCGCGTGCCCCCCGGGGTTGGCACTCGGGTGACGGCCCCTGGCGGCGGCACCGGCGTCCCACAGCGACACGAACGCAGCGGCCTGGGCCCGCAGCAACGCCTCGTGATCGATCCCGGGCCGGGTGAGCCCAAACGCCCGACCTCGGAGCAGATCGAGCACCAGCGGCCGACCGAGGTGACCGTGGCCGTCGGTCAACAGCCAGACCAGCGGGTTGGCGGTCCGCTGGGTGAGGGCAAGGGCCGGGTCGGCCTTGAGGTACAGCTTGATGACGTGGGGGTCACCGTCGATCGTGACGTGCAGCTCCGGGTCGATCCGGACCTTCAGCTTGCCCGCGGTCCAGATCGTCCGCCGGGGCTGGTCGAGCCACTCGACCCGGTGGCGACCGAGGAACCGGCGGTAGTTGGCGACCGCCCGCTCGTAGAGGTGGTGCCGCTCGGGCCCAGCCAGATCGACCGCCGCATCGAGCGGATCGGTGGCGCCGGACGGCTCGGGCCGCGGGTCGGCGGCCAGCTGATGGTGGGCGACGACGTGGAGCCGGAGGAGCCGCCAGTAGTCGATCGCCGGCGACGGCATGGCGTGGACCCGGCGGATCGATTCGGCCCGACTCCGCTTGGCCAGCGAGTCGGCAAGCACGAACGGATAGAACTGGCTCAGCGAGACCGGCCTGGTGAGATCGGGGTCGAGACCGGAGGGTGGCGGGGTGGTCATGGCGGCTCCCTGAACGCTCGCTGACTGGAGGTGTGTCCCTCCATTCTGACGACGGGGTGTGACAGCGAGCGCCCGCCGATCCGAGCGATGATCCGAGCTACGGGATCACGCCGTCGGCCTTGAGGGACTCGATCTCGTCCCAGCCGACGCCGGCCTCGGCCAGCACCAGCTCGGTGTGCTGACCGAGCTCGGGCGACGGCTCCCGTACCGACCACGCGGTGCCATCGAAGTCGACCGGGCTGGCCACCATCGTCGCGGTCGAACCGTCGGCCAGCGGCACGTCGACCAGGCAGCCGGCGGCCCTGGCCTGCTCGTCGTCGCCGAGCTCGTGGCTGTGGTTCACCGGCGCCCACCACACGTCGTTGCGGTCGAACACCTCGGCCCACTCGTCACGGGGTCGGGAGGCCAGGACCTCGTCCATGGCCGCGACGAGATCGAGCGAGTGGTCGCGTCTTGCGGCGATGTCGGCGAACCGGGGATCGTCGGCCCACTCGGGTCGGCCGAGGGCCTCGATCACCCGGGGCCAGTGCCGGTCGCCCTCCATCCCGAGGAGCCACACCCAGCGACCATCACCGCAGCGGTAGCCGTTGATCAGTGGGTTCGGCGGGTCCTTGCGAGTCTGGGGCACGGTCTCGGCCCCGGTGCGGAGGTTGACGTTGTGGTCCCACCCGAGCTGGTAGGCGCCGTTGCGCAACAGCGACGTCGAGACCACCTGACCGGCGCCGGTCCTGGTCCGGTGGAACAGTGCCGCCGACACCCCGCCGGCCGCCGCCAACCCGGTCATGTGGTCACCCATCCCACCTCGCGGGTAGGGCAGATCGACACCGTCCGGCGTGATCGCCGATGCCACCCCGGCCCGACCCCACCAGGCCCCGACGTCGTAGGCGGCCCGGTCCCGCTCGTCGCCCCGCAACCCGTAGCCACTGACGTGGGCGTAGACGAGCGCCGGGTAGCGGTCGGTCAGGGCATCGGGGTCGAGACCGAGGCGTTCGAGTCCGGCGAGACGGGAGTTGGTGACGAACACGTCGGCCGGCTCGACGAGCCGGTGCAGGATGTCTCGTCCGGCCTCGGCGGTCAGATCGACGGCCACGCTGCGCTTGCCCCGGTTGTCGAGCTCGAACGGTGGGTTGACGCCCTCGCCGTAGAGCCACTCGAGCGACCGGAACGGATCGCCGGCGAGCGGCTCGACCTTGATGACGTCGGCCCCCCAGTCGGCGAGGATCCCACCGCAGCTCGGACCGGCGACCCACAGCGCCAGCTCGACGACCCGGACACCTTCCATCGGCCCCATCGACCGAGCGTAGGTCCCCGCGCCACCCCCGGAAAAAGTGAGCGGACGGCCCGGCTGCGACGGCACGCCGGCGACGGACCCGGCGCAACGACCGACCGAACGGTGTCGGTGCCCCCGTCTAGGATCGCGAACGTGCCCGCCGTACCGACACGGCTCTCGGTGGTCCTGGCCGACATCACCACCCTGGGCGTCGACGCCATCGTCAACGCCGCCAACTCGTCCCTGATGGGCGGCGGCGGGGTCGACGGCGCGATCCACGCCGCCGGCGGGCCGGCGATCCTCGCCGCCTGTCGCACGATCGTCGCCGCCAACGGCCCGTGCGAGCCCGGCCATGCCGTGGCGACCGAAGCCGGCGAGCTACCGGCCGGCCTCGTGTTCCACACGGTCGGCCCGGTCTGGACGGCAGACGCCGCCGCCGACCACGACCGTACGCTCGCCTCGTGTTACGCCCGCTGCCTCGATCTGGCCAGGGAGCACCACTGCCGCACGATCGCCTTCCCCAACATCAGTACCGGGGTGTACGGCTTTCCGAAGGCCCGAGCGGCCACGGTTGCGGTCGAGGCCACGGTCGACTGGTTGGAACGGGTCGACGATCACCGACTCGGCAACGTCGTGTTCTGCTGCTTCGGCACCGACGACCTCGCCCTCTACCAGCAGCTGCTCGAGCGCTGAGGGCGCCAGGGGGCGGCCGTCGGAGCCTCGTCGTTCAGTCGCGCTGCTGACCGTTGCCGGGGGCCCCTGGCCACAAGGCACCGATCGGCTCGCTCGAGCACCGCCAACGACCCTCGATCGGGTCACAGTCGACCCGGACCTCGACGCAGGTCCTGGCGTAGGCCAGCACGGCGTCGGCGTAGGTCGGACCCTCGGCCGTGCAGGCGTCGTCGGCCTCGGCCTCGGTGCTCGGCGGTGCTGCGGAGGTGGTCGAGGCCACGGTGGTCGTGTCCGGGCCCGCCGGCCCGGACACCGGCGGGCCCGGGTCGGTCGTCGAGCGGTCGCCGGGAGTCGCCTCGGCCCCCGCCGTGGCGCGGCTCGGCTCGGCCCGGTCGTCGCCGGTCGCCCGATCCGCCGTCTCACCGGACGCCGGGTCGAGCCGTGCGCTCGTCGTCGGCACCCGGTCCCCCACCGGTGCGCCGCCACCGAGCGACTCGGCGCCGGTCGGCGCAGCGCCGGACGGGAGGCGGTCACCATCGGGCATCTCGCCGACCAGGGTGTCGCCGACCGTCTCCGCCGTGGCGACGGCGGCCGTGTCGGCCCCGGTCCCGCCGGACGCGCCGGACGCGCCCGGGCCGTCGCCCGTCGGATCGCCGTCGACCACCAGGACGTCCGCCTCGTCTGCGTCCCGATCGCCGGCGCCGACGCCGACCGGCGACTCGACGACAGACGCCGATGCCTCGGCCGGATCGGCCACGGCGACCAACGGTTCCTCCCGGGATAGGCGTGACACGCCGACCCCGGCGACCACGACGGCGACGGCGGCCACCGCTGCGACGAAGCCCGCCCGGCGAACCACCGGCGACCGGCGCCGAGCACGGGCGACGGGGCTGGCCCGGACGCCGTCGCGACGGACGACCTCGGCGACCACGTCGTCGACGATCGGCGACCGGGCCACCACCTCGTCGAGTCGCTCAAGCCGATCCGGCGGCACCGGGTCGGCCGAGCGGAGCAGGTCGTCGACCCAGGCGTCGCTCATCGGGGTCCGGTCTCGAGGAACCATGGGGGGTGGTCGGCCAGCGCAGGGGCCCGGCGGCGGACCGGCCTGGGCTGCTGGCGCTCGATCGCCTGGCGGAGCCGCTCCCTCGCCCGGTGCAGGCGCTTGCGGACGGTCACCGCCGACAGCCCCATCACCAACGCGATCTCGGTCGGCGAGAGCTGCTCCCAGGCCACCAGCCGCAGCAGCTCGCGGTCGGTCTCCGAGAGCTGCTCGATGGCCCGCAGGACCGGGTCGAGCTCGCCACCGGACACCAGCTCGGCCGGGTCGCCAACGGCCACCGGCACGAGACCCTGCAGCTTGCGGCCGAGCTCGGTCCGACGGTTGCGGCCCCGCCGCTGGTTGGCCAACGCCCGCCTGGCCACCCCGAGCACCCACGGACGGGTCTCGGGCTCACCCGGAACCTCGGCCAGGCGGCGCCAGACGACGATGAAGGTCTCGGCCACGACGTCGCCGACGTCCTCGGACCGAGCGCGGCGGAGCGCATAGGCGGCCACGGCCGACGCATGGTCGGCGTAGATCGCCTCGAAGGCCCGGCGTTCCGCTCCGTTGTCGTGTCCGCTCGGCCCCACGCCGATCCGCCTTCCCGCCCGGGCCCGTCACCGCCCCGACCAACCGCCGGACACGACCCCACCACGCCGGCCCGCTCCGCCCAACGGTAGCCACGAACCGGCCGGACCTCCATGCCTCCACCCGCCGCGTTTTCGGGACCGTTCCGGGCCGACGTGACCGTCGCAATCGTCGGCGCCGAGCTGGTGGATCGATCGCGGGCGGGCAAAGATGGACCATGACGTTGACCGTGACCGCAAGCAAGCCGATGCACGAGACCCACCGGGTCGCGGTCGACGGGGCCGTCGATGCGGACGGGCACATCCTGGAGCCGCCGACGCTGTGGGAGGAGTACATCGACCCCGGGTTCCGCGACCGGGCCCTCCGCATCCGTATCGACGAGAACGGGTTGGAGGAGCTGGAGATCGACGGGCGCCGCTCGACGATGTCGCGCCGTGGCTTCCCGTCGACCCTCGGGGCGATGGGCTACCCCGACCTCGCCGCCCTCCAGCGTGATCCCGAGCGCACCTACCTGCGAGAAGCCCCGTACGGCACGATGGACCCGGACGAGCGCCTGGTGCTCCTCGATGCCGAGAACATCGACGTCGCCATCCTCTACACGACCGTCGGGCTGTTGTGGGAGGCCGAGGTCACCGACCCGGCGCTGGCTCAGGCCTACACGACGGCCTACAACCGCTGGATCACGGAGTTCTGCGCCGACAGCCCCCGGCTGGTGCCGACCGCCCACCTCTCGCTGTCCGACCCGGTCGCGGCGGCCGCCGAGGCCGAGCGGGCCGTCGGCGACGGGGCGAAGGGGGTCTACGTCTGTCCGTTCACCCACGACGCCAAACCGCTCGGCCACCCCGACCACGACATCGTCTTCGCCACGGTCCAGGACCTCGGCGTCCCGTTTGCCATCCACCCGACGTTCGAGCCGCAGTGGACCAAGGGGGAGCGGATGGGGGCCTGGGAGCACGTCAAACAGCTCCGGCTGCTCGCCTCGGTGACCGCATCAGACGGGGTCCGGCACCAGTTCACCACGCTGTTCGACTACGGCGTCTTCGACCGGTTCCCCCGACTGAAGGTACTGGTGCTCGAGTCGGGCGGCGGCTGGATCGGCTACTGGCTCGACCGGATCGACGCCGTCTACGGCCACACCTTCATCGGCGGCCGGGTCCCGCTCCAGCACAAGCCGAGCGACTACTTCCGGGAGCGGATCTGGATCAGCTGCGACCCGGACGAGCGCACGATCCCGGCGCTGGCCGAACGGTTCGGCGTCGACCGGTTCCTGTGGGCGTCCGACTTCCCCCACGCCGACCACACCCCCGAGTACGTCGAGGACCTGAACGATCTGGTGGCGTCGTTCCCGGTCGACCAGCAGCGCGACTTCATCGGCGACAACGCCAGGCGCCTTTTCGGCCTCTAGGCCCGACCGCGGTCGCCGCTTCCCACGCCAGGCGCCACTGGCGACAGGCCTCAAGTCGAACGGCACCGGGCCGATCGGTTGGCTCATGGGTGAAACCGCATCGACGCCGGTTGATGCCGACGATCGAGACCTCCGGGTCGGGCGTTTCGCCGGTCGTCTGTACGGCGCGACGGCGGCGCTCACGACGCTCTGGGCCATCGCCGCCGGGAACGCTCGGGATCCGTTGGTGATCGGCTTCGTCGTCGCCTGCGTCGGTGGCGGCCTGATGACCCGCCTGCCCTGGGACGGTCGGGGTGACGTCCTGGCCCGGGTGACCGTCGGGATGGCCGGTGTGGTCTTCCTCGCCTTCTTCCCGTTGTTCGCCCGGACGCCGCCCCTGCTGGTCGTGCCGGTCCTGCCCGCGGCCTACGCCGGCGCCGCCGTCGACCGGGTCTGGATGACGGCGCTCCTGCCGGGGGCCGCTGCGGTCGGATGGGTTCGGGTCGAGGAGGTCGGTCCGGCGGCCGGACTGGGGGAGATGGTGCTGTACCTCGGGATCTGGTTCCTCACCTGGAGCATGTCGGTGTGGATGCGCGACGAGGTGGCGGCCGGGAATCGGGCGCTGCTCGACGCCCAGACCGAGGCGGCCGACCGTTCGGCCCGGGAGGCGGCCAGGCGGGAGGTGGACGCCGACCGGGTGGCGGTCGAGCTGCGGGAGCGGGTCGAGGTCGCTGGCTCGGTCAGGCGGTTGGTCGAGGACGTACGCCGAGCCTCCGACGAGGTCGAGGGGCAGAGCGCCAGCATCGCCGTCTCGGTCGACCAGCTCGCCGGCGGCCTGCGCGACACCTCCGACACCTCGACCGAGGCCGGTCGCCTCGTCGAGCGGATCGCAGCTGCCACAACCGAGAGCCACGACCTGATCGGCCAGCTCGGCGACGCCGGCGAGCAGATCGTCGGCATCGTCGACACGATCGCCGACCCCTCCGAGCAGACCAACCTCCTCGCCCTGAACGCCACGATCGAGGCCGCCAGGGCTGGCGAGGCCGGCAAGGGCTTCGCCGTCGTGGCCAACGAGGTCAAGGAGCTGGCCGGCCAGACCGCGCGCTCCGCCTCCGGCATCGCCGACGTGATCGGCACGGTCCAGCAGCGGCTGACGGCCTCGACCGAGGCGATGGACGCGGTGAGTGGGATGGTCGGCCAGCTCGAGGCCACCCAGACCTCGCTCGGCGCCGCCGTCGCCGAACAGACCGAGGTCGTCGGCGGGATCGCCGGCGCGGCCACCGTCGGGGCCGAGGCCGTCGCCGACATCACCCGGGCCATCCGCGACCTCGACGACCAGGCCGGCCGCCTCGCCGGTACCGACGGGTCGAGCTGAGCCGCGAGCCGCGATCGACCACTCCGGATCGACGCCGAGCCCACCATGGCCCGGCAGGCGCACCGACCTGGGCGACTCGTCGGCCGCCGACCCCTCCCGCCCGCTCGGCCGGCTCGACGCCGTCGCTGCGGCGCCGTCGCCCGCTCGGCTTGGTCGTCGGCACCGGTACGCCGTTGGACGGTCGGCTCACGCAGGCCCCGCCCGGGCCGGTGCGCCCCGACGGTTGGGTCGAGGTGCGGGCCGGTTCCCGGGCGGGGTTCCCGTCTCAGGTGCCGACGGGAGCGTCAGCTCCCGACGATGTCGCCGTCCTTCTTGGTGATCACGAACGTGGCGTCCCGGGGCACGGTCACCCCGTCCGGCGTCTCGTTCATGACCGGGAAGTTGGTGAGCGTCGGGTCGCCGTTGCCCGGATGCTGGCTGTTGGCGAACATGATCCGCTGGTTCGGCGTGTAGGCGATCCCGGTGATCTCGTCGTCGGTCACCCCGGTCAGCAGGCGGCGGAGATCGCCGGTCCGGAGGTCGGCAACGAGCATCTGGTTGTTCAGGTCGTCCTTCTGCCCACCGTCGGTCTGGATGAAGAGCCGGCCGTGCGGGTCGGCCCAGAGCCCGTCCGGGTCGGAGAACGTGTCGTCGGTGCCGTGGGTGTCCTCGGCGAAGAGGTAGATGTCCCACTCGAACTCGAGGCCGGTGTTCCGCATGGTGTCGGTCCAGCGGATGATGTGGCCGTCCGCGTTCGGGGCAAGCGGGTTGGCCGCATTCGGCTCCGTCCGGCGGGAGTTGTTGGTCAGGGTGCAGTAGGCGTCGCCGTTTGGCGCGACAGTCGTCCACTCAGGACGGTCCATCGGGGTGGCCCCGAGGGCGTCGGCGGCCAGCCTGGCGTTGACCAGCACCTCGCCCTGGTCGGCGAAGAGGCTGGCCAGGACCGGGTTGGCGATGTCGAGGTGCAGCCACACACCGGTGCCGTCCTCGTCGAACCGGGCGACGTAGAGATCGCCGTCGTCGAGGGGGCTGACGCCCTCGGCCCGCATGGCCCGCCAGCTCTTGCGGGAGACGTACTTGTAGATGTAGTCGAAGCGCTGGTCGTCGCCCATGTACGCCACGACCTTGCCGCCGAGGCCGGTGGTGAAGGCGACGCCCTCGTGCTTGAACCGACCCATGGCGGTCCGCTTGACCGGTGCGGTGCGGGGCTTGTTCGGATCGATCTCGACGCACCAGCCGAAGCGGTTGTACTCACCCTCGGCGTCGGGGTTCGACAGGTCCCAGCGCGAGTCGTACGTCCACCAGTCGTAGCCGAAGCCGGAGTTGGTGAAGCCGTAGCGGGCCTGGGCCTCGTTCGGCTCCCAACCATCGGGGGCGCCGAAGTAGCCGTTGAAGTTCTCCTCGCAGGTCACGTAGGTGCCCCACGGGGTGGCCCCGCTCGAGCAGTTGTTGACCGTGCCGAAGGAGTGACGGCTGGCGTCGCCGAGCGCCGGGTGCCCGGCGGCCGGGCCGCTGAAGGTGACCGGGGTGTTCGGGGTGATGCGGCGGTTGCGGCGATGGCCGCGCACCACCGACCATGTGCCCCGGCTGCTCTTGCGGATCTCGACCATCGAGACGCCGTGGGCGGCCTGGGAGAGACGGACCTCCTCGAGCGACTCGGGCGCATCCTTGCCGAGGACGTGGGTGTTGCGGCCGAACTCGTGGTTGAGGGCGAGCGTGCCGCGGCCGTTGCCGGCGCCGACGGGGAAGAAGTGCATGCCGTCGTGGCCGAGACCGATCTGCTTCTCCTGATCGGCGGCGGTCTTCTGGCCGTTCACGTGGTCCGGGTACGGGGGCAGGATCGGCTCCCCCCAGGGGAGGATGACGTCGTAGTTGTAGTCGGGCGAGACGGCCGGGGTCGGACCGCTGCCGTCGGCGACGGCCACCGGCTCGAAGTTGACCCGAGATCGACCACCAGACGCCGGTGCCGTCGCCTGATTGCCGCCCGTGGCCTTGGCCGACGCCACGGAGGGGGCCACGAACGTGGTGGCCATGGTGGCGAGACCGCCAGCGATGGCCTTGCGCCGGCTCAGCCGGGCTGCCAGTACGTCGGCGAAGGGCCGATTGCCCGACTCGTTGGTGGTCCCGTCGTCCTCGAGATTCATGAATGCTCCTGCATGCGCATCGACAATGAGGTCGTCGCGTGTTTTAGCAAGCACACCAAAATGCCCGGCGACGCCCGAGTGAATCGAAGGCGACACGGCAATGAACTCCCCGCCATCTCCACCGAGGGTCACGCCGCCGCCACCCGGCGAGAACCACTGGAGACCCATCGTGAGAACGTGTCTCCAGTGGTTACGTTTGCCTGACGCGTTGCGTTTGGCGCAATCCACAGCACTGTCGGGACCAGCCCACTGGGGCGGTGGCGACAACCGGTGTGGCTACTGCGTTAAGAGCGGGAGGAATGTCGGCGGAAACACTCCTCCCGCAGACATCTGTTTAGTAAATGGGGATGCTCTTTTCAACCTTTGTAGGTGGTTTAACCCGAAAAATGGAACAGTCTATAGAGGTTAAATCAGCGACTTCTATGTTGCTGCACCGATGCTGCGCCAAGCTGAAGGCGTAACCCGTCGCCCGGCGACCGGGTGCCCCGCCCGGACCCGGTGGCACAATGGGCCGATGATCGACCTGCGCTCCGACACCGTCAGCCGCCCATCGGCCGCCATGCGCCAGGCCATGGCGGCCGCCGAGGTCGGTGATGATGTCTGGGGTGACGACCCGACGGTGGCCGAGCTCGAGCGGGTCACCGCCGACCTGCTCGGCAAGGACGCCGCCGTGTTCGTCCCGTCCGGCACCCAGAGCAACCTCTGTGCCCTCATGGCCCACTGCCAGCGGGGTGATGAGTACATCGTCGGCGACAACGCCCACACCTACCGCTACGAGGCCGGTGGTGGCGCCGTGCTCGGCAGCATCCAG
>JBCCVL010000178.1:0-12293 GCA_039195375.1 Actinomycetota bacterium
GGTCGCTCGGCGCTGACCACGTAGTCGATCATCGCCGGGACGTGCAGCTCGTCGCCGGTGTCGACCACCGCCACCCGGAGCTCCCGGCCGGGCACGTACTCCTCGATCAACACGCCGGCGTCGAACGCCGCTGCCTCGGCGATCGCCGGACCGAGATCGCCGGGTCCGTCGACCAGGGTCAGTCCACGCGAGTTGTCCTCCCGGTTCGGCTTGACGATCACCGGGTAGGTGATCCGCGTCGGGTCGTCGGCCGCGAATGTCTCCGGCACCGCCACCCCGGCGGCGGCCAGGATCTGCTTGGTCAGCAGCTTGTCGGTGGCGAGCGACGTGACCTCGGCCCGCGACCCGACCACCGGGACCCGCAGCACGTCCTCGAACAACGATCGGTAGGAGGTCATGCCGAGCGGGTCGAACATGTAGGGCACGACGAGATCGATTGGTTCGAGCTCGCCGAGCAGGCGGCCGAGATCGAGGGGCGGCGACAGGCGATCGAGGGACGGGCCGTGCTGCCACGCCCCGCTCGGGTGGGCGACGGCGAAGTGGTGGACCATCGACGCCGGGAGCAGCGCCTCTCTGGCGTAGACCAACGACAGCTCGTGGTAGAAGCTCGACGTGGCCGAGCCGACGAGGTGCAGCACGGTCGGCGACGTCGGGGCGGACTCGGAGAGGGTTGCAGACAACGGCTCGATCCTTCGGTTGGCCGGCAGCGTCGGGAAGGCGACCGGCTCGTTCGTCTGCTCGGCGGCATACCCGGACGACCCGGCGGCCAAACCCGCAGCCGTGACCGGAAGGCGGTTCGGGGGTTGAACGGCGGCCGGCGTGGGTAGGTCGTTGCCATGACCATTGCTGCACTCGTCTTCGGATCGCTCGGCACGCTGACCGAGACCTCCGAGCTCCATCGCCAGGCCTTCAACGACACGTTCGCCGAGGAGGGCCTCGACTGGTCGTGGGACGACGCGACGTACCGCTCGCTGCTCGACCACGTCGGCGGGGCCAACCGCATCCTCGCGTACGCCGGCCGGCAGCCGGGTGGCGAAGAGCGTCCGCCGGCGTGGGCGGCCGAGATCCACGCGAGGAAGACGGCCCGCTACGCCGAGCTCGTTCGCTCGACGGACCTCCGGCTCCGCCCCGGCGTCGAGCGGCTGCTGGCCGAGGCCCGTTCGGCCGGGCTGCGGGTCGGGTTGGCGACCGGCACCTCGGTGGCCAACATCGACGCCAGCCTCACGGCGACCGGCAACCGCCTGTCCCTCGACGACTTCGACGCCCACACCGTCCGCGACATGATCGAGCACCCGAAGCCGGCCCCGGACGCCCACCGGCGCTGCGTCGAGCTCCTCAGCGTCGACCCGGCAACGGCGATGGCGGTGGAGGACTCGACCGACGGGGTGGCCTCCGCCCGGGAGGCCGGCCTGTTCGTGGTGGCCACGCCGGGCGACTTCGTCAGAAGCCAGGACTTCTCCGCCGCCGGCGTGGTGCTGAGCGACCTCGGCGACCCCGGCCTGCCGGGACAGCGCCTCGACGGCGGCCCGGAGCCGGCCGACGGCGTCGCCACGCTCGAGTGGCTGGCTGCGGCCGTCGGCCTCGGACCGCTCACCGCCGCCCGGTGACATCGGTCGCGGCGGGCGTCGACCTCCGCCAGATCGACGACGACACCCTCGCCGTCATCGCCGACCGGGCGATGACCGTCGGCTGGGTCGTGATCCCGGACCAACGCCTGACCCCAGACGACCTGGAGCGCTTCGTCGCCCGCCTCGGACCGCTCCGGTTCACCCCGGGCGAGTCGCCGCTCGACGGCCAGCGATTCGTGTTCGAGGTGACGAACCGCAACCGGACCACGCCACCGAGGAGCGTCTACCACTCGGACACCTCCTACGTGACCGAGCCGCCGGCGTTCACCGCCCTGTCGGCCGTCGAGGTCCCGGAGGCCGGCGGCGAGACCCTGGTGCTCGACCAGTACGCTGCGCTGGCGGCCGCGCCGGTCGACCTCGTCGAGGCGCTCGACGGCGTCGAGCTGTTCCACGTCCCGACCCGCGTCGGCGATCCCGGTCGAGCCGGCGAGGGGGCCTGGCACCCCGTGCTGCGCCCCCATCCCGTCACGGGACGCACGGCGTTCTACCTGAGCGCCCGCGAGCGGCTGGTCGGGGCTCGCCGCCACGGCGTCGAACTCACCGACGTCGAGGCGAGCACGCTGATCGATCGCGTGCACGACCATGCAACGACGGCGGTGGTCCCGAGCCGACACCGGTGGCGGGCCGGGGACGTGCTCGTCGTCGACAACCGGTGCACGCTGCACGCCGCCGACCACTCGGCGGTCGACGGGGTACGGACCCTGCACCGCGTCATGTGCGGCGACGCGAACGCTGCGGTCCGGGTGTGACGCCTGGCGGCAACCTCGACGTTTCGCCGACCCGGTCGACGGGGTACGTGTCCGATGGGTGGCTCGGGCACCGACTGCCGCCGCCATCCGTTCCCACCCGACCATCTCCCTCCGCACCCCGACCCGGAAGAGCAGACGCCGTGAACGCCTCCCCCATCCACCGGACGATCGCCAACGCCAGGACCGCCGTCAACGGCGACTTCATCTCGACCGCCCGCGTCGTCGACCTGCTCCTCGACCTGCGGAACCTCGCCGGCGCCGACCGGGCGCTGGTCGACGAGATCGACGCCCGCCTGAGCTCGATCCCCGGCCGATCGGTGGCGCCGAACGAGTGGTGGATCGACGCGCTCCAGGCGATCGAGCTCCTCGCTGGGACGGTCGACCCGTCTCCCATGCCGGCCTGACGATGTCGTCGAACCGCCCGTTCGAAACCGCGGCCGCCGTCGTCGGTCCGGCGCTCGACGCCGTGCGCGACCAGGTCCTCCGCTCGACCACCGACCTGTTCTCCCACGCCGATGATCCGTTGGCCGACACCGAGCGCCACGCCGGCGATCCGGGTCTGCTCGGTCCCGACTCGGTTTCCTGGCCGGTGATCGCCGACGTGGCCGCCTTTGTCGGCGGCATCCGAGCCCTCCTGGTCCAGACCGCACATCCCGAGGTCGTCGCCGGGGTCATGGACCATTCGTCGTTCCGGACCGACACGCTCGGCCGGCTGTCGAGGACGTCGGCCTGGGTGACGGCGACGACATTCGGCGCGACGCCCGAGGCCGAGGCCGTCGTCGGCATGGTGCGGCTCGCCCACAGCCGAGTACGCGGCCACTCGGCCAGGGGGCGCCGCTACAACGCCGCCGACCCGGCACTGGCGGCCTGGGTCCACAACGCGCTCACCGACTCGTTCCTCACCGCCTACCAGGTCTACGGCGCGGGGACGCTCTCGCCCGAGGACGCCGACCGGTTCGTGGCCGAGCAGGCGAGGATCGGGCGGTTGCTCAAGGCCGACCCGCTCCCGGAGACCGCAGGCGAGCTCCGGTCATGGATCGTCGAGCACCCCGACATCGAGGCCTCCGATGCGCAGGACGATGCGGTCGCCTTCCTCGCCGATCCCCCGTTCCCGCTGGCCGTCCGGCCGGCGTATCGCGCCCTCTACTGGGCGGCGGCGGCAACGCTGCCGCCGCCGCTGCAGGAACAGCTCGACCTGCGACCGCCCATTGGCAGCATCGCCAACGGCCGTCTGGCCATCCGATTCCTGCGGTGGTCGCTCGGCACGTCCCCGACCCTCGACCGGGCGAGGCAACGGTCGCGAGCGACCGCCGAGCCAGCGAGGAGCGACGCCGCCTGACCCCGATCGGCACGGCGCCAGACGCCGGCCGACGACAACCGCTGGACCGACGTCCCGACTGCGGCGATGCTGGGGGCTCGACCACGGAAGGGTTTGGCACATGGGCGCAGACACGCTGCTTCGACAGGCGGTCGTCGGGACGGTGGCCGCGGCCATCGCCGTGGCGATCGTCTTCCTCATCGGCGACGCGATCAGTGGGCCGTTGCTCGCCGCACAACCGGGAAGCGACGTCAGCGAGGAGGTCCCGCTCGGCGGCGCCATCTTCAGCACCGTCATCGGCGGTGTCGCCGGCGTCGTCCTGGCACTGATCGCCACCCGCACCGCCAGACCGGCCCGGATCTTCGTGACGATCTGCGTCGTCCTCCTCGTGCTCTACGGCGTGGTGGCCTTCGTCGCCGCAGACGACGTCGCCACCGGCATCTGGCTCAACGTCATGCACCTGGCGGCGGCGATCCCCATCGTCGGGAGCCTGGCCGGCTGGCTACAGACACGCCAACAGGCCCCGGTCTGAGTCAGCCCGGGGGATCACCGGCCGGTCGGGGGTCACCAACCCGGTCCGGATCGACATCGACACCGTCATCATCATCGACACCGACACCGACACCGACACCGGCACCGGGGGCGCGAGCAGCACCGGGGGCGGGAGCGTCGATCGCTCCGAGCCTGGTCGCCAGGTACCGCCGCTCGACCTCGTTGCTGCACCGCTCCACCGCCTGCCGGTAGGACCGGCGGGCGAGGTCGACGTCGCCGGCCCTGGCCGCCAGCTCACCTCGGACGGCGGCGAGCCGGTGGCTGTGGGGCAGCACGTCGTCGAGGCCGTCGAGCAACGCCAGACCGGCGACCGGTCCGTCCGTCTCGGCGACGGCGACCGCCCGGTTGAGGCGCACGACGGCCGAGCCGGTGAGGCGCTCGAGGCTGGCGTACTCTGCGGCGATCGCCGGCCAGTCGGTGGTGGCTGCGTCGGTTGCTCTGGCGTGGTGGGCGGCGATCCGGGCCTGGAGCCGGAGCTCCTCGGCGTAGGCGACGCCCGGCTCGAGCCCGTCGAGGAGCCGGAGCCCGACGGCGATCTCATCCGCGTGCCACGCCGAGCGATCCTGATCGGCGAGCGTCACGAGTCGCCCGTCGGCCTGGCGGGCGTCGCGTCTGGCGTGCTGCAAGGTGAGCAGGGCCAACATGGCCCGGACCTCGGGCGAATCGGGCACGAGCTGGTGGAGGATCGCCGCCAACCTGATCGCATCGCCGGCCAAATCCGACCGGAGCAGGTCGGCCCCCTCGCTCGGCGTGTAGCCGGCGGTGAACGCGAGATAGATGGTGCGGCACACGCCTTCGAGTCGAACGCGGAGCTCGTCGCCGAGCGGTGCGCCGAGCGGGATCCCGGCTCCGGCGATCTTCTTCTTCGCTCGGGTCAGGCGGGCCGCCATCGTCGCCCGGGGGACGAGGAACAACCGAGCGATCTGCTCCGTCGGCGTCCCGATTACCAGCCGCAGCGCGAGGGCGGACCGGGACGCTGCGGGCAGGGCCGGATGGCAGCACAGCAGGATCAGGTGGAGCCGATCGTCGCCGAGATCGTCGGACGGCAGGGCCGGGGGCTCCCATTCGGAGCGCACCGCCAGCAGCGGTGCCTTGCGTCCGGCGATCGCCTCGGCCCGGATGCGACCGATGATCTGACGGTTGGCCGTCGTGTTGAGCCAGCCCGCAGGGTTGTCCGGGACGCCGTCGACCGGCCACCGGTCCGCCGCTCTGGCGAAGGCCTCGCTCAGCGCGTCCTCGGCGAGATCGAGGCGCCGGGTCCGTGAGACCAGCAGCGACAGCAGCCGGCCCCACTCGACCCGGTAGACCTCCTCGAGAATCTGATCAGGGGGCGTCGAGGGCCGGCCGGATCTCGATGTCATAGGCGGGGAGGATCCAGCACAGGTCGATCACGGTATCGAGATCAGGTGCATCGAGCAGGTAGTAGCCGCCGATGTGCTCGGCTGCCTCGGCGAAGGGACCGTCGGTGATGGTCAACTCGTCGCCTCTGGTGCGCAGGGTCGTCGCCATCGATCCGTCGCCGAGCGCCTCGCCGCTGAGGATCTCGACCCCGGACCGGGCGACACACGCCTCGTCGAAGGCGACGTGCTTGGCCATGCCCGCCTCCTGCTCCTCGGGTGTCAGCTTCTCCCAGTCGGGCATCTCGCCGTAGCCGGCCAGCAACACGAAGTACTTCACGTTCAACTCCTGTCAGTCGTGGGGTCGGGCCCCGGGACCGTCGACAACCTCTGTCGACACCACCGTGACGCGCTCGCTCCCACGGAATCGACATCGTCGCCGAAAAACCTCGCCGATGCGCGCAACCGACCGGCGACCGGCCTGGAGCTGCCGCTCACTCCCTGACGAAGGTCCAGGTCGAGCAGTCCTGGTCGTAGCCGTCGTTGTCACTGGCCTCGATGCCCTCCGGGTTGGCCTCGGGGTCGGCGTCGTCGCAGTCGCCCTCGCACGGCGTGAAACCGTCGCCGTCGTTGTCGAGGTTGTGCTCGCTGTCCGGGTCGCTGCACAGCAGCGTTGCCTCGTTGGAGGCGCCTCCGCTGCACGCCCCGAGGAGGAGCAGCAGGGTCACGAGCACAGGAGCGGTGAGCTTGGTCATGGGTTCGCCTTCGTTCGTTCGGGATGCGGTCCTGGCGACGCGTCGCCAGACGACGGACGCGACGAGGTCGCCGGCCGTGCGGCCGCTCGCTCCCGATGGCGTCCGCCGGCGACGCGCACCCGGTCCGACGGGGTTGGTCAGATTGGGACACTCGTCCCAACCGCTTGGGACACTAGTCCCAATTCGTCGGGATGGAAACCTTCAACGGTCGGTTCCCCACGGAAACCGCAGAACCGACAGGTCCGCCGACCGCTCGGCGTCGGGGTCGGGCTCGAGCGCCAGCATGGCGAAGCCCATCAGCAACAGCCCCCCGACCGTCCACGGCTGCAGCCCCCCGTCGGGACCGGTCGCCAGCTCGACAGAGCCGTCATCCGCCCCAATCGACGGCTGCATGAACGACGCCAGCCCAACCGACAACACCGTTCGGGCCACCGCCAGGTCACCGAGCGCCGGCACCACTCGGAGACCGCACAGATCGAGCATCGGCCGAACATCGAGGCCGTCGAGCGGGTCGTCGCCGAGCGCCCCCTCGACGTCGCGCACCGTCTGTGCCAACTCGGGGGTCTGCTCGCTCAGCAGGGCCATCGTGTAGAGCCTGGCCCCAGCCGATTCCGCCATCGCCTCGCCGAAGTCTGCCCCGGCCAGCCTGGCGTACTCCTGGAACGCGAAGGCCAGTTCCTCCGGACCCATCTCACCGAGCTCCATCATCCGGTCGAGGCCCCGGTCCCGCTCCTGGTCGTTCCCCGAGATGGCCGGCCCGCTGACCCGACGGATCAGCTCGTGGGTGAACGCCTCCTGCGGGTCGACGCCCTCGACGGAGAAGGCACGGTAGGCCGACGAGCGGGGCACACCAGCCCGCTTGATCGCATCGCCGAACGTCACCGGATGGGGAGGGCTGATCGGGCGATCGTCCAGCAGCTCGATCGCCGCCTGCAGGAGCTGTTCCCGCACGTACGTCAGCGGCACGTACTTCCCTCCAGCTCCCGATGCGCTCATGGATCGAACCCTACTGGCACCCCGTCCCCCACGATCGGCCGGACGGCCACCGGGCCAACGGACGACGCCGTTGCGGGGGTCACGGGCGGTGACGCTGTTAGCCGTCGGTTTACGGACGCCGCCCATCGTCGGTGACAACACCTCACCACGAACCTGGAGCAGACACCATGTCAACCACCTACTTCGCCGTCACCGATGCCAAGAAGCTGCCGAAGGACCGACTCCGGTTGATCGGCCAGTACATCCTCGACGGCAGCACCACGGTCACGTCCGCCAGCAGTCAGACCGACGACGACGATGACAAGTACCCGCCGATCGACATCAGCATCCCCGGGCCGTTTGAGGTCAAGTGGATCCTGCCGGCTCGCGATTCGCAGGTCTACGGCGCCGTCAAGTGGTTCGCCGAGTCCATGGGCTACGAGACGGTCGAGCTCGACGACTTCTCGTACCCGCCGCCCCGGGTCTGAGCCAGCGTCGTGCGCATCATCGGGCCGGTTCCCGGCTCGATGACCGCCACCCCGGTTGAGCCCGAGCGTTCGCCGATCGGCGTACTCGTGGAGAACCCGCTCGGCAGGCTCGGCTCAGTCGTGATCGTCGACGTGGTCGGCGTAGTGGATCGGCCCCAGACGCCAGCCAGGGGGGACGGTCATCTCGGACGGGAGATCGAGCCCGAGCGCCAGGATCTCGGGCAGGAGATGGGTGTGGCAGCCGATCGGGGACTCGCCGTCTGGCGGCGGGATCGGGGCGGTCACCTCGATCCGTCCGATCGCCGTCTCGACGACCCGGGTCGGCGACACCTCGACCATCGTCTGCCAGATCGTCGTGTCGAGGGCCTCGATCGGCGCTCCTCCGACCTGGCGCAGGAGCATCATCAGCTCGCGGTCGGCGACCCGGACCATGAACCGGGCGGCGGACCGGTCGAGGCCGAGGTCGAACAGCACCGCACCAGGACCGTCGTCGACGACCGGGTCGGGGTCGGCGCCGACCTCGGTCAACCCCTGCGCTGGCGGGAGGCCGGCGCCGGTGCGCACGAGCACGGTCGCCGCCGGCTCCTCGGGGGCGGCATCGGTCCCGAAACCGAACGCCCTGGTCCTGTCGTCGATCCGGATCCGCATCGCCCCCGTCGCCGTGACCGCGGTGACGACGGTCGCCTCGCCCGCCGGTGCAACGTCGATCGAGGTGGCGTCGGCCGCCGGGTCGAACTCGGCGATGGCGCCGGGGACCCCCATGGTCCAGGCGCCGCGGGCACCGAGATCGGCGCACAGGGCGGCGAGCTCGGGACCCCTGGCCGGGATCAGGCGCCGCTTGGCCCGATCGGTCGGGCCGCCGAAGACGGTGGCCTCCAACGACGACGGCAGTTCGTCGTCCTCGCCGGCGATCCATCGAGCGAGGTCGTCGGTCTCGTGTGTCCCGATGCCGCCGAACCAGTGACGTCGGCCGCCACGACGGACCACCACGACGTTGGCCTGTTCACACGGACCGAGGCAGTCAACGACATGGAAGCGGGCGCCGACCGACGTGGCGGCGGCCCGCAGATCGACGACCTGGCCGGCGTGATCGACGTCCGGGTGCTTGTTCGCGTTGCCGCAACAGCAGCCGCGGCAGACCAGCACCGAGGAGCGCGACGCCCTGCGGTCGGCGTTGTCGGGTCTGCGCTCGGCCACGGTCAACTCCTCGCGGGGTCTCGGTCCGCCTCGAAGTCTCGCAGAGTGCGGACGGCGGATCGCCATCGGGCATTCCGGGCGACCCCGGCGCCGTTCGGCCGAACGGGCCGCGGCCAACGTGGCCGCACCTCCGGGACCTCAGGTGGAGTCGCCGGAGCCGTCTCGCCACGGTTCGACGTCGAGTCCCGGATAGCGCTGACCGAGATCGTCGAGGGTCTGATCCGTCCAGTACCGGTGGCCAACCGGGGGGAAGCCGAACAGCTCCAGCTGGCGCGGTGTCGCTCGGGGAACAAACCGGCCCCAGGCTGCGGTGTTGGCGGTGTCGGTCCAGGAACGGCGGGCGATCCAGTCGGCGTCGGCTCGCCGGTAGTTGACATGGATCGTGTAGCGGGCGCCTCGTGCCTCGGTGAGCGAGGTACCCCGATGGAAGGTCTCGAGGTGATAGGCCACCACCGTCCCGGCCGGCCCCGAAGCCGACACCTCGTGTTCGTAGAGGTCCGGTCGACCCGTCGACGACACCCAGCCGGGCCGGTCGGGATCGGTCTGGCCGTCGCTCCTCGGATACCAGTTGGGGAGCGCCGGCATCGGGCCGACGTGGTCACGGGCCACGTAGCTCGGCGGGCCGAGGCCAGGCGGCACGTCGTCGAGGTAGAGGAACATCTCGACCTGGGCCGGCAGCTGATCGGCGGAGGGGACGAGGAGCGTGTGGTTGAGGTAATCGCGGTGGAGCGCCTGGTCGTAGTCGGCCGCACCGGTGTACTTGGCCCAGGCCTCGATCGAGTAGACCCGAAGGTCCGAGGTGGCGAGGATCGCCTCGGCCAGGGCGACGAGCTTCGGATGGACCGACAGCAGGCTCAGTTCGACGCTGGCGAACGGGAAGTTGGTGATGCCGCCGAACTCGTCCCGGAAGCGAGCGTTCCGCCCGGGGTCGGCGTCGTCGTGGAACTCGTCGGCCGTGGGGAAGAGCTCGGGGAGCTCGGCGGCAGCCGCCGCCAACTCGTCCGCCGTCAGCCAGGCCGGGAGCACCACGAACCCGTCGCGCTCGATCGCCGACGACGCCGCCAGCGGGGACGCCGCCGTCGGCGGATCGACGCCCCCGACGGCCGGAGGACCCGACGACCGGGGCGCCGTCATCCAGCCGAACGCCACCTGCGTCCCCGATGCCCTGGTCGAGCCGAGCCGGTGCCAGCCCATCGCCCGGTAGAAGGCATGGCCCCGCTCGTAGCCGTCTGGGGTCCAGAGGATGGCCCGAGGCCAGCGGGCCCGGACCTGCTCGATCCCCCGGGTCATCAGGGCCCGCCCGATCCCTCGTCGCCACATCGACGGCGACACCGCGATCGTGTCGATCTCGCCGAGCTCGACGTCGACGGGATCCCGAGACGGGCCGACGCCGATGAACCCGGCGATGACGCCGGCAGACTCGGCGACCGTCCACGCCGTCGTGGTGCTGGCGAGGTCGTTCCGCCATCGGTCGACGTCGTCGCCACTTGGCTCCCGGTCGCCGAGCAGGTGCCCGAACCCCGCGTTCCACGACGACACGTAGATGGCGGCGACCGCCTCGGCGTCGGCGACGGTGGCCGGTCGCAGCGTGACCGGTGCGTGGCGATGCTGCGCCGACTCGGGGTCGGTCATGCCCCGCCGATCAGGGTCAGGACCCCGCGGAGATCGGGGGAGGTGATCACATCGGTGACCGGGCCGATCAGCACGCCGCCCGAATCGAGCAGGACCGCACGGACGTCCCCGACTCCCACTCCGTGAGTCTACGAGCCGCGCCGACGGACCATGACGCCACGCCGGGCGCAGCCGCGGCCCCGAGCCGGATCCGGTCCGACTGGGGCCGCAGCCACGGACGGACTGCTCGACGACGGAGCCGTACCGCTCGGCCGACGGCATCCGCATCGTCGAGTCACCGTCGACCGCCGGTTCGATCTCCGGGATCAGTCTCGAAGCCCGAGACTGATGCCCGCACGACGGCCGATACTGGAGGCATGGCTGAGCAGAACGCCGACGACACCGGCTCGGGGTCACCCAACACCGAGCGCGACCTCCTGCGGGCCCACCTGACCGGCGCCAGGGATGCGATGACGTGGAAGGTGGAGGGCCTGACCGAGGAGCAACGGCGCCGCCCGATGACGCCGACCGGCACCAACCTGATCGGCCTGGTCAAGCACCTGACCTGGATCGAGGGCTGGTACCTGTGTGAGTTCTTCGACCGAGAACGGCCTCGGCTCGACTGGGAGTGGGAGCAGGATGCCGACTGGGGTCACCACAGCCACCTGTACGCCAAGCCGGAGGAGACGACCGAGGACCTGCTCGCCGCCTACCGGGCGACGACGGCCGCGGCCGACCGCTCGATCGACGAGCTCGGCCTCGACGCCATCGGCACACACTGGTCCGGGGAGTCCGTCTCGCTCCGATCGATGGTCCTCGCAGTCCTGGTCGACACCGTCCGCCATGCCGGCCACGGCGACATCGTCCGGGAGCTGATCGACGGGGCCACCGGCGACCGGAACGCACCAAGCGGGTTCTACGGCGTAACCGACGAGGACTACCGCACGACCTATCTCGCCCGCGTCCGAGGCGAGATCGACACGCCCGCCTGGTGGGACTACATCACGCGTCGGGGCAAGCGCTGGGGCTGACCTCGCCCGTCGTCGAGCCGGACGGTCGCACCAGGGGCGTCACCACCCGACCCCGTACGCCGGTCCGATCGAGCGGACGACGGCGCTGTACCTTGTCGTGATGAAGGTCTACACCAAGGCTGGCGACGACGGCACCACCGGTCTGTTCTACGGCGGTCGCGTCGCCAAGGACTCCCCGCACCCCGTTGCCTACGGCGCCATCGACGAGGCCCAGGCCGCACTCGGGCTCGTTCGGCCGCTCAACGACGACGAGGAACTCGACCAGATCCTGATCTCGATCTGCCGGGACCTGTACGTGGCCATGGCCGAGCTGGCGACGCTGCCCGAGAACCGTGGCAAGCTCGTCGCCGGGACGACGCTGGTGACCGCCGACATGGTGGCCGAGCTCGAGCGGTTGATCGACGACGTCAGCGAGCGCTTCACCCCGCCGACCGAGTTCGTGATCCCGGGCGGCTCGGCCGTCGCCGCCGCGCTCGACTACGCCAGGACGGTCGTCCGGCGGGCCGAGCGGGAGGTCGTGTCGCTCGACCTCGACGACTCCCAGGCCTTGCAGTACCTCAACCGACTGTCTGACCTGGTGTGGACGTTGGCCCGGTGGAGGGAGCCGGAGGCGCTGGCCAGCCGAGACGCCGACGGCGGCTGACCACACCGA
>JBCCVL010000179.1:0-11963 GCA_039195375.1 Actinomycetota bacterium
CGGGGACTGGCCGACGTCATGGGGTGGGAAGACGAACGACGCTGAGCCGGGACAATCCGGCGACCGACCCCGGCCCGGGATGCTACGTTGGGCGGCGATGAAGTGAGCACGCGCCCTCGTCCGTCGACCACGACCGCCGTCCACCCGTCCGGGTCCGGTCGTGGCTCCCTCCCGGAGGTCCCGCGTGTCAACGTCATCCTCGTCGCCAGCCGGCCGACCCTTCTCGCTCTCCGCCCGTGGGCTGACCGTCAACCGGGCCGATCGCCCGGTTCTGGTCGACGTCGATGTCACGCTGACCGAGCGGTCGAGGCTGGCCGTCGTCGGGCCGAATGGCGTCGGCAAGTCGACGCTGCTCCGGGTCATCGCCGGGCGGTTGACCCCGGAGCGGGGTCGACTCGACGCCGCTCCGCCCGACGTCACCATCGGCCTGCTCGACCAGGAGCCGATCGGGGCCGCCGCCGGAACCCCGGACGGTCCCGACCGTGCCGCCCGTGACCAGGCCGGAACGGGCGAGGCTGCGGGCCCGGCCGGAACTGCCGGCACCGTCAGGGCCCTGATCGCCGAGCGGGTCGGCGTGACCGCCGCCGAGGCGTCGCTGGCGCGGGCGGCTGACGATCTCGCCGCCGGACACCCGGACGCCGCCGAGGGTTACGACCGGGCCCTCGAGCGCTACCTCGCCATCGGCGCCGCCGATCTCGACGTCCGACTCGACGAGGTCGCCGACCGCCTCGGACTGGCCAGCCGGCTCCTCGACGCCGAGCCGGCGACCCTGTCCGGCGGTGAGGCCGAGCGGGTCGGCCTGGCCCAGGTGATGGTCAGCCGGTTCGACCTGACCCTGCTGGACGAGCCGACCAACAATCTCGATCTGGCCGGCCTCGACCTCCTGGAGCGGTGGGTCATCGGGCATCCCGGTGGCCTCGTCATCGTCTCCCACGACCGGTCGTTCCTCGAGCGGACGGTCACCGAGGTCCTGGAGATCGACGGGCATCACCACACGGCCGTGCGGTTCGCCGGCGGCTGGGAAGCCTACGGGCGGGAGCGGGAACGGGCGGCCGCCCTGGCCAGGCGTCGCTACGACGACTACGTCGACGAGCGGGGCCGCCTGAAGGCGAGGGCCCAACAGCAGCGCGAGTGGGCGGACCGGGGAGTCAGCCGGGTCCGTAAGCGACCGCCGGACAACGACAAGAACATCAAGGCGTTCCGCCTGGCCCAGACCGAACGGCTGGCCGGCAAGGCGAAGGCGACCGAGCGGGCGATGGAGCGGCTCGAGGTCGTCGACAAGCCATGGGAGCCGTGGCGCCTGCAGCTCACGATCGAGCGAGCGCCACGCTCGGCCACCGTCGTGGCCGCCCTCGACCGGGCGGTGTTCCGACGGGGCTCGTTCCGGCTCGGTCCAATCGACCTCGAGCTACGGTGGGCGCACCGGCTGGCCCTCGTCGGCCCGAACGGCAGTGGCAAGTCGACGCTCCTCGACGGACTGCTCGGCCGACTCGACCCGGCCGAGGGTCGGGCCACCATCGGGCCCGGCGTGATCGTCGGCGAGCTGGCCCAGGGCCGGGACGGGCTGAGTCGGGCCCATGCAGCTCGGGCCGACGGTGGCCCGTCGGTGCTCCAGGCGGTGCAGGACGTGACCGGATCGACGATCGCCCAGACCCGGTCCCTCCTGGCCAAGTTCGGGCTCGACGCCGAGGCCGTCGCCCGCCGCCCGGATTCACTGTCGCCGGGGGAGCGGACCCGGGCCCAACTCGCACTGTTCCAGGCCCGTGGTGTCAATCTCCTCGTCCTGGACGAGCCGACCAACCACCTCGACCTCGAGGCCATCGAACAGCTCGAGCTCGCCCTCCAGACCTACGACGGGACGCTGATCGTGGTCTCCCACGACCGACGGTTCCTCGAGGCGGTCGAGCTGACGACCACCGTCGACCTCGGCGGCGATCCGGGGGCGGAGCTACCGTGACCCGTCCCGACCGACGCCGCCCGGCGTGAGCTCCCGTCGATGGAGGACGCGATGACCGACCGACTGGCCCCCGACTACGCCGAGGCCCGGCGCCGGTTCCTCGCCGCGGCCGGGGCGGCTGGCGCGATGATCACGACCCATCCTCACCCCGAGGTGGCGGGGCCGGACGGCGAGGAGCTCGCGGTCGACGTCGCCCGGCTCGGGCGGGGCGACGCCCCGTCGGTGTTGATCGTCGTCTCGGGGACCCACGGCGTCGAGGGCTTCGCCGGTTCGGCCCTGCAGACCCAGTGGCTGACCCGGTCGGCCGCCGAGCTGCGACCCGGCCTCGCCCTGGTGTTCGTCCACGCCCTCAACCCGTACGGCTTCGCCTGGGTCACGAGGACCAACGAGGACAACGTCGACCTCAACCGCAACTTCGTCGACTTCGCCGAGCCGCCGGCCAACCCCGGTTACGACGAGCTGGCGCCGATGCTGGTCCCCGAGCGGTGGGACGACCGGTCTCGCCAGACCAGCACCGAAGCGCTGTTCGCCGAGGCGGGTCACCGCGGTCTCGAGGAGATGCAGCGGATCATCAGCGGCGGTCAGTACGACCATCAGGTCGGTGTCTTCTACGGAGGCACCGGGCCCGTGTGGTCCCACCGGTGGCTGCGGGCCAACGCCCCGGACCTGGCCGGCCCGGCCCGTCGGGTCGGCGTGATCGATCTCCACACCGGGCTGGGGCCATGGGGCCACGGCGAGCTGATGGTCACGCCGGGCAGCGACGACCCGATCACCATGCGGGCCAAGCGCTGGTGGGGCGACGTCCGGTCGATGGTCGACGGTGACAGCGCGTCGGCCGAGCTCACCGGCGACTGGCTGAACGTCGTCGAGGAGCTCTGGCCGTCGGCCGAGGTGACCGCCGTGTGCCTGGAGTACGGCACGGTCGACGAGGTGACGGTGCTGCAGGCGCTTCGGGGCGAGGCGTGGTTGTTCGGCGAGCGGGCCCGGCTCGGCCACGAGCCCGAGGCGGGTGGCGACGGCGACGCCCCCGGCCAGGCGATCCGGGCCGAGGTCCGGGCCGCGTTCGCCGACGACGACCCCGCCTGGTTGGAGGCGCTCCGCCCCCGCTTCGACGACGTGATGGCGGCGGCCATCGATCAGCTCGCCGGCTGACCCATGGGCGAAGGACGCCTCTCCCCGCTCCGGCGGCGGCTCCATGCGTTGTCGTTCGTCGACGAGTTCGGCCCGGTCTACGCGGTCTACACCCTGTGGTTCAACGACAACGGGCTGTCCGCCGGCGACGTGTCGACCGTCTTCCTCGTGTGGGCCGTGGTCGCCCTCGCCCTCGAGATCCCGAGCGGGGCGCTGGCCGATCGGGTCGACCGGCGTCGCCTGCTCGCCGTCGCCTTCGCCATCCGGGCCGGCGGCATCTCGCTCTGGCTCCTCTGGCCGACGCTTCCGGGGGTGATCATCGGCGCCGTTGGCTGGGCGGTGCACGACGCGCTGGCCAGCGGTTCGTGGGAGGCGATGATCCACGATCAGCTCAGCGCCGTCGGCGCGGCCGACCGCTACGGCCCGGTGATGGCCCGGATCGGCCAGTTCAGCCACCTCGGGGTGGCGACCGGAACGCTCGTCGGGGCCGGCCTGCTGCGCCTCGACGTCGAACTGGTGGTCCTCGGCTGGCTCACCGTCGCCGCCCACGCCGGTTCGATCGGGCTCGTCGTCACCATGCCGGCGGTCGATGCGACGCCGGAACCGGTCGAGGTCGGCGAGGCGCCGGGATCGGTCGACCAGACGGACTCGGCAGGCTCGGTCGCCCCGATGGGGTCGACGGGCGACGTCGACGGGCGAACGGCGCCGGCCGACGCCGATCGTGCACTCGGCCGACCGACGGTCGAACCGGGCGAGCTCATCGAGTCGACCTGGTGGTCGACCCTGCGGACGGGCGTCGGCCAGGCGGCGTCCGAACCCGTTGTCCTCCGCCTGGTCGTGCTCGGGGCCCTGCTCGAGGGCCTGTGGCTGGTCGACGAGTACCTGCCGCTCGTCGCCAGGGCGCAGGGTGGGTCGGACGCCGCCGCTCCCGTCCTCATCCTGGTCGTGTGGCTCGGGCTGCTGGCCGGCGGTGAGATCGCCGCCCGACGCCCCCGGCTCGGCGGACGGTCGGCCGGCCTCGCGCTGATCGGCGGCGCCGCGCTGATGAGTGGCGCCCTGGCCAGCGGCCGGGTGTTGGCGCTGGCGCTGGTCGCCGTCGGCTACGCCGCGCTCGAGGCGACGCGAGTGGTCGCCGACGCCAGGCTGCAGGAGCGGGCCCGTGGCGACGTGCGAGCCACGGTGGCCAGCGTCCGAGGCTTCGGAGCGTCGGCCATCAGCATGGTCGCTCTGGCCACGATCGGGGCGATGGCCGCCGGAGACGATCCGACGCCCGGGCTCTACCTGCTGCTCGTGGCGATCGGCCTGGCCGGCCTCGGTGTCATCCGATGGCTCCCGCGGCCGGCGACGACGAAGGCGCGGTGATGCGCCGGCCCGGCGTCGGCCCGATCGGGTCGGTGGCTCACCGCCCCTCCTGATCGTCCGGCGACGTCGGCCGCTCGGGTCGGGAGGTCGGTGTGCCGGTTCGCCGATCGACGGCGCCGGGCAGATCGATGCGGATCGTCGTGCCGTGACCGAGGCCATCGCTTGAGGCGGTGATGGTCCCGCCGTTGGCCTCGACGAGCAGCTTGGCGATCGCCAGCCCGACGCCGGTGCCGTCGGTGAAGCGGTCGTCGACCCGGTGGAACCGGTCGAAGATCCGCACCTGGTCCTCGGCGGCCAGGCCGCGGCCGGTGTCGACGACCTCGATGGTGACCCCGCTGGTACCGCCGCCGTGGCGTTGCCGACCGGGGAGGACCCGCACGTCGACCCCACCACGGTCGGTGTACTGGACGGCGTTGCCGACGACGTTGGTCAGGACCTGGGTCAATCGATCGCGGTCGCCCTGCACGGTGCCCTGCGCACCGCCACTGACGGTGCCCTGCGCACCGTCGGCCCCGACGTCGCCTGCCGACGCAGCCGTCGGGTCGAGCGTCGTCGTCACCGTGACCGTCAGGCCCTTCGCGGTGGCCTGCGGTTCCAGCTGGGCCACCACGTCGGTGGCCACCGCAACCAGGTCGACCACCTGGTGATCGAGGACGCCGAGCTCGCCGGCTGCGGACAGTGACGAGAGGTCGTCGGCCAGGCGGCGGAGCCGCGCCGCCTCACGCCCGATGCGGGCGAACGTCTCGTCGTCGGCCGCGATCACGCCGTCCAGGAGTGCCTCCATGGTCCCCTCGATCGTGCTCAGCGGGTTCCTGAGCTCGTGGGCGACGTCGCCGATGAGCCGGAGCCGACGCTGCTCGGTGGTGGCCAGCTCGTCGGCCAGGCGGTTGACGTCGGCGACGAGGGCGTCGAGCTCGGCGGTGTCGGCCTCCGGCAACCGGACGTCGTAGCGCCCGGCGGCCAACTGCCGGGTGGCGGCGCCGACGCCTTCGAGTGGGGCGGCCAGCCGGCGGGCCATCCGCCACGACACGAGGCCCGACGCCGTCGCCGCTGCGCTGAGACCGAGCAGGGCGCCGCTCGGCCCCGTCGACTCCTGACGGCCGGGGCCACCGCCTCGGCCGTCGCTGGCCAGTGCGAGGAAGCCGACGACGATCGCCAGGACCAAGAGGGCGACGACCATGACCAGCAGGTGGGAGCCGAACAGCCGTCGTCGCAGGGACTTCTTCGTGCCGGCGACGACGGTCATGCGATGAACCGGTAGCCGACGCCGCGAACGGTCTCGATGAAACGGGGCTCCGTGGCCGAGTCGCCGAGGGCCTTGCGGAGGTTGCCGACGTGCACGTCGACGATCCGCTCCTCGCCGTAGAAGTCACGACCCCAGACCCGATCGATCAGCTGGTGACGGGCGAAGACCCGTCCCGGGCTCTCGGCCAGCGCCCGGAGCAGGGAGAACTGGAGGGCCGAGAGGTCGATCGGCTGCTCGTCGACGGCGACCAGGTGCCGGTCGACGTCGATGCTGACGCCCGGGTAGCGGAGCGGCTCGGCCAGCGGCTCGCTCCCCGGCCCCGCCAGCGAGCCCGGCCTGGTCCGCCGGAGGACGGCCTTGACCCGGGCCACCACCTCCCGGGGCGAGAACGGCTTCGTGACGTAGTCGTCCGCCCCGACCGACAGGCCGATCAGCCGGTCGGTCTCCTCGGTCGCCGCGGTCAACATGATCACGTGGACCTCGGAGAAGCGGCGGAGGTCGCGCAGCGTGTCGATCCCGTCCGGTCCCGGCATACGGACGTCGAGCACGACGAGGTCGATCGGTGGCGGCCGTCGGAGCCGCTCCAGGGCCTCGCCGCCACCGGCCAGCTCCTCGACGTCGAACCCGTCGTCGACGAGGTAGGACGCGACGAGTCGACGGATCTCACGCTCGTCGTCGACGACCAGGATGCGTTGGGGCATCGGGTGCACCGCTTCCGTCGCTCGCCCGGTCGGCCGGACCGAGGGTCCGACCAACCGGGTCGATGGCTCTGCGACAGGCTAGTGGCGGGTGCCGGGCTCGCCCGGTCCGTCAGGCCCGTCGGTCGGCCCGTTCGGTGGGGTCGTGCCGCCCGGGTCCGTCTGATCCGCTCGACCAGCCGGTCCCGATGGCCCGGTCGGTCCGGGCGTCGGGTTGGCCGCCGGCGGCGTCGGGTACCCCGCGGCACCGGTCGCCGGCGGTGACGGGCGGTGCGGTGCCGGCGGGACCTCATCAGCCCCGACGAGGACGGCCTTGCGGTGCTCGAACTCGGCCCGGTCGATCTCACCCCTGGCGAAGCGCTCCTGGAGCGTGCGCATGGGCGAGCCGTGTCCGCGTCCGACGTGGTGCTCGCCCCGGCGCCGCCGGATCAGCCACCGGATGGCGAAGAACAGGCCGATGAGGAGGAGCAGGGGAAACAGGAAGCCGGGGCCGTCTGCGCCCCCGCGGCCGACGTGACCAAGGGAGGCCAGCAACATGATTGGTGTCCTTTCGTCTGGCGGGGCGAACGGTCCGCCGCCGCTGAGACCAGCCAACCGGTCGGTCGTGAAGCGTCGATCGCGCCGAACATCAAGCTTCGATCAAGCTCGGGCCGACCGGTTGGCTCGGGGGTCGCAGGCCATACTCGGGCGATGGCAACCGACGGTCCCGAGTCGCCGACGCCCGGCAGGCCGGGCGATGCCCGCTGGCCGGTGTCGATCAAAGGCGTCGTCACCGCCTCCGGCCGGGTCCTGCTGCTGCTCAACGAGCGTGACGAGTGGGAGTTGCCCGGTGGGCGGCTCGAGCCGGGGGAGAGCCCGCCGGGTTGCGTCGAGCGGGAGATCCGGGAGGAGACGGGCCTGACGGTGACCGCAACCGGCGTCGTCGACACCTGGGTCTACCCGGTCCGCCAGGACCGGTCGGTCCTGATCGTCACGTACCGGTGTGACGACCTCACCGTCGTTCCGGCACTGCGGGTGAGCGACGAGCATCGGACCGCACGGTGGGTGCCGCTCGAGATCTGCGACACCTACCCGATGCCGGCCGGGTACCTCCGATCGATCCTGGCCTGCACCTGAGCGTCGTCGCACTCGGCCGGCGGGTCCGGTCCAGCTTCCCGGCCGACGTCGTGTCGATCAGGGGCCGGACGGCTGTGGATCGGTGCCGCCCCCGTCGCCGGGCCGATCACCCAGCAGGGCGCCGATCCGGGTGAGCTGGGCCTCGATCCGGTCGAGCCGCTCGTCGATCTCGTCGGTCTCGTCCTCCACGTCACCGGCGACGAAGAAGGCGGCCACGTTGGCGGTGATCGCCGACAGGCCGCTGATGCCGATCAGCATCAGGATCACGGCGATCGCTCGCCCGCTGGCCGTCACCGGGAACTCGTCGCCGTAGCCGACCGTGGTACAGGTCACGAAGGCCCACCAGATGCCATCGGCGATGCCGGCGATCGTCGAGCCGTCCTGATCGTTCTCGGCCACGCTCACCAGCAGGCCGCCGAGCAGGATGCAGCCGCCGACGAGGCCGAGCACCGCCCCGAAGCCGGGGCGACCGAGGAGCCGGCCGGCCGCCACCGCCATGCGGGCGACCGCGGTGCCCGCCGTCGCCAGTCGGAGCAGCCGGGCGACGCGCAGCGGTCGCAGGATCGGCAGGGCGATCAGCGCCAGGTCGAGCTTGTGGGTGCGCACGGTCTCCACGCGATCGGGCGACAGGTACAACAGCGTGGCGAACTCGAGCACGAAGGCGAGCCAGATGACCGAGCCGGTCCACCACAGGACCCGCTCGGACCAGGGGCTCAGGTCCTCGACCGCCGGCATGAGCAGCACCGGGATCAGCACGATCGACAGTACGAGCATCGGGATCTCCACCCGCTCGCTGAAACGGTCGTAGCGGTCCCGACGCGATGACTTCGTGTCCATGCCGGTCAGGCTAGGTGGCACCCGACCGGCGGATCATCCGATCGGCATCGGTGATCAGCTCATGCCGATCGGCCCCCGGTCAGGAACCGGCGATCACCAGCCGGTACCCGACGTCGAGCTCGGGCAGGTGCCGCAGGTGGCCGTTGCGCTCGTCCCACCGACCGGAGTCCAGGTCGGCCCGGAGCCTTGCTGCCCCCGCCGCCAGCTCCTCGTCCGGTAACTGGGCCAGCCACGACATGCCCTGCTGGACGTCGGGTTCGAGGTACGCCTCGGGTCGACCCCAGAACGCCGCGCCGAACCCGTCGGTGCAGTCGAACGGCACCGGCACGACCTCGACGGCGACGACGTCGAGGATCTCGCCGAGATCGGTCGGCGACGGCAGGTCCTGCTCAGACGGCAACTCGAGTGCCGTCGGCCAGTAGTCGATGGCCCAGAACCGGTAGGTCTCGACCGGATCGAACAGGAACAGGACCTGACGCCTCGCCACCCGTCGCATCTCGGCAAGGCCCCGCTGCCGGTCCCGCCAGTGGTGCAGGGTCAGCGAGGCCATCGCCGCATCGAAGACGCCGGACCCGAACGGCAGCGCCTCGGCGATGGCCTGCACCGAAGGAGCGGCCCCAGGCCGGCGCTTGGCGATCATGTCGCTCGATGGCTCGACGGCAACGACGGGCCGGTCCCTCGGCTCGTAGTTGCCGGTCCCCGCCCCGACGTTGATCACCCGCTCGGCGTCGCCGACGGCGTCGTGGATCCGACGGGCCACCCGTTCGTCCTCCCGTCGGATCGTGTCGTAGGTCGTCGAGATCGATTGGTAGAGCTGCGAATCCCTCACGAGGTCGATGATCGCGCATGTCACACGGTGGCGATGGCAGTTCCCATCGGCTTCGACTGGACGCAGCGCAAGAGCGGCGAGGTGGTGATCACCCACCACGGTCGGGTGGCGACGGTGTTGCGCGGTCGTGCGGCGACGGCGTTCGTCGCCGACGTCGGCAACGGCGACCCACAGGAGGTGATGGCCAGGGCGACCGGCAACTACACGCGCGGCAACGAGCGAACGGCCAGGCGACACCAGCGAACCGACGGTCGTGACCGACCCGTCGATCGGTCGGCCAACAGCCGTTCAGCGACGCAAGGGCTGCATCCGCCGGTAGGTGAGCACCCGCCAGGCCCACTCGAAGGGACCGAAGCGGAACCGCTCCAGCCATGGCTTCGACCACGCCAGCTGGAGAGCCCAGACGACCAGAACGAAAGCGAAGGCGCCGGTGCGGGTCAGGTCGTCGGCGTCGACCAGGTTGGCCAGGACCAGCACGCCGAGCAGTGTCTGGGTCAGGTAGTTCGTCAGCGCCATCCGCCCGACCGCCCGGATGCGCTCGTGGAGGGCGCCGTCACCCCGTCGGTTCCACAGCGAGATCACGCCGACGTAGCCGAGGACGACGGGGATCGTCGCTGCGGTGTTCAGGGCGTGGGAGGGGAGGAACCAGCGTGGGGCGAAGTCGTTGACCGAGATCGCGACCACGGCCAGCACTGCGAGCGGGAGCCCGACCCCGAGCCCGAGGCGGGCCATCCGGCGATCGGCCCCGGGGTCACGGGTGCCGTCGAGGACGCCCGTGCGAAAGAGGGCGACGCCGATCAGCATCATGCCGAGCGCTCGGCCGCCGAACTCGACGAGGAACCACAGACCCACCAGGTCCGACATCTCGGCGTCGGGGTCGTTCGACCAGACGTCGCCGAGCTCGGCGCCGTCGGCGGAGATCGTCGGGGCGACGGCGAGACCGACGGCGATGGCGAAGGCGAAGATGGCGACGCCGATGGCGACCAGCGTGCGGGGTCGGACGTTGCGCAGGAGCACGACCACCGGTGAGGCGAAGGCGTACACCATCAGGATGTCGCCATCCCAGAGCAGCGAGTGGAGGAAGCCGATCCCGAGCAGCAGCAGGTTGCGCCACAGGCTGAGGGCGACCGGACGGCCGCCCTTCGCCGCCGTCCGGTCGGCGAAGAGGGCCACCCCGGCGCCGAACAGCAGCGAGAACAGACCCATCATCTTCTGGTCGGCGAACACCTCGCCGAGAGCACCGATGGCCCAGTCGAGTGCCGTCTCGGAGCCGCCGCCGTCCAGATTGAAGTACGCCGCGCCGGGGAGGGCGAAGGAGACGACGTTCATCACCAGGATCCCGAGCGTCGCCCAACCCCGGATCGTGTCGAGGTTGGTGATGCGCTCGGCCCGGGCCGTCGGTGTGCTTCGTTGGTCGGTGTTCATCGCCGGCCGACGCTAGCAGGGGGACCGCTCGGGTCCCGCTGCCGCCGTGGCCGACCGGGGCCGGCCGCCCCCGAGCTGCGGCGGACGGCGGTGGCACCGTCCGGTACGATCCCGGCCATGGCGAGGAACGTCGCCCGCTACCTCGAGGCGGAGGCCCGTCTGTGGCGCCACGTCGGCGCCGAGCCGACGGAGCGCCGGGTCGCGCTGGCCTCGGGCGGCGAGGTCCGGGTCCAGGACCTCGGCGAGGGACCGCCGGTGGTCTTCATCCACGGCGGGTCGATCGCCGGTGCGAGCTGGTGCCGGCTGGTGACCGAGCTGCCCGGCGTTCGCTGCATCCTCGTCGACCGGCCGGGTTGTGGCCTGTCGGAGCCGATCGTCGGCGGACCGCTGCGGGATCTCCGCAGTGTCGAGCAGCTCGCCGATCGCCTGCTCGGCGAGCTGCTCGATGCGCTCGAACTCGACCGGGCCGGCGTGGTGGCCACGTCCTACGGCGGGTTCTTCGCCTTCCGGGGCGCAGCGTCGATCCCCGAGCGGGTGACCCGGCTGGTCGAGTTCAGCTGGCTCGTCGGCGCACCGAGCGAGTCCGCCCCGCTCTCGGCCAGACTGGCGTCGCTGCCCGGGATGCAGTCACTGACCGCCCGGTTGCCGATGACCAGGGGCATGGTGCGCACGGCGCTGCGCCAGTTCGGCCTCGGGCGGGCCATCGACGCCGGCGCCTTCGACGACGTGATGCTCGATTGGGCCCATGCACTGCTCCGCCACACCGACACGCTGGCGAACGACGTGGCGTCGTCACCGACGCTGTTCACCCCGATCGGGGGTCAGAACCGTGCCGTGCTGTTGTCCGACGACCTGCTGGCCGAGCTGACCATGCCGGTGCTGTTCCTCTGGGGCGAGGACGATCCGAACGGTGGCGCCGCCGTCGCCCGTTCCTTCGCCCCCCGCCTGCCCGACGCGGAGCTCGTCATCGTGCCGAGGGCCGAACACGCCCCCTGGCTCGATGCCCCGGAGCTCTGCGCCAGCCGCACGAGGGCATTCCTCCTGGCCGACGAGCCGGCCTGAGTTGAGCGCATTCCCGCCCCGGTCGCTCCGGTCGCTCCGGTCGCCGGCTTGGTCGGTCAGGCGGCTCGGATCCGCCTGACCCGGCCTGGCGTCTCGCCGTAGTGCTTGGCGAAGGAGCGGACGAAGCTGGCCGGCTCGGCGTAGCCGACCCGCCTGGCAACCGCCTCGACGCTCAACCCGGCGGTCTCCAACAGCTCTCGGGCGATCGACAGCCGGGTCTCGGCGTAGAGCTGGCGGAAGGTGGTGTTCTCGTCGGCGAGGCGCCGGCGCAGCGTGCGCTCGTTGACCGCCAACCGCTCC
>JBCCVL010000180.1:0-11928 GCA_039195375.1 Actinomycetota bacterium
CCGCCGGGCTGCTGGCCGACCGTGGCCAGCAGGTCCCCCCGCCCGGCGAGACCCCTCAGCTCGACACCCCGCTGGTCGAGTTCCTGTCCCTGCTCGGCGAGCTGTCCGAGCAGCAGCGGGCCGCCGTCGTCCTGCGGTACGCAGGCGGACTCCGCCCGGCCGAGATCGCCGAGCAGGGACAGGAACTCGACCAGCGGGGTGTCGAGCTGAGGGGTCTCGCCGGGCGGGGGGACCTGCTGGCCACGGTCGGCCAGCAGCCCGGCGGCGATCCGGAATGCAGCCCGCCAGATCCAGGCCCGCGGGTTGTGGAGCTCATCGCCCCGGGCGATGGCCTGGCTGTAGGCCTCGGCCTCGGCCTCGGCGGCGACATCGGAGTCGCCACAGAATCCGACCAGCGACCGCCAGAGGCGGGTGTGATCGGTCCGATAGACCTCTTCGACCGGGTCCATGTCAACCGGATGTGTGGCCATGGTCTGCATTCGGGAGTACAGGGTGTCGATGGGGCCCGAACGTTAACGCATGCAGCCGGTTTCGCGCCGGCGGACCGGTCGACGGGCCGAGCCGGCCGGCCCGGCCGATGCCGGCTACCGGAGTCCCTCGGACGGCACGGCGGCGAGCTGGTCGCCGTCGTGGCCGTAGACCAACCGGCAACCGCTGTCGCGGAGCTCGGCGAGCCGCCGCATCGAGGTCCGCTGCAGGTCGGTGTCGAACCCGAAGCGGGGCACCAGCATCTCCTCCAGCATGCGCTCGAAGTAGACGCAGTCACCGGTCAACACGACCGGCCCCGACGCCAACTCGACCCGGAGCGCCTGGTGGCCGGCGGTGTGGCCCGGGGTCGCCACGCAGACGAGGCGGCCGTCGCCGAACACGTCGTGGCCGTCGTCGACCTGCTCGATCTCGTGGCCGTGGTCGTAGTCGACCGGGTCGTAGACCCCGGCATCGACCAGGGCCTCGTCACGGCCGGCCGCCCACTCCTCCCGATGCACGACCAGGCGGGTGTCCGGCAGTTGCTCGCAGCCGCCGGCATGGTCGAAGTGGAGGTGACTGAGCACGGTGACGGCGATGTCGCTCGGGCGGACGCCCTCCTCCTCCAGCCGGGCCGCCAGCTCCTCGCCGGAGTGGTAGTCGACGGTGAGGATCCGGTTCGTCGCCCCGAGGCGGGTCACGTCGGTCTGCAGCCCAGGATGCATCCCGGTGTCGAACAGCACGAGCCCGTCCGGGTGGTCGATCAACCAGGAGGTGACCGGCAGGCGGACGTCGCCGTCCTCACCGGTGACGATCCGGAGCGCCATGTCGATGTGGCCGACCCGGAGCGGGACGAGCCTCACGATCCCAGGCCGGACCAGAAGGCGACGAGACCGTCGGCCGCCGGGCCGGGATCCTGGGTCATCCACCAGTGGCCCTGGCCGTCGAGCCGGACCCGCTCGGCGTCGAGCCGATCGGCCATCGTCGCCCCGAGCTCCGACGACACGTACGGGTCCTCGGCGGCGTCGATGACCAGCCCGGGCGGCAGGGCCACCCCGCCGATCCGGCGGCCGAGGTCGGCGAGCGCCGGCTGCCGGGCGGCCCGGTAGAGACCGAGGATGCAACGGCCCATCTCTGCGTCGAACGCCTCGGCCAGCGACGTGGCGATCTCGGTCGGCAGGCCGAGCCCCTCGTAGGCCGCCTGTCGATCGGCGCTTGGCATGGCGGCCATGGCACCGACCGCCTCCTCGCCGGCGTCCGGGGTCTGCCAGACCTGGGCCATGTCGTGCCACACGTAGTCGGGGTGCAGCAGCCCGGCGCAGTCGGCCGCCCACGATCGCAGCAGGTCGGTCTCCATGGCCAGCAGGCCGAAGACGTGCCCGGCGCCCCAGTCGTGGCCGACCAGGTCGATCGGTCCATCGATGGGGCCGAGCTCACCGGCCAGCCAGTCGACGTAGGCGGCCGGCGTCGGGTTCCAGCCATCCGGTGTCGGGGCACCGAAGCCGGGAGGACTGAGGGTCACGATCTCGTCGTCGACCCCCCGCTCGGCCAACGCGGCCGTCAGCGGGCCCCAGATGGCCGCCGTCTCCGGATTGCCGTGCACGAACACCTTTGTCATCCTTGGGACCTCCGTGGTCGGAGCCATCGAGCGGCTCGTCGGCCCGACGATAGGGGAAACGATGACCGCGAGCGGAAGCGACCAGGCCGGCGCAGGCGGCGGTGGCCGAGCTGACCGGGCCGGCACCCAGGCCGTGCTGGTCGAGCGGGTCGACGCAACCGCGACGGTGACCCTCAACCGGCCCGAGGTGCGCAACGCCATCAACGGCGAGCTGCGCCGCCAGCTCCGCCGGGCGATGGTGGCGCTCGAGGCCGACGCCGACATCGCCGTCGTGGTGCTGACCGGCGCCGACCCGGCGTTCTGCGCCGGGCTCGACCTCCGGGAGGTCGGCCGGGGCAACCCCGACGTGATCGGCGACCAGACCAGCGGCAGCACCCGGCCCTGGGCGCCGATGTCCAAGCCGGTCATCGGTGCGGTGAATGGTCCGGCGATCACCGGCGGGTTCGAGTTGGCGCTCAACTGTGACCTGCTGATCGCCTCGGAGCGGGCCGCCTTCGCCGACACCCACGCCCGGGTCGGGGTCATGCCCGGCTGGGGCCTGACCCCGCTGCTGGTCGACGCCGTCGGCGTCCGCCGGGCCAGGGAGATCTCGTTGAGCGGCAACTTCGTGTCGGCCGACCTGGCCGAGCGGTGGGGCCTGGTCAACCGCGTCGTTGCCCACGACGAGTTGTTGCCGACCGTCTACGCCCTGGCCGCCGACATCGCCGGGAACGACCAGGCCGGGGTCCGTCGCATGCTCGCCACCTACGCCGAGCAGACCGACGACCGGCTGGCCACGGCCTGGCGTCTCGAGGGCGAGGCGTCTGCCGCGTTCCGGGGCGAGATCGAGTTCCGCCCGGCTGAGGTCGAGGCCAGGCGGCAGGCGATACTCGAGCGAGGGCGGTCCCAGCTGTGAGCGAGTCGCAGTGCCAGACGGCGACGACGACGAACACCCGGCCGACGACAGACGAACGCACCACACGGGACCAGTGACACGATGACGAGGAAGGCGAGGCAGCCATGACCGCATTCACCGAGGACGACATCCGAGCGAGGACGAGGGCCCTCATCGACGAGGTCGGGGCCGACGCCTCGCAGGTCGAGTTCCGGTCCGCCCAGTGGGACGCCGGTCTGGCCATGGTCCAGTACCCGGAGGGCAAGGGTGGTCTCGGCGCCCCACCGAAGCTCCAGGGCGTGGTCCAGGACGAGTTGCGGGCCGCCGGCGTGACCTGGGAGTCGATGATGATCAACCCGATCGGCATCGGCATGGGCCTCCCGACCGTGCTGACCTACGGCTCCGACGAGATGCACGACCGGTACCTGAAGCGGATCTTCACCGGTGAGGACATCTGGTGCCAGATGTTCTCCGAGCCGACGCACGGCTCCGACGTCGCCGGCCTGGCCAGCCGGGCGGTGCGCGACGGTGACGAGTGGATCGTCAACGGTCAGAAGGTGTGGACCAGCCTGGCCCACAACTCGGCCTACGGCATGCTGCTGGTCAGGACCAACCCCGACGTGCCGAAGCACAAGGGGTTGTCCTACTTCGTCCTGGACATGGCGAGCCCAGGGGTCGAGATCCGGCCCCTCTACCAGATCACCGGCGACGCCGAGTTCAACGAGGTGTTCTTCACCGACGTGCGGGTGCCGCACGAGAACCTGCTCGGCGAGGTCGGTGACGGCTGGCGGGTGGCGACTACCACGCTGATGAACGAGCGGGTGGCGCTCGGCGGCAGCACGGCGCCACGAGGCAGCGGCACGATCTCGATCCTGGCCGACCTGTGGGCGAAGCGGGGACCCGAGCTGGCGGATGGTGAGCGTCGGATCATGCAGGACCGGGTGGCCCGGCTGTGGATCGAGGCCGAGGTCATGCGGTTGACCACGATCCGGGCCCGGTCGAACGCCACCACCGGCAACCCCGGCCCCGAGGGGTCGGTCGGCAAGCTGGCGTCGGCCGAGTTGAACCAGAAGATCTGGAACACGGCGATGGACCTGCTCGGTCCCGAGGCGTTCCTGCACGAGTCGGGCTACCCCCTCGATCGGGCCAGGCCGAGTGGGTTCTCCACCTCGAAGGGGTTCCTGCGGTCGCAGGCCAACACGATCGAGGGCGGCACGTCGGACATCATGCGCAACATCCTCGGCGAGCGGGTGCTCGGCCTTCCGGGCGACGTCCGGGTCGACAAGGACGTGGCCTGGAAGGACATCCCGACCTGAGCGCCGTCGGACCGGTCCCGGCGGCCGAGCGACCCCCGATCGGGCTCCTGTACTCGATCACGCTTGTCGGCATCCTGGCCAACACCACGATCACGGCGAACATCCCCGACATCCTCGACGACCTGGGTCGTGGCGCCGGCAGTGCCGGGCCGCTTGTCTCGGCCGGCGCCCTACCCGGCGTCGTCCTGGCCCCGGTCATCGGGATCCTGGCCGACCGCTTCGGCCGGCGCCCGATCCTGCTGCCCTGCCTGGTCGCCTTCGGCACCGGCGCCCTCGCCGCCACCGTGGCACCGACGTTCTGGACCCTCGTCGCCGCCCGCCTGCTGCAGGGGGTCGGTGGGGCAGGACTGATCAACCTGGCCATCGTGCTCATCGGCGACAACTGGTCCGGGGCCGACCGCACCCGGCTGATCGGCCGGAACTCGGCCGTGCTGACCGCGGCGTTGGCCGTGCTCCCGACCGCGGCCGGGCTGATCGCCGAGCTCGGCAACTGGCGCTGGTCGATCGCCCTCGGCCTCGTCGCCTTCCCGGTCGCCGCGGTGGCGTGGCGGCGACTGCCCGACCATCGCCCCTCGAGCGGTCGCACGCTCGAGCGCCAACTCCGCGACGCCGCCACCCTGGTCCGCCAGCCGGTCATGGTCTTCGTGTTCGTCGCCGGGTTCCTGCTGTTCCTCGTCATCTTCGGGGTGTTCCTCACGGCGCTGCCCGTCCACCTCGAGGAACGGTTCGGGCTCGGCCCGGGAGCCAGGGGCCTGGTGCTGTCGGCCTTTGCCATCGGGGCGACGATCGTGTCGTTCAACCTCGGGTCGATCCGGGCCGTCGTCCCGTTGCGGCCGCTGCTCGTCGGGTCCAGCCTGTTCATCGCACTGGCCTCGCTCGGTGTCGCCCTCGCCCCGTCGCTGATCCTCGTTGTGGTCGCGGTGCTGCTCTACGGCTTCGGGGACGGCTCGATCATCCCGGCACTGCAGGACGTCGCCACGTCGATCCCACCGGACGAGCAGCGGGCCTCGGTCATGGCCGTCTGGGTCTCGGCGGTCCGAGGCGGACAGACCGCCGGTCCGCTCGGTGCCGCAGCGTTGTTCGCAGCCACGTCGACGGAGACCGCGATGCTGGTCGGCGCCGGGCTGTTCGCCGCCGTCGGTGTGCTCTTCCTGGTCGGCCCGATCGACGACCGGGTACTGTCATCTTCGAGTGGAGCCCGGGCAGACGCGGGCCGGATCGCACGGGGGAGCGGCCATGAGCGAAGCGACGGGAACCGCGGAGCAGCCGACCGGGGCCACACCGATCGACGGTGACGAGTTCGCCAGGCGCTGCCGGGCCGACGGCGAGTTCATCATGGCGTCCCGGCACTGGACCGGTGGCCTCCGGCTCGAACGCGGCCCCGACGTCATCGGGGTCACGTTGACCGACGGCCGGATCGAGCCTGGCCCACCGCGGGAGGGTGCCGACGGCGTCATCACCATCGCCGGCGAGCCCGAGGTGTGGGTCGACGTCGCCGCCGCCGTGCCACCGCCGTTCCGCCACGACGCGGCCACCGCCCTCCGCCAGGGTCTCGAGCGCCGCAGCGACGAGCTGACCTGGTGGCAGTACGCCCCGGCGGTGCAGCGGGCGGTTGAGCTGCTCGGACCCGACCGCCCCGGTGCCCCGGTCGCCGCAACCGATCGCGGCCCGACCCCTCGGTTCGATGCGCCGGTCGGTCGCTACGTCCACCTCGACCTGGCCGACGGGTCGGGCGGAGAATCGGGTGGAGAATCGCACGGAGACTCGGACGGGGACGACACCACGACCGACCACCGGATCTACTTCGAGGAGGCGGGCGCCGGTATCCCGCTCCTGTGCCAGCACACCGCCGGGTCGAACGGCGTGCAGTGGCGGCACCTCTTCGAGAACCCGGCCATCACCGACCACTTCCGGGTGATCGCCTACGACCTGCCGTACCACGGCAAGTCGATCCCACCGGTCGGCCCCGATTGGTGGAACGAGCCCTACCGGTTGACCGGTGGCTTCCTCCGTTCGGTCCCCGTCGCCCTGGCCCGGGCACTCGACCTCGACGGCCCCGTGTTCATCGGCTGCTCCGTCGGCGGGCTTTTGGCCCTCGACCTGGCCCTCCACCATCCCGACGTGTTCCGGGCCGTGATCTCGCTGGAGGGTGCGCTGCACATCGGCGGCGACCACGACCGACTGACCGGCTTCTGGGATCCACGGGTGTCGAACGAGACCAAGGCCAGGCTGATGCAGGGGCTGACCTCGCCGACCTCCCCGCTGCCGTACCGCAAGGAGACCGTGCAGGCCTATGCCGCGGGTTGGCCGCCCGCCTTCCTCGGTGACCTCTGGTACTACATGGTCGACTACGACCTCCGAGAGCGGGCGGCGGAGATCGACACCGACCGGGTCGGCGTCCACATCCTGAGCGGCGAGTACGACTCCAGCGGCACGCCGGCCCACGGCCGGGCGGCCAACGAGGCGATCCTCGGGTCGACGTTCACCGAGATGGCCGGTGTCGGTCACTTCCCGATGTCGGAGAACCCGGAGGCCTTCTTCACCTACCTGGAACCGGTGCTCGACAAGATCCGGTCGTCCCCGTGAGGCTCGGCGCCGCCCTGACCGGCGCACCGGTCGGCGGCGGCCAGCCGGGACGCGGCACGTTGGCCGACTCGGCCAGACGGCTGGAGGGGCTCGGCTTCCGCTCGCTCTGGGTCTTCGATGCCGTCGGGCGCGGCTTCATGCTGCCAGACCCGCTGCAGGCGCTGACCGCGGCCGCCGCCGTCACCTCGCCCGAGACCGAGCTCGGCACCGGGGTGCTGCAACTGCCGATCCGCAATCCGGCCGAGGTCGCCCATCGGGCCATGACCCTCCGGATGGAGGCCGGGCCCCGGGTCCTGCTCGGGGTCGGACCCGGTTCGACCGCCGATGACTTCGCGGCGTTCGCCTCGGCTGACGGCGTCGACGCCGACTACGACGACCGTTTCGCCCGCTTCGAGCGCCAGCTCGTCGAGCTCCGGGGGTTCCTGACCGCCGGCGAGCACGACGGGCGCCGTCTGGGCCCGTGGCCGGCGGTGGTCGGCGGCCCGGAGCTGTACCTGGCCGGCTGGCGTGGCCGCTGGGTCGAGCGGGCCGCCTCCGAGGCTGCGGGATGGATCGCCTCGGCCACCTACGCCGACGACGACACGCTTGGTGACGCCATCGAGCGCTTCCGCCGGGCCGGCGGCCGCCGGGCCATCGTCACGACGCTGCGGGTCGACGACGACCCGCAGCCCGCGATCGAGCGGCTGCATCGGTTCGCGGCCATGGGCTTCGACGATGCGGTCGTGCTCGACCCGGCCCCGACCGAGGCACGGCTGGCCCGGATCGTGGCCGAGGTACCGGCGGAGGACTGACCGGGACCCGGCCGCGTCACCGCCGGGGCCGGCGTCGTTGACGGCCCGGCGGCGGGCGACCCCGCTAGGCGTCGGCGTCGACGAGACCCTCGCCGACCGACTCGGCCGAGGTCGAGAAGCCGACGAACCGGATCGTCGGGCTGCCGGTCTCGAAGGCGGTGAAGAAGACCGGTTTCTCGGTCTGGAGCAGGTGGTAGACCTCGTCGAACTTGTGGGCGTCCATCTGCACCGTGTGGAACGTGTTGCCGATGTTGACGTAGTCGGCGGGCGCGGCCCCCGGGAACTGGACGACCACGGTGTCGCCGTCGGCCAGTTCGAGGCGGACCGAGCGGTCGTGGTTGAGGGTCGACGACTCGAAGACGTCGATCTCGTAGTTGCTGACTTCCTTGTTCCAGACGAACGGCATGGTGGTTCCCTCCTTGGACCGGGCGACCGCGTCGGGGTCGCTCATCGATGAGACGCTCCCGACCGATCGCTGATACGGGTGTGCCGGTGTGGGACCAGGGCCGGCTGGCCCGGCTCAGGTCACCGTCCGGTCGGAGGTCAACAGGAGGTAGCCGTCCTCCAGGGTCGGCTCGACGAGGTCGGCTCCCGGTGGCGGCATCCCGAGGCAGCGGTGGCGGCCGTCGGCCAGGCGCCACGTCGCCCTGGCCCCGGCCGGCTCCTCGTGTTGGATCCAGGCCCGTCCGGCGGCGGTGGTCGCCAGGGCATCGGGCGGACCGACGAACCGGAGCCGGCCCTCGAGCAGCACCAACACGGTGTCGCCGACCGCGGCCTCGTCGGTGAGGTGGGTCGACACCACCACCGTGGCCTGATGGCGGCGACCGGACACGATCTCGCGGAGCCGGAACCGCTCGTCCGGGTCGAGGCCGGCGGCCGGTTCGTCGAGCAGCAGCAGCCCCGGCCGCCCGAGGATCGCCTGGGCCAGCTCCAGCCTCCTGACCATCCCGCCCGACAGCTCCGACACCCGGTCGGCGGCTCGGTGGTCGAGCCCGACCTGCTCCAACGACCGGTAGACGAGGTGCCGCCTCGACCGCTCGTCGTCGTGGCCCTTCAGGACCGCCAGGTAGTCGATCACGTCGAACACCCGCGACGAGGGGGCCAGGCCGGGCCGCTGGGGCTGGTAGCCGAGTCGGCGCCGGATCTCGATCCGATCCGACTCGTGCCGAGGGTTCATCCCGTCGATCAGCACCGAGTCGTCCCGGCCGACGTCGACGGTGGCCAGGCACCGCAGCAGCGTCGTCTTGCCAGACCCGTTCGGCCCGAGCAGGGTGATGAGGCCGCCCTCGAGGGCCAGGTCGACCCCGTCGAGGGCGGTGATCGAACCGAAGCGCCGTCGCAACCCGAAGGCGAGCACCTGGCTCGGGCGGCCGAGCGCCCATCCGGCCCGGTCCGAGGTCATCGACGGATCTCCAGCACGTCGAACCGGTCACGGCGGGCCACGGCGACGGCCAGCCCGATTGCCCCGACCGTGGCCATCACGACCTGACCGACGGGGCCCCAGGCGGCCAGCCGATCGGTGGCGGCCGAGGTCACGATCGCAACGCCGAGCACCCACAGCCCCGAGGTGGTCGCCGCGGCCAGCCGGGGGCGGAGCACCGTCATCAGGGCAACCGTCGCCGAGGTCAGCCCGAGCGCCGGGAGCAGCCACGCAAACGCCATCGGTTGGCGGCCGGGAGCCAGGATCGCCGTGATGGCCAACCAGAAGGTCGAGAACGCGAGCACGGCGGCGGCTCGGGTCAGGATGAGCCGCAGACCCCGAACCGGGGTGGCCAGGGCGATCTCGTGGGCCGGGTCGGCCTCGGTGCCATAGGCCAGGGCCACGCCGATCACGGGGACGAGCGGGGCCACCAGCAACAGGTTGAACAGGTCGTCCCGAGGTTGGGCGGCGTCGTAGCCGCCGAGGCCGATCAGGATGGCCAGCCCGGTGGCCAGGTACCAGGCTCGGCGCAGGGCCGGGGTGGCCACCACCAGCCTGGTGATGTGCGACGGGAGTCCGGCCCAGCGCAGGAACCGCTCCATCCTCCCGGGGACCGGGGCGTCGAGCTCGATCGTGATGGCCCGCCAGTTGGCCTCGATCCTGGCCGGGTCGATCGGCCGGCGGGGGTCGACGGGCGTGGTCATCGGAGGATCTCCTGGAGTTGATGGCGGGCGCGTTTCAGCCGGGTCTTGACCGTCCCCTGGGGGATGTCGAGGATCCGGGCCGCCTCCCGGGTGCTGAGTCCGTCGATGGCGGTGGCGATCAGCACGGCGCGCAGGTCGGGGTCGATCGTGCGGAGGGCGGGTCCGAGCGCCCCGTGGGCGCCGTTGTCGACGAGGTCGTCCTCGAAGGTCATCGCCCGGTCGTAGTGGTCGATGGTCGAGGCCGGGACCGGGGTCGGCCGGTTCTTGCGCAGCTGGTCGATCAGCCGGCGGACGGCGATGCCCCACAACCACGCCCCGACCTGGCCGTCGCCCCGGAACTTGCCGGCCGACCGCCAGACGGCCACGAACGTGTCCTGCAACGCCAGGTCCGCCAGGTCGGGATCGCCGCAACGGCTCTCCAACCGGGACGTCATCCAGACTGCGTGGCGCCGGTACAGCTGCTCGAGCGCGCTCCGGTCGCCGCGTGCGATCCGGGCCAGGAGGGCCCGGTCCTCGCCGTCGTCGCCTGGGTCCGGAGGTCGGTTCATCACCACCCTGTCGTTTCGAGTGCGTCAGGCGGTTCACCGGCGCTGCCCGATCGGGCCGATCCTAGGAGGACGGCGTCCGAGAGCGGTCGGCCGGAACCCCGTGAACCGTTCGGCCACCTCGTCCCGACAGGGGGACATGCAGACGGCGATCCAACCCTCCTGGCCGGCCCCTCCGCCGGCGCCACCGGGGCCGGCGACGTCTCCCCCTCCGCCCCCGCCTCCGTCTGGGGAGGAGGCCACTCGCCACCGGTGGCCGCTGCGGGGCCGTCGCCTGGCCGCCGGGGCAGCGGCCGCCATCATCATCGCCGCCTCGCTGGCGTTCGACCGCGAGCCGATCGGCGCCGTCGTCGCCCTGTTCGTGCTGGTCGTCCCGTTCGAGAAGCTGTTCCCCCGCCATCGACAACCCATCCGTCGGCCCCTGCTCGGGACCGACCTGGCCCACGCCCTCGTCTCGCCGCTGATGACCGTGGTCGGCATCGCCGTCGCCGTTGTCGTCGGGGCGCTCAGCCTGGCCTGGCTGCCCGGCCTGGCGCTGCGGCCGCTGGTGTCGATGGTGCCGCCCGTACTGATGCCGTTCCTCGGGGTCGTCCTGTTCGACCTGGTCATCTACTGGACCCACCGCTGGTACCACGAGGTGCCGTTCCTGTGGCGGTTCCACTCGATCCACCACTCGACCGAGCACCTCGACTGGATCAGCGGGCTGAGGAGCCACCCCTTCGACGGCACGCTGATCGCCCCGCCGTTCTTCTTCCTCGTCGCCGCCGGGTTCAGCCCCGAGTTCACCGGCGCGCTCGCCGTCGTCCAGGTCGTGCTCGGCATCTTCCTGCACGCCAACGTCCGGTTCCGCCTCCGCTGGCTGCACAAGATCGTGATCACCCCCGAGTTCCACCACTGGCACCACGCCAACGAGCCGGTGGCGATCCACTCGAACTACTCGGTGTTCCTTCCCGCCTGGGACCTGCTGTTCGGGACCTACTTCATGCCAGCCGACCGGCGGCCGACGGTCTACGGCGTCAACGAGCCGATCCCCGACACCCTCGTCGGTCAGCTGTGGCATCCGTTGCGGGGCATGGGGAACCCGCTTCGGGTCATCCGCCACCCGGTCCGGTCGATCCGGGGTCTGTTCCGGTTCGTTCGCCAGCTGCTGCGGGACGTGCGCCGCTCCACCACGCGGCGTCGCAACGTGGTCCCGACGGTGTCGTTCGCGGTCGCCGGCGCACCGTCGACGCCCACCGCCCCATCAGCAACTCCGTCGGCCGTCGTCTCGGCCGGTGTGTTGGCCCCGACGATGCCGATGCCGGGACCGGATCTGCGCTGGCCGGCACCGACGGTCGAGCAGTTGATCGCCCCGGCGCCGTACCCGTCCCCGGCCCCGCCGACCGCGCCTCCACCTGCGCCGGCACCGGTGCCGGCACCTGTACCGCCGCCTCACCGGGCGGTCGCACCGCCGGGGTCGGGGGCCAGACGGGGACTGGCCGACGTCATGGGGTGGGAAGACGAACGACGCTGAGCCGGGACAATCCGGCGACCGACCCCGGCCCGGGATGCTACGTTGGGCGGCGATGAAGTGAGCACGCGCCCTCGTCCGTCGACCACGACCGCCGTC
>JBCCVL010000181.1:0-11909 GCA_039195375.1 Actinomycetota bacterium
CCCACCACGGCTCGTCTGTCGCTGCGGCGACGGCGACCAGTCCGCCGAAGGTCCCGAGCAGCGCGGCGACGGCGAGGGTGGCGAGCGGGCCGGGGGTGATCGTCGGGTCGCCATCCGCGGTGGTCGGTACGGCGCCGTCGAGCATCCACCGACCGCCGAGCGCCCAGGAGACGTGCAGTGCGGCCAGGGCTGCGCACGTCGTCACTGCGGCGGTGGCGCCGACGGCGAGCACCGGCGTGGTCAACAGCCCATCGGCGTGGAGGCCCGAGAGCCCGGCGAGCAGGAACGCAGGCCAGGCCGGGTGCCCGGCAAGGCCGATAAGCATGATCACCCCGGACGCCAGCGACGCCACCGAGATGGCGGCCAGGGCACTGCCGTCGACCGCGATGACGGCGAAGGCCAACCAGGCGACCGACGTGAGGTGCCAGGCCACCCGCAGCAGCCGGTTGGCGGCCCACCGGGGGACCTCGGCGATGGTCCACTCGGCGGCCAGTATCGGGCGGACGAAGCCGGTCTCGCCGGCCACCGAGTGGGCGATGGCCAGGGTGACCAGGAGGCCGGCGGTGAGGAGCTGGGCGATGTCCACGGAGTGGTTCCTTTCCGTCACGAGCGCGGTCGGCATCGGTCGGCGGTGACCTGGGGAGGGCGGTCTCCGCACGGCACAGACGCTTCCATACGCTGCCGTATGGTTTGACTATACGCTACCGTATGGTCCGTGGCCAGACCTTCCACCGCACGAGCCCGTCGACAGGCCGACGACTGGGTGCTGGCGGGACTGCGGGTCCTGGCCGCCGGGTCGATCGCCGACGTGAAGGTCGAGCGGCTGGCCACCGACCTCGGCGTGACCAAGGGCTCGTTCTACTGGCACTTCGACGACCGGCCGGCGCTGCTGTCGGCGATGTGTCGCTACTGGGTCGAGCGGGACACCGAGGCCGTCATCGTCGAGGTCGACGGCCGAACCGAACCGGACGACCCCATCGCTGCGGTCGAGCAGCTCTTCCACCTCGTCTTCACCCCCGTCGACGAGCTCGACGGGGTCGAGGCCGGGATCCGAGAGTGGTCGGCCTCCGACCCGGAGGTCGCCGCCATCTGCCGCACGGTCGACGAACGGCGCATCGTCTACGTCACCGACCTGCTCGTCGCCGCCGGCCACGACCGGAACCGGGCCAGGGGCAGGGCCGAGGTCCTCTATCGCATCGTGATCGGCGAGTACGTCTGGCGCCGGTACGGCGGGTCACCGATCGACGCCACGGTTGGACTCGAGGCGGTTCGGCATCTCGCCGGGCCGCAGTGAGCGCGGCCGGGCGGGCGCCGGTCGTGCTAGGCAGGGGGCCATGAGCTACGACGTCACCGACGCCCTCGCCTCCGTGCTCACGTACTACGACTACAGCAAGGGCGAGTTCTACGACCGTCTCGGTGGGCTGACCGACGGCGAGTACTGGTGGGAGCCGGTGCCCGGGTGCTGGACCGTGACGCCGACCGACGACGGCTGGACGGCGGCAAACGATCCCGAGGCCGACCCCGCCCCGTTCACCACGATCGCCTGGCGGCTCTGGCACCTCTGGGACTGCTTCGAGAGCTACAGCGAGCGGGCCTTCGACTCGCGGGCGTCTGGGATGCCGTACGACCGGTTCGTCGGCTCGGCGGTCGAGGCCGTCGCCCTGGTCCGGCGGGCGATCGACCACTTCGTCGCGGAGCTGGAGGCCAGCGGACCCGATGCGGCCGAACCGCTCGGCCCCGACTTCGGGCCGTTCGCCGAGCGCAACCGCATCGACCTCGGGCTGCACGCCATGCGGGAGTTGCAGAGCCACGGGGCCGAGATCGCGCTGCTGCGGGACCTGTGGCGGACCAGCGAGCCCCCGACCGCCTAGGACCCCCCGTAGGTCTCGAGCCGGAACTGCTGGAAGGGGCTGTTGCGGCAGGGCGCGGCGATCAGGTCCGCCCCGTCATCGACCGACTCGGACGACACGGTCACGCACAGGTCGGTGCTGTCGACCTGCAGCTGCGAACCGAGCCAGGTGAAGATCTGGTTGTCGCCGCCGTGGCAGGTCCACTGGATGAGGTTGCCGTCCCAGTCGTCGAGGCACTTGCCGGAGTGCCCGAACGACAGCATCACCCCGCCGCGGCCGTCGATCGCGGTCAGCAGCTGGTTGGTCTGGGTGTGACCGGCGCAGCGCCACTGGACGACGTTCCCGGCGTTGGCGTCGGTCATCGGGCCCTGGTCGATGCAGCGACCCGAGCCGACGTTCACCAGCGCCGCCGGCCCCGACGCCCAGTCGGAGGGTGGGGCCGGGGTCGTCGGGGGTCCGGTCGTCGTTGACCCGGTTGTCGTGGACCCGGTTGTCGTGGTCAGGGGTCGTGTCGTCACCGGACCGCTCGGCGGCCGTGCCACGGTCGTCGACGACACCGGGCTCGATGACACCGGGCTCGATGACACCGTCGACGGCACGGTTGCGGTGACCGGCTTGGTCGTGGCCGGGCCGGTGGTCGTTGCCGTCGTCGGGGGAGCCGTCGTCGGGGGAGCCGCCGTCGTGGTCGTCACCGACAACCCGCCGGTGTTGATCCGCTGGGTGGGGCTGTCGGCGCACGGCTCCATCGCCAGCGTGCCACCACCCCATCGCGTCCGGGGGTTGGCGGCGACACACAGGTCCGTGCCCGGCTGCTGCAGGCGGTCGCCGCTCCACTGCCACAGCTGGTTGCCGCCCCCGTGGCAGCTCCAGGTCACCACGTTCGTGCCGCTGGCATCGAGGCACCGGTCCGGTTCGCCGAGGGAGAGCAGGAACGTGCCGTCGCCCCGGTCTTCGGCGACGGCGAAGCGCTGGCCGTCCGAGCCGTCGCAGGGGACGTGGCCGACCTGGGCCGTCCCCGGCTTGTAGCTCGGGTCGGCGCAGAAGCCGTTGGCCTCGAAGCGGAGGTCGTCGACGTGGTGGGCACCAGAGGAATCCCGACCCCGGTCATACGAACAGGGGCCCGGGAGGTGCCACTCGTCGACCATCCGGCTGGCATGGGCGTTGCCGGTTGCGTCGTTGACCGCGGCCTGCCAGTCGCAGATCGCCGACGTCGAGTCGGCGTACATCAGGTTGTCCGGGTACTGCCCGAGGTTGTCGAACACCCGGGTCAGCGTGTCGACACCGTCGTTCACCGCAAGGTGCAACAGGATGGACGTCTGGGGCGGGTAGATGATGGTCCCGTCGGCGAACCACCGTTGCTCCCGCTCGACGAACACGTCGACGTACGAGCGACCGTGGTCGGCCCACTTCTGCAGCCCGCGGTGGATGTCGCCGGGGACACCGCGGCGCAGGCCGTCGACGCCGTCGATCTCGTGGAACGTCAGCGCGGCGACGAGGTGGGGCAGGTGGTAGGCCTCGCGGGGCCACGAGGCGGCGAGGTCGAAGGGTTCGTCGCGCCCGCCCCTGGCCTGCTCGTAGAACAGTATCCAGTGGTGTTCGTAGTTGTCCGGCTCGGCGACCATGTCGTCGATGATCCCGACGCCCTCCGCCTTGGCCTTGTTGCCGCAGCCGGCGCCACAGGAGTCGGTCGGTGTGCCGATCACCTTCACCCGGCCGAAGTTGGGGTCGTCGGCGCGGTAGCGGGCCTCGAAGTCCTCGTCGTCGCCGATGATCGTCCGCAGGATGTCGTCGGTGGTGGCGTACCAGGCCAGCCACTGGTCGGCCATCTCCTGGGTCACCATGCCGGGCGGCGAGTAGAAGGCGATGTCGCCGTAGGTCCAGGCGTCGTACTGCACCTGGCCGACGGCGAAGGTGTTGTACGGCTTGACCCCGTGATAGGTCGCTCGCACCGGCGGCACGCCGGCCGGCTCGGCCCCGGCGTAGCCGGTACCGACCAGACCGAGGGCGAGGACGGCGCCGAGCACGACAACGGCTCCGGCGAACCCGAGCCGACCGCGCTGCCGGCGGGGGCTCTGGCCCGATGCACCAGGCCGGACGGTCGCCCAGGGGCGCCCCGAATCGACCGTTCCGTCACTCCGCCAACGCATGTCCAACACTCCTCGTGCCCGTCCGGGCAGCACCGGGGAAACCCGCTCGTGTGCTCCCAGGTCCGGACGGACCCGATTCTGTGAGGCCACCGTCACAACTGGGTACGTTCACCCAGGCGGTGGCACCGCTCAGCCGAGGTCGGTCGTCAGCAGATCGTCGTCGGTCTCCCGGCGCACCACGAGGCGGGCGTCACCGTCGCGACAGAACACGACCGGCGGGCGGAGGATCTTGTTGTAGTTCGACCCCATCGAGTGGCCGTAGGCGCCGGTCACCGGGGTCGCCAGTACGTCGCCGACCATCACGTCGGACGGCACCCTGGCGTCCCGCACCAACAGGTCGCCCGACTCGCAGTGCTTGCCGACCACACGAGCGGCCCGGGTCCGGTCGGCGGTGACCGAGCGGGGCAGGAAGGCCTCGTAGCCCGAGCCGTAGAGGACCGGGCGGGGGTTGTCACTCATCCCCCCATCGACGGAGAGATAGGTGCGGATCCCCGGCAGGTCCTTGATCGTGCCGACGGTGTAGAGCGTGACCGCAGCGGCCGCTGCGATCGAGCGACCGGGCTCGATGCCGATCTCGGCCGTGATCCCGGCCTCGGCGGCGGCCGAGCGCAGGACCCGGGCCCACTGGGTGATGGTCGGCGCCTCTTCACCCTCGACGTAGGGAACACCGAGCCCGCCCCCGACGACCAGCTCGGGCAGGCCGAGCGGGTTGGCGAAGCGGCCGAGCACCTCGACCGCAGCGGAGAACGACTCGGCCCGGAACACCTGGGAACCGATGTGGGCGTGGATGCCGACCAGCTCGACCGCCGGGGACGCCTTGGCCTTCTCGACGGCATCGGCCGCCGCGCCGCTCGACACGGTGAACCCGAACTTCGAGTCGTCCTGACCGGTGGCGATGTAGTCGTGGGTCTCGGCCGTGACCCCCGGCGTGATCCGCAGCAACACCTTCGGGGTTCGGCCGTCCTCGCCGTGCAGCGCCTCGAGCCGGGCCAGCTCGTCGAAGCTGTCGATGACGGTCCGACCGACACCGACCTCGCGGGCCCGCCGCAGCTCCGACATCGACTTGTTGTTGCCGTGGAACACGAGGCGCTCGGGCGGGATGCCGGCCGACAGGCACACGTGCAGCTCGCCACCGCTGGCCACGTCGAGCCCCATGCCCTCCTCGGCCGCCAGCCTGGCCATGGCCCGGCACAGGAAGGCTTTCGTGGCATAGGTGGCGGCGGGGCCGAAGGCGGCGACCGCCTCCCGGCATCGGGCCCGCAGGTGCTCCTCGTCGTAGACGAACACCGGGGTGCCGAACTCCCTGGCCAGCTCGATCGTGTCGCAGCCGGCGATCGTCAGCCGGCCACCGTCGCCGACGGCGGCATTGTCCGGCAGGAGGTGCCAGGGCAGCCGAGTGCCCGTCTGCTGATCGCTCACGCCGCCACCGTGCCCATGGGGTGAATCCGTTCCGCTACATCCGCTCGGGGGCGGACACCCCGAGCAGGTCGAGGCCGATGGCCAGTCCGATCCTGGTCCCTTCGGCCAGCCACAGCCTGGCCTGCTGCACGTCGGCGGGCACGTCGGTCCTCAGGATCGGGCAGTCGCGGTAGAAGCCGTGGAAGGCGCCGGCCAGCTCCCGGACCCAGTTGGTGATCTTCTGGGGGCCCCGTTCGTTGCAGGCAAGCTCCAACACCTCGGGCAGGTCCGACAGGGTCCGCAGCAGCTCCAGCTCACGCTCCTCGGTCAGCACCGACAGGTCGACCTCGTCGAGCGGCCGACGCTCGACCCCCCGCTCGGCCGCCTCCCGACCGATCGAGTGGATCCGGGCGTTGGCGTACTGCACGTAGTAGACGGGGTTCTCCGACGCCTGGGTCGTGAGCAGGTCGAGGTCGATCGTCTGGGGCGAGTCGACGGACTGCATCAGGTACGCGAACCGGGCCACGTCGGGGCCGACCTCGTCGACCAGGTCGCGGATCTCGATCATCGTGCCGGCCCGCTTGGAGAGCTTGACCTCCTTGCCGTCACGCACCAGCTTCACGTTCTGGCCGATGATGACTTCGTAGGCCTCCGGCGGTTTGCCGAGGGCCTGGAGGGCGGCCCGCATCCGGCCGACGTAACCGTGGTGGTCGGCGCCGAGAATGTCGACGATGACCTCACCCCGGTCGAACTTGTCGAGGTGGTAGGCGATGTCGGGGGTGAAGTAGGTGACGTCGCCGTCGCTGCGGACGAGCACCCGGTCCTTGTCGTCGCCGAAGTCGGTGGTCCGCAGCCAGGTGGCCCCGTCGGCCTCGAACACGTGGCCGTTGGCCTTGAGCTGGGCCACCGCCTTCTCCATGGCCCCGGAGGCGGCGATCGCGGCCTCGCTCGACCAGGTGTCGAACTCGACGTTCATCGAGCCGAGGACCTCGCGGGCGTCGTCGAGCGACCGCTGCTTGCCCCACTCGACCGGGTCGGCATCGCCGGGCATCTCGGCCGCCCAGTCCTCGATGTACTGGCCGAGGTAGCCGTTCTCGGGAACGGGCTCACCGGCCTTGCGGGCCTCGAGCGACTGGCCGAACAGCTGGGTCTGGGTCCCCCGGTCGTTGATGTAGTACTCGGTGTGGACCCGGTAACCGCAGCGCCGCATGATCCGGGCGAGCGAGTCGCCGAACGCCCCCCAGCGGCCGCCGCCGGCGTGGATCGGCCCGGTCGGGTTGGCCGACACGAACTCGAGATTGACCCGCAGACCCTCCCCGAGATCGAGGCGGGCGTAGTCGTCGGTGCCGGCCTCGATGACCTGCCCGAGGACCTCGTGCAGCCAGCTCGGCGACAACGTCAGGTTGACGAAGCCGGGGCCGGCGATGTCGACGGACTCGACGTGGGCCGGCCGGTCGGACAGGAGATGGTCGGCCAGCTCCTGGGCCAACTCCCTCGGGTTGCGACCGGCGCCCTTGGCGGTGACCAGGGCGGCGTTGGTCGACCAGTCGCCGTGCTCGCGCCGCGCCGGACGCTCCACGGTGATGGGCTTGTCACCGACCTCAACACCGAGGGTGGCCAGTGCCGTGTCGACGGCGTCTGCGAGCTGGTCACGAATCATGACCATCGATCGTACTGGCCCAACCGGAGGCCCCGGCCGGGTTTCGGCAGCATGAGTCGGGTGTCGCTGAGGCCGACTGCAGGTCGCTCCTACCAGTCGTAGGTCGGCAGGCCGGCCACCCAGCAACCGTAGGCGGCCCGTGGATCGGAGGCCGGGTCGCCGTCGTGGCACGAACCGGTCAGCAGCGGGGCCGAGGTCCGGACGAACTCGGTGCCGTCGGAGAAGTAGAGGACCAGGTCGCCCCGGTCGAGACCGCCGGCCAGCTGGTCGAGCCAGTAGGCGAAGCCCTCCTCGTCCGGCTGCCGGTCGAGCACCATCCGGTAGATGTGGGTGACGAACTCCTCGTCGGTCATGACCGAGGTGCGGGTGAACTCGGCGCTGACGGCAAACGAGTCGCTGATCTGCCCCATCGAGGCGCCGGTACTGAACTCCCGGTTCCAGTACTCCCAGCCGTCGGCGTCGGGCAGGCGGCCGAAGTAGGCGAGGTAGAGGCGGGCGATCCTGGCACGGTGCCACTGCTCGGGCTGGTCGGGGTCGAACGCCGGCTCGGCGATCGGGGTCGGAACGCCGCAACCGGGCAGGGTCTCGAACCGGAAGCGGTCGTGGTTGGCGGCAAGCCAGCCGGCCAGCACGGCCAGTCCGCGGCGTCGGTTGGCGAAGCCGTCGTGCAACAGGATGGTGTCGCCGTCGCCGGCCGAGTCCAGTCGGGCCCGCATCCTGGCCTCGGTCCAGGTCGACGAGCGGAGGCTGAGCCGCCAGTCGTTGGTGTCGACGTCCCACAGACCGTGGTGGCTGCCCGAGCCCGTGGTCCAGTCGGCGTTGGGAAGGCCGACGGCGACGGCCTGGGCGTGGACCCGGGCGTTGGTGGCCCCGTATGGCGGGCGGTAGCAGACCGGGGTCACGCCGGTGGTGGCCTCGATGGCGGCGGTGGTGGTGACGAACTCGCGGCGGACGGCGTCGTCGGGCAGCCGTGACAGGGCCGGGTGGTTCCAGGTGTGGTTGGCGATGGCGTGACCGTCGGCCACGATCCGGACCGCCGTGGCCGGGTTGGTGGTGACCGCGGAACCGGTGACGAAGAACGTGGCGTTGGCGTCGTAGCGGGCCAGCAGGTCGAGGAAGGCGGGGGTGTCCTCGCCGGGACCGTCGTCGAAGGTGAGGTAGAGCACGGGCCGATCGTCGGCCCCACCTCCGCCGCCGTCAACCGGCGCAGCGGCCGCCGATGAACCGGAGAGGCCGACGACGGCGAGCCCCAGAACGGCGGCCAGGACGACAAGGAGCGAGCGTGGTGGCACTGGTGGTGGTTGCACCTTCCCACGGTCTCGCTCGGCACCTCCGCAGGCCATGGAGCGGCGGGGTCTGCCGGCTGGGCGATCGTCGACCGACCGCCGGTCCGACGGACCTGGGGCGCGCAGGTGAAGCTGCCCATCGCCGGGCGGCGCTCGTGTGGTCGGGGCGGTGGGGTGCGGGAACCCGAACGGTCAGGGCTCGGACCGACACGCCGCAGCGGTGACCGACCACGCCCGCCTGCCAACCGACGACGGGCTCAGCACGGACGACGGGCTCGACCGGTGCCGGGCCACCGTGGCCACCTCGGTCGTCCCGGCCATGGACGCCGACGACCTGCCGACCTGGAGGAGACGCTGGCGACGATCGACGACGTGTCAGCCGGCGGCCCGAGCTGTGAGTCCGACGCCGGCGTCGATCCGCTCGACGTCGCCCCGAAGGTGCTCGACGAATTCCCGACCTGTCCGGACGAGGGCGGCGAGAGCGAGGCGGCCGACGCCTTCCCTCCCTCGTCGAGGCGACCGGCCCGACCCGGGTGGCGGCCCGGCGGGCCGGCGCTCCTACTGCGCCAGTTCGGCGGCAGCCCCGACCGCCGAGCGGTAGCGGGACCGCACCTCGGCCGCGGCCGAGCTGGCGGCGGCCCCTGGCTCGATCACCGTGCCGCCGGCCCGCAGGCCCCAGCGGTCGGTGACGTCGTCGATCGAGTCGCCGACTGCGACCGCGGCGGCTTGGACCGCGGCGCCGGTCGCCGGGGCCTCGTCGTCGGCGGGGATGCGGACCGGGCCACGGTGGAGGTCGGCCAGGATCTGCTGGTAGGCCACCGACCGGGCCCCGCCACCGACCAGTCGCAACTCGCCGCCGGCCGAGCCGTCGACCACCAGGCCGGGCGTGACCGCGGCGAGGGCGTCGGCCGCCTCGAGCAGATTGCAGAGCACGCCCTCGTGGGCGGCCCTGGCCAGATCGGCTCGCCCCGTCCCCGGTCGGAGGCCGGTGATCATGCCCGTTGCGGCGGGGAGGTTCGGGGTCCGCTCGCCGTCGAACCACGGCACGACGACGGCACCACCGGCGCCGGCGCCGGTCTCGGGCGAGACCGCCAGGTCGGCGAGCTCGACGTGACTGAGACCGAGGGTGGTGCCGATCATGTCCGTCACCTTGGTGGCGTTGAGGGTGCAGGCCAGCGGCAGGTAGGCGCCGTTGGCGTCGGCGAACCCGGCGACCAGACCGGACGGGTCGCGCGACGGCTGGTCGGCGACGGCGAAGACCGTGCCCGAGGTGCCGAGTGACATCGCCAGCTCGCCACGGCGGAGGCCGAGGCCGAGCGAGGCGGCCATGTTGTCGCCCGAACCCGGCCCGACGATCACGCCGGGCGACAGGCCGAGCGCAGCCGCCGCCTCCGTGGTGATCGTCCCGGCCGACTCGTCGGGGGCCACGACCTGGGGTAGGCAACGGTCGAGGTCACGGTCGACACCCGCGCTGGCCAGCAGCTCGGGCACGTAGGCCCCGCCGGCCGCATCCCACCATCCGGTGCCAGACGCGTCACCTCGGTCGGTCACGTGGCTGCCGGTCAGCCGCCACGTCAGGTAGTCGTGTGGCAGCATGATGCGCCGGATGGCATCGACCGACTCGGGCTCGTGCTCGGCCAGCCACGCCAGCTTGGTCACGGTGATGGCGGCGACGGGGACGACGCCACAGGCCTCGGCCCAGCGCTCGGCCCCGAGGGAGGCGACGAGGCGGTCGGCCTGGGGCGCCGAGGTGGTGTCGTTCCAGAGCTTGGCCGGCCGGATCGGGCGGTCGTCGGCGCCGACGACGACGAGGCCGTGCTGTTGCCCCGACACCGAGATGGCGACCACGTCGTCGACCGCCGAACCGAGCCCGCCGAAGGCCTCGACGAGGGCGAGCCACCACGCCAGCGGGTCCTGCTCGGACCGGGGCGGTTCGGTCGCCGGATGGGGCGCTCTGGCCTCGGCCACCGGCGCGCCGTCGTCGAGGCGCCGCAACACGACCTTGGTCGACTGGGTCGACGAGTCGACGCCAGCAACGAGAGGCGCCCCGCCGGTCACGACACCGACCAGGTCATGGCGTTGACGTGGTTCTCCAGCCACTCCTGGCGACCGGACACCGGCTGCGGGTCGGACCCGCCGTCGACTGCGGCGTCGGCCAGGTCGGCCAACGTCGTCGCCGGGTCCATGATGGTGGCCCCCGTGTCGCCGGCCCAGCCGGCGTAGCGCTGGTCGCGGGCGGCCTCAAGCGTGCCGTCGTCGAGCATCGCCTCGGCGACGAGGAGGGCCCGCGCCAGGGTATCGATGCCGCCGACGTGGCCGTGGAACAGGTCGTTGCGGTCGATGCTCTGGCGCCGGAGCTTGGTGTCGAAGTTGAAGCCGCCGGTGGTGAACCCGCCGCCCCGCAGGATCTCGTAGACCGCCGGGGCGAGGTCGTCGACCGAGTTGGGGAACTGGTCGGTGTCCCAGCCGTTCTGTTGGTCGCCCCGGTTGGCGTCGACCGAGCCGAAGATCCCGTTGTCGACCGCGTAGGCCACCTCGTGGTGGAACGAGTGGCCCGAGAGGGTGGCGTGGTTGACCTCGATGTTCACGAAGTACTCGCCGAGCAGGTCGTAGCGGTCGAGGAAACCATGGACGGTGGCCGAGTCGAAGTCGTACTGGTGCTTGGTCGGCTCCTGCGGCTTCGGCTCGATGAGGAGCGTGCCGTCGAAGCCGATCGATCGCTTGTGCTCGGCCACCAGGTGCAGGAACCGGGCGAGCTGATCGGCCTCCTGGGTCATGCGGGTGTTGAGCAGGGTCTCGTAGCCCTCCCGGCCGCCCCAGAGGACGTAGTTGTGGCCGCCGAGCCGATGCGTCGCCTCGAGCATCTGGCGGACCTGGGCCGCGGCGTGGGCGAACACGCCCGGATCGGGATTGGTTGCGGCGCCGGCGGCGTAGCGGGGGTGGGAGAACAGGTTGGCGGTCCCCCAGAGGAGCTCGACGCCGCTCTCGGCCATCTTCTCGCCGGCCCGGTCGACCAGGGCGTCGAGGTTGGACCGGAACTCCCGCAGGTCGTTGCCCTCGGGGGCCATGTCGACGTCGTGGAAGCAGTAGTAGGGGGTGCCGAGCTTGGCGAAGAACTCGAAGGCGGCATCCTGCTTCGCCCTGGCGCCCTCCATCGGGTCGACGCCCGGCTCGAGCCATGGTCGGTCGAACGTGCCGTGGCCGAAGATGTCGGCGCCGGGCCAGTTGAAGCTGTGCCAGTAGCAGACGGCGATGCGGAGCTGCTCCGCCATCGTCTTCCCTGCCACCATCCTGGTCGGGTCGTACACCCGGTAGGCGAGACCGCCGGTGTCGTCTGTCGGGGAGGCCCCGGCGAAGGGGATGGACTCGGCGATGTCGGGAAAGAAGACCATGGGCGTTCCTCGGGGTCGGAGCTGCCGTCGAGCGTCGCGGGGACGCCGGCTCGGCGCAAGCGTTGGATCACACAGACGATTGGAGCGCTCTAACGATAGCCGGGGGCGATTCCCCGATCCAGCGCAACGATCGGCCGACGCCCGGGAAACTCGACGGCCGCGAGCGGCCGGGAACC
>JBCCVL010000182.1:0-11557 GCA_039195375.1 Actinomycetota bacterium
CATCGCCGTCGCCCTGGCCATGGCCCTGACGGCCGTCGGACTGGCGCTCGCCGTCGGCTCGGCCCCTGCCGATGCGCACGCCGGCCACGGCCACGTCGACGAGGTCGAGCAGCCGTCGATCGAGCGGCGCCCGAGCCAGCCACTCCGGGCGATGAGCTCAACCCGCTCGCCGCAGGGCGATCAGGCCCTCATCGAACTGGCCGCCATCGACCCGCCCGACACCGGCTTCGTCCTCGACTACCACGCGCCCACGCCACGCCTGTTCGGCACGGTCGACCGGATCGTCGAGCGACTGGCCCGTCCGGGGAAGGGGTTGACCGTTGGACCGGCCCCCGTCGCCTCGGTCGCCGTCGACTGCTTCGTCGACTTCGACGACGACCTCGTTCTCCAGTACACGATCCCCAACGCAGCCGAGGACACGTTCATGACCAACCACTGGTACCAGTCGTGTGCCGGCGGTTCGTCGTATCCCGCGGTGGCCGTCGAGTACATGGAATACGGGCACTTCCACCTCGGCTACGAGGATCCGAAGGTCGGACCGTGCAGCGGCGACACCACCGACTGGGGTCGCAAGTCCGAGCCGGCGCCCGCCGACAGCGACGACCTCGCCGCATGGACCGTCCTCCCCTGCGTCAGCGACATCGATCCGGTCACCGAACCCCGCAGTGGCATCTCGCCCCACTGGCCCGGCCACCGGGCCAAGGTCTTCGCCTACGAGGGCCACACCGACACCGAGTACCTCCCGTTCCGGATGGAGACGCTGCAGGTCGTCGACGGTGAGGTCGAGGTCTGTCACCTCCCGCCCGGCCCGATCATCGTGATGGGCGGCGCCGGAGCCGGCTCGCCCTGGCAGTGTGTGACCGTCGGGGAGGGTTACTGGAACATGGGCAACCTGGTCGACTCGGCCATCGAGGTCCGGATCGAGTTCCTCACCTACGGGATGATCGACAACATCGGCGTCGACCTGCTCTAACCGCATCGACGCGGACCCGAGCAGCTCCGGCCCGGTCGGGCCGGAGCTCGATCGACCGTCGTCCGACCGGGCCCGGCGCCTCCTCGGGGGTGTCGGGCCCCAGGGTCTCATCGGGACCCGTCCTCCCCGTCAGCGTCGTCGGCGTCGCCGGCCTCGCCGGCCTCGCCGGCAAAGCGGGGGTGGACGACGATCTTGGCCGGGGTGTGACCGCCACCGATCTGGGCCAACCCATCGGGGACCTCGTCGAGCGTGATGACCAGGTCGATCGCGGGGACGATCGAGCCGTCGGCCAGGAGCTCGCCGAGGCGGACGAGGTCCTCGTGGTTCGGCGAGGCGGTGAACTGGTGGAAGCCGATGCCGTTGCGCTTGGCCGCCAACGCCATCCTCGCCACGTAGCGCATCGGGTCGAGCCAGGGGTTCGACTTCGGGCCGCTGATGGCGACGTAGCGGGCGCCGGGGTTGAGCACGGAGATGTTCTCCGCCGGGGTGCGGCTGCCGACGCCGTCGAACATCAGGTCGAAGCGGCGACCGCCGTCGGTGAAGTCGGCGGTTCGGTAGTCGACCACCTCGTCGGCCCCGAGGTCGGACACCATGGCCACGTTGCCGGTACTGCACACTGCGGTGACGGTGGCGCCGAGCGCCTTGGCGATCTGGACGGCAAACGTGCCGACGCCGCCGGCGGCGCCGTTGATGAGTACGTGCTCACCCGGCTGGACGGCACCGTGGGTCACGAGGCCCTGGATCGCGGTGAGGCCGGCGACCCCGGTGGCGGCGGCATCGTCGAACGACACACCGTCGGGGATACGGGCGACCACGTCCTCGGAGGTGGCGAGGTAGGCCGAGCAGCCACCGCCTCCCGTCTCGCCGAAGACCCGGTCGCCGACCCGGTGGCGGGTCACGTCGGGACCGACGGCGACGACGGTGCCGGCCACGTCGGCGCCGTGGATCGTTCGCTTCGGGCGGCGCACACCGTTGACGATCCGGACGAGGTACGGGGTGCCGGTCAGGAAGTGCCAGTCGAGGGCGTTGAGGGAGCTGGCCGCGACCTCGATCAACACGCCGGCCGAGGACGGGGACGGGACCGGCACCTCCCGGCGCTCGAGGACCTCCGGACCGCCGTAGCGGTCGCCGACGACGGCGGACATCAGGGTCGGCAGGGTCGGCGACACCGACGTCGTCCCGATCGAGGCGGTCGGGGTCGTTGGCCCCGAGGTGGAGGTGGGCGTGGAGGTCGAGGTTTGGGTGGGAGTGGGGGTGGGGGGACGATCGTTCATGGGAGTGGCTCCTCCGGACGGCGGTGGCCGTGTCTACGTACAACGTACGTTGGTTGCGTACATTGTACGTTCTACGACGTACGTTGTACGCTGTCAACCCCGGAACTCGCGAAACCGGGACAGATCCGAGGGAGTGCCCATGACGACGACGGCCGAGGGGGAGCAGCTCAGACGCATCCCGCTCAGCCGCGACACGATCGTGGCCGGGGCCATCGCCCTGGCCGATGCCGAGGGCATCCGGGCCATCACCATGCGCAAGCTGGCGGCCCACCTCGGCTACGAGGTCATGTCGCTCTACAACCACGTGGCCAACAAGGGCGAGGTGCTGACGCTGATGGTCGACGGCGTTGCGGGTGAGGTCGAGACCCCCGCCGACGACATCGAGCCGCTGACCGCCGTTCGCCACATCGCCCAGTCGCTGCGGACCGCCCTCGTCCGCCACCCGTGGTCGCCAGACCTCTGGCAGCGACACCTGCCCGGACCGGAACGGTCGCGGATCATGGAGGACCTGCTCCGCCTCCTCGGCCAGAGCGATCTGACCCCGGCGATGGCCCACCACGGGTTCCACGCCGTCACCAATCACGTGATCGGCTACACGATCCAGGAGCTGGGCTTGGCCGAGGTCATGGCCGAGCTCGAGCTCGACGCCGTCGACTACCGGGACTCGCTCGACCCAGACGAGTTCCCCCACATGATCGCCCACATCAACCAGCACCTCGACGGCGACACCGCCCCGAGCTTCGACCTCGTGCTCGACCTGATCCTCGAGGGCATCGCCCGGCTGTCGGCCGAACGTCGCGCCGCCGGCGACGACCCAGCCGATCCGGCCGGCGCCTGCTGCTGATCGACTCGGCCGAACCGCCGGGCCGGCGGCGACGTAGGGACGGGCATGGGCACCGCGAACCGGCGCGAGGCCGGACGCGTCCGATGGCGGCTGGCCGGCGAGGTGATCGCCATCACCGTTGCCTTCGCCGTGCCGCTGGCGCTGCTCCTCATCATCGCCTGCACGGTCGACTTCGGCCTCCCGACCTCACGGCCCCGACGATGCGTTGGCGACGGCCCTGGCCTGCTGGTGATCGTCCCCATCTGCTGGCTGGCGCTGGTCGTCTGGCGCTACCTTGCGGCCGAGCGACGGCTCCCGACGGACCCGGGCCGCCTGCTCGCTCGCTTCCGCCGATTCGGTTTCGACGTCCGCCGCGCCGCCAGCCGCCATGCGCTCGCCGGGCTGTGCCTCCTGATCTGGTTGGCGGCGGTCGGCGTCCGGGCCGTGGCGGTGATGAGTCAGACGTGGCTCGGGCTCGGTGCCGTCGTCGGCGCCGTCGGTGTCGCGACGGCGATCGTTGGCCGATGCCTACGAACCGGCGTTCCCCACGTCCACCGGTTCGAGTCGATCGACGGCACCACGCACCGCTGTCGCATCTGCGGTGCGATCGAGACGGCGACCCACGTCAGGCGGTGACGTCGACCGGGGCCCAGTCGGCGGCGAACACCTCACGGTCGGGACCGGGACCGAGGTCGCCGTCGGTCACCAGCGATGCGGCCAGGCGGCCGAGCTCATCGGACGACTTGGCCGCCCAACCGTTGCCCCCGATCGCCACCGCCACCCGGTCGTCGAACCAGTCGATGGCCGGGTAGGTGCTTGCGGTGCCGGTGTAGACGCAGGGCACGGTCGCCGTCCACCCGATCGACGTCGTCGCCAGGAGCGACTCCAGGCAGCGGCGCAACGCCTCGATCTCGACGGGGTCCCCGGACCCGTGGAACCACTCGACGAGCTCTCGGTCGCTCGCCGGGTCGTCACGGTCGACCCCGGGCCCATCGGCGCCGACGACCGGCTCGGGCACGAGCGATCCGCCGATCTTGAGCAGGGTCCTCCCGTTCGGATAGGCGACCGGCGGGACCCAGTAGATCGACGACAGACGATCGTCCGGTGGCGGGGTCATGATCACGCTCGGGAGCGTGCCAGACCCGGCGGGCTCGTCGAGCTCGGCCAGCAGCACGGTACGAGGCCGGCGGATCACCTGCAGGCGGCGGCCGAGCAGGTGATGACCGAAGGCGCCCGTCGCCACGACCGCCCGGCGGGCCCGGACGGACCCCCAGGGCCCAGCTGCCTCGACCATGCCGTCGGCCCCGGACCCGACGCTGACCAACGAGGAGACCGGCTCGGCCACGATCGAGGCCCCGGCCCGGCGGGCGATCGTGTTCTGGGCCAGGACGAGGGCACGGGGATTGATCAGGCCGGCCGGCGGCCCCTCCCGGCCGACCCGGGTGCCGGGCGGCATCGTGATCCCCGTGGTGGCGGCCAGCTCATCAGGATCGATCTCCTCGACGTCGGCGCCGGCGGCGAGGCTGGTCGTCAGCCAACCGTCGACGTCGGGACGGGTGACGACCAGCCCACGGGGATCGTGGAACGACACGCCGGAGCGGTGCTCGAGGTCGGCGTAGCGCTCGATGGAGCGCCTGGCCACCTCGGCCCTCACGGGGTTGGCGTCTGCGATCCGGGTGATCCGGCCCTGGTCGCCGTGGCTGGAGAACGGGCCGGTCCAGCTGGCCCAGTCGCTCGGTTCGTCCGGGCCGACGGCGACGACCCGCCGACCGCTCTCGGCCAGATGCCGGGCGGCAGCCGAGCCGATCAGGCCACGGCCGATCACCAGCACGTCGGCGATGGCCCTCCTGGTGGACGAGCGGTCGTCTGGCGATGCCGTCATCGCCGAATCGTAACCCCGGGGGTCCCTGGACGGCCCGCCCGGCGGCGGACGACGGGCGGACCGGCGGAGGTGGAGCCAGGGTCGGGCGTCGACCCGCCGGCGCCGGTCACCGTCGGCCGAGGCTCACGTCACGAGATCGAAGCCCTCGTCCCGCCAGCCCTCGACGCCGCCGATCATCTTCTTGACCGGTCGGCCAAGCCTGGCCAGGCGCAGCGCCCCCTTGTCGGCGCCGTTGCAGTGGGGCCCGTTGCAGTAGACGACGAAGAGGGTGTCGGGTGGATGGCCGCCCAGGGCGGCGGCGTCGATGGCGGCATGGGGCAGACTCGTCGCTCCCGGCACGTGGCCACGGGCGTAGGCCTCGGCGCTGCGCACGTCGAGCAGCACGAACCCCTGCGGCTCGCCGGTCGCGGGGTCGAGCGAGGCGTGCACGTCCCAGCAGTCGGTCTCCAGCCCGGCGAGGGCCAGGAAGTGGGCGACGGCGGTGGCGGGGTCAGCCGCCGGGACCGCCGTCACGGGGGTGACGAGCACCGAAGTGGTTGGTGCGGCGGGGGCGACGTCTGGCGTTGTTGCGAGATCGGAACCTTCCATGGTTCGACTCTGGACCCTTCCTGCCGACGGGGCCAGTGGCAGAAAAGACAGCTTTGCTCAACATCCCGCCAATCGCTCGAACCTGAACGACCTCCGCGGTCGACGAATGGGACCTGCGGCCACTAGGATGCGGGCACGGGTGGAGCCGTCTGACACAACCGTTCACGTCGCGTCGACCCCACCAGGTCGATGGCACGGGAGGCAACCATGCCAAAGTGGCTCTTCTGGCTCGCTCTGTTCTTCGTCCTGTTCCTCATCTACACCGCGCCGGGCCAGGCCGGGACGTTCGCCAGTGGCTTCGCCGAGTTCGCCGTCGAGCTGTTGAACGCCATCGGTGAGTTCCTCACCGGCCTGTTCGAGGGCGCCAGCAGCGGCGAGACGTCGTCGAGGAACGGGTTCGACAGCAACCCGCTGAGCGGCGACACTGGGTCGAGCGCTGATCCCAGTTTCACCCACGACCACGGCACCGGCGAGCACACCCACAACGGCTGATCCCGGGATCGCCCGCCCTTCCGAACGCCACCACCGAACGGATCCGGCCAATGCGAGAATCCGGCACCCCATCGACCTCGTCGCTCCTCAAACCGCTCGACGCGAGCGACATCCTCATCCGGGGCGAACGGGTCAAATACGACGAGCGACGCCACTGGGCCATCCTCATCCAGCCGTTCCTGGAGACGCTGGCCGTTCTGGTGGTGATCACCGTGCTGGCCGGCAACGGCACCGGTAACAGCTTCGGCGCCCTCGTCGTGCTGCTGTCCGGCGGCTTCATGGTCTACCAACTGTTCTTCAAGCGTGAGATCAGGCGAGCCGTCGTCTACGCCGTCGCCGGCGGTCTGCTCCTCGGGTTCCTGCTGTTCAACGCCACCACGCTCGCCCTGCTGGCGATCTTCCTGGCCACGATCCGCTTCGCCTACCGGGCGATGATCTGGCTGCTCTTCGAGCGGCTCTACATCACCAACCGACGGGTGATCCTGGCCACCGGCTTCCTCGGCTCCGACATCTCCACGATGCCGCTGACCCGCCTGACCGACCTGAACTACACCACGACCGTGCCGGGTGAGCTGCTCGGCTACGCCTCGCTCCGGCTCGAGACCGCCGGTCAGGACCAGGCGCTCAGCGACCTCCAGTACCTGGAGAAGCCGGCCCGGTTCTACGCCACCCTCATCGACCTCTCGACCGCCGCCGTCGGTTCGGTCACCGAGACCGACGAGGACGAGGCACCGCCGATCATCACCGCCAGGGAGGCCGTCGCCGACCCGGACGCCCACATCGGCACCCTCGACGACGACGACGGCGGCGGCACGCTCGCCCCCTAGCTGTACCTGGCCGCTCACCTCGACGAGCACCCGACCCTCCCCGTTCCGGCGGGGTGCGGTGGGCAACCGGTCCTCGCTGGGCCAGAATCAGTGGATGCCCTCGTCCGTCCGGCTCGGCTGGCTCGCCGTCCCCGCCTTCCTGGCCGTCCTGGTCCTGGTCGGGCTCGGTGCCTCGACCGAGTCGGCCAACGAGTTCGAGCGGCGCACCGAGCGCGGTCAGGCGGAGACCCAGCCGGAGTTCCGTCCCGACCCGGACGGTGACGTCCAGCGCACCCCGCAGCCGAGCGACGCTCCGGACGTGGAGCCGGGTGAGATCGATGACGTGCCACCGGCCGGCGAGGGAGCCGAGATCACCATCGTCTCCGAGACCGGCGAGATCGTGGTCCAACTCGGCGAGGACGGGCGCCCGGTCCGCCTGACCCCGGTCGGCGACGACGGGGCCCCGATCGACATCGACCCGGACGACCTCGTCGGTATCCGTCTCGGCGAGGACGGCCAGCTCGAGATCGTGCCCCTCGACGAGATCGGCCCCGATGACACGGTGGTGGTACCGGCCGACGGTGGCTTCGACCTGCTCCGACCGGACGGCTCGCGGGTCGAGTTCCGGGCCGACGGTGAGAACGACGGCGTCACGGCAACCGAGATCTCACCGGACGGTGAGGCAACCGAGCTGGTCCCCAACGCCGACGGCTCGGTCACCCTGTCGGACGGTACGACGGTCGGGCCGATCGACATCGCCGAGGACGGCGGCGCCCTCGAGCGCCTGATCGACCGCACCAGGGACCTGCCGTGGCCGTGGCTGGTCGCCGCACTGCTGGTGCTGATCGGCGGCAGCATCGCCCTCGCCTACCACCTGCACCGCAACCGACCGGAGGAGGGTCTCGACCTGAGCGGCCTCGCCGGCGCCAGCGTGAGCGACGACCGGTTCGAGCAGTTCCTCGCCACCCTCACCCGCGATCCCGACCCGTCGCGAGCGATCCGGATCGGGTTCTCGGTGGCCGAGCGCGGGCTCGGGGGCACTCCACCGCGGCGGGCCGACGAGACACCGTTCGAGTGGCAGGCCAGGGTGGCAACGCACCAGCCGGACGCCGGTGCGCCGGTCGGTCAGGTCTGCGACCTGTTCGCCCGGGTCCGGTTCGCGCCCGGCCAGGCAACCGACGCCGACCGTCGAGCCATGATCGCCGCCCTGCAGGACCTGCACCGCCGCCGCGGGGCGACGGCCGAGCCGGTCGGGGTCTGATGGACGGGCTGGTGTTCGCCTTCGCCCCGGTGGTGGCGGTGTGTGTGCTGGTGCTGCTCGCCCTGCTGCTCCGACTCGACCGGCGACTGAGCCGGGGCTCGCTCAGCGCCGGTCCCCGCGAGCCGCTCCGGGCCGAGCCCCCCGGACTGCTGCAGACGCCGTGGGAGCTGCAGGCCATCGACGATCAGCTCCTCGGCCTGCCGGGCGACCGCCACCGCTCCGACCTGGTCAAGACGATCAACCGGTTGATCGACGCCGGCGGGATCACCGATCCGGCTGCCCGTCTGCCGTTCGACGCGAGGGATCACGAGATCGAGACCGTCGTCGCGGAATTGGAGCGTCGACTCGAGCTCGGTCCCCTTCCGCCGACGACCGGCGGCCCCGGCCGGTTAGGATCAGCCCCTCGATGAGCCACGCCGACGTACGGGATGCCTCCGGGCGGCTGATCGACGAGCTCGAGCGGGCCATCGTCGGGAAGCGCCAGGTGTTGGAGCTGATCGTGACCGCGCTCCTGGCCGACGGACACATCCTCCTCGAGGACGTGCCGGGCGTGGCCAAGACCGCCATCGCCCGCTCGGTGGCCGAGGCGGCGGGGCTGCGCTTCTCCCGGGTCCAGTTCACCCCCGACCTCATCCCGGCCGACATCACCGGCGCCACGGTGCTCACCGGCACCGGCGGCGGAACCGAGTTCCGACCGGGCCCGGTGTTCGCAAACCTCGTGCTCGGTGACGAGATCAACCGGGCCCCGCCGAAGACCCAGTCGGCCCTGCTGGAGGCCATGGAGGAACGTCAGGTCACCGCCGATGCGGTCACCCGACCCCTGCCTCGTCCGTTCCTGGTCATCGGCACCCAGAACCCGATCGAGCAGGAGGGCACCTATCCGCTGCCCGAGGCCCAGCTCGACCGGTTCCTCATCCGGACCGGCATCGGCTATCCCGGGCGCGACCACGAGGTCGAGCTGATCCTCCGTCGGGCCCAGCGCCAGACCGAGCGGGTGGCCCTGCAACCCGTACTCGACGCCAATCAGGTGCTCGCGCTCCAGCGTCGGGTCGAGGAGGTCCACATCAGCCCGCCGGTCGCCCAGTACGTCGTCGACCTGGTCGAGGCCACCCGCACCAGCCCCCGGACCGAGGCCGGAGCCAGCCCCCGCGGCTCCCTCGCACTCCTGAAGATCAGCCGGGCCAGGGCGGCCATGGCGGGTCGCTCGCACGTGCTGCCCGACGACGTGAAGGCCGTCGCCGTCCCCGGCCTGGCCCACCGGCTCCTCCTCCAGCCCGACCAGTGGGTCCGGGGCGTGCGGGCCGACCAGGTGATCGCCGAGATCGTCGCCCAGGTGCCCGCACCACGAGCGGTCGACCCCGCCGACCGCCAACCGGCGGCCGGAAGCGCTCCGGTGCCCGCCGTCCCGGCGACCGCGGTGCCGACCGCCGGCGCCGTGCCGCAGCCGAACCCGGCCGGCCCGCCGGCCATGACCAACCCGCAGGGTCCGCCCCAGGCCGCACCGCCGCCCATTCGGTGAGCCGGCACCTCACCCACCGGTTCTGGATCTGCCTCTTCGTCGGTTGGGGCGGGGCGGCGATGACGCTGATCAGCCGGTCGGTGGAGCCCCTGGCCCTGACCTCACCGTTCCTCGCCGCCCTGGCCCTGTCGCTGGTCGACGGCTGGTGGCCGGAGGTGACCGTCGACCGGGCCACCGTCTCGTCGCCACGGGTGGTCGAGGGTGACGACCTGCGGTTCACCCTCGACGTGTCGTCTGACCGGCCGACGTGGACCGAGGTCGAGATCCAGCTGCCGGCGTCGCTGCTGGCCCTGAGTCCGCTCCGCTTCGTCTCGATGGCCGGCGAGCGCCGCACCCTGACGGCCGACCTCCGCGCCATCCGCTGGGGCGCCACCGGCCCCGAATGGGTCGTGGTGACCACCCGCGACCGGCTCGGCGTCTCCGAGCGTGTCACCCGCATCCCGCTCGAGCTGCCCGTCCGGGTCCACCCGCCATCCGAGCGGCTCAAGAGCCTCATCCCGCTGTACCGGGAGCGGCCGGTGACCGGTGAGCACCGGGCGAGGGCGAAGGGGCCGGGGAGCGAGCTGGCCGAGGTCCGGCCGTACCGCTTCGGCGACCCGGTGCGGATGGTCCACCCCCGGCTGACGGCCAGGCGGGGTACGCCGATGGTCGTCGAGCGCCACCCCGATCGATCGTCCGACGTCGTCCTGCTCGTCGACTCGGCCCAGGACCTCGGCATCAACCTCGACACGACGCTGCGCTGGACGGTGACGGCGGCGATGGCGCTCGGTGAGCGGCACCTGCGGGCCCAGGACCGGGTCGGGCTGATCGACCTCGGTCACGGCGTCCGCTGGCTGCCGGCCCGGCTGGGCCGCCGCCACCTGCACACGGTGGTCGACACCCTGCTGGCCACCGAGGTGATCGCCCGCCGGCCGGGCGGCAACGTGCGGGTCCCGCCGTCCGGCCTGCCGACGTCGGCCACGATCGTCGCCATCTCGCCGCTGCTCAGCGAGACGATCCTGTCGGCGCTGGTCGACCTGCGCAGTCGTCATCACGAGATCCTGGTCATCAAGCCGTCGCTGCCCGAGCCCGAGGGTGAGATCGGGATGCTGGCCCGCCGGGTGTTCCGGGTCGGCAACGAGCTCAACGAGCGCTGGCTTCGCGATCGGGGGGTCGTCGTGATCCCGTGGTCGACCGGCGACCCCCTCGAACACGTGATGCGCCGGGTTGTCGGCAACCTCGGCCGGCAGCGGCAGACGGCGTCATGATCGTCGGGGTGTCGCCCCAGGACTCGGCGTCGACCGCGCCGAGCGCGGATGGTCGTCGATGATCGCAGCGATCGAGCGGGCCTGGCTCCGTTTCGTCGGCGGGGTCGTCCGCCACGTCCGGATGCTGTCGGACCCCGAGTCGATGCTGGCCGCCCTCATCGTCACGATCTGGGCCGCGCTGGCCGGGATGAGCCTGGGCACGATCGGCGTGCTGTCGGCGGTGATCATCGCCTGGTTCCTGCACGCTGCGGCCGTCGAGACCGGGAACCACGTGTCGCTGTGGCTGTCGACGGCGGCCCTCCTGATCCTGGTGGTGGTGGCGTCGGCCACCACGCTCGGCGGCCCTCACCCGGTGATCCTGGCCGCTGCCGGCGCCTCGGTCCTGGCCCACAACGAGCTGGTGCGGCTCAACTACACCCGCCGCCGCTACGCCACCGTCGAGTCGACGATCTTCGAGTCGTCGGGGGTCAGCCTCGTCTCCGCCGCCGTCCTGGCCATGTTCGGTGCGGCCATCGTCGACGTGCTGGTCGGCTCGGGTGACCGGACCTGGTTGTGGATGCCGATCGCCACCGGGGCGTTGCTCGCCATCGCCCTCGGGCTCTCGACCCTGCCGACCAGACGGGCGTCCGAGGCCAGCCGCCAGCGGTGGCTCCCGGGCGAGCGCCTACCGCCGCCGGGATCCGTGCCGGACG
>JBCCVL010000183.1:0-11545 GCA_039195375.1 Actinomycetota bacterium
ATGGACCAGCTGCTCGACCTCGGGGTCGACGGCATCAACACCAACCGCCCCGACCTGCTGGCCGACCGCCTGGCCGCACGCTCCGGTTGACCGGCGAGGAGCCCGCGCCGTCCGCTACTGCAGCACCTCGGCCGCCGCCACCTCGCCGAGCGCCTCGTCGTCGTAGCCGAGGATCCCGAGCAGCACGTCGAAGGTGTGCTGACCGAGCGACGGCCCGGCATCGGTCAGCTCGACCGGCGTCCTCGACATCGTGAACCGTGGGCCCTCGACCCAGAACGTGCCATGGTCGGCATGGGCCACCTCCTGGAAATGGTTGCGGTGGCTGAGTTGAGGGTCGACGGTCAGCGCGGCCGATGCCTGGATCATGTGGGCCGCGATGCCGGCCGCCTGGAGGCGCTCCTGCAGCTCGTAGCCGTCCTGATCGGCGGTCCAGGCCGCCAGCAGCTCCTCGAGCTCGTCCTCCCTGGCCTGGCGCCCGGCCAGGTCAAGGGCGGCCAACTCGTCGGCGAGACCCGCCAACCCACAGAGGGTCCGCCACTCGTCGTCGCCGGTCACGGCGATCGTGATCCACTGCTCCTCACCGTCGGCCGCCTCGCCGTCGCTGGTGTCGCCGTTACCGCTGGCGCCGGCCGGTTCCGCCGTCGGGAACGCACCGTGGGGCGCCATCTGCGGGTGGCGGTTGCCGGGGGTCGGCGCCTGGCGCCCGTTGACCTCGTAGTCGAGCACCGCCGGGGCCAGGAACGCCATCGATGCCTCCGCCTGCGACATGTCGATGTACTGGCCTTCGCCGGTCCGGTCGCGATGCTCGAGCGCACTGAGCAGCACGGCGCTCAGGTACTTGGGGGCGATGTAGTCGGTGTAGGCGCCGGCCACCCCGGCCGGCGGCCGGTCCGGCCAGCCGGTCATCGAGTAGAAGCCCGACATCGACGCCCCCATCGTGCCGAACCCGGCCAGGCTCGACAGCGGACCGGACTGCCCGAACAGGCAGGTCGACGCCATGATGATGTCGGGGTTGATCGCCCTGAGTGCCTCGTAGTCGAGCCCCCAGGCCCGCATCGCCCTCGGTGAGTACGACTCGGTGACGACGTCGGCCCACCGGACGAGGTCCTCGATGACTGGCCGGGAGGCCGGGTTGTTGACGTCGAGGGTCATGCCGAGCTTGCCCGCGTTCATGTTGTTGAACAGGCCTGAGTTCTCGGCCCCGCCCTCGTCGTTGATGAACGGTCCGATCGTCCTGGCCGTCTCGATCCGGATGCTCGACTCGATCCGGACGACGGTGGCTCCCTGGTCGGCCAGCACCCGGGTCGAGCCGGGCCCGGCCATCACCCACATGAAGTCGAGGATCTTGACCCCGTCGAGCGGCTTGCCGGTCCGCTCGGGGTCGACGCCGTCGGTGGCGACGTCGGGCCGGCGGCTCGTGTCGGCCAGCACCTCGTCGGTGTCGGCGCCGGCGGTCGGCGGGGGTGACTCGATCACCAGCGGGGTGGCCGAGCACTTGGCCATCGGACCAGGGACCCGGATCGGTGCGTCGACCGACGGCATCTCGATCGTCCGCCAGAAGTCCCTGGCCTCGTACTGCGGTTCCTCGACCACGTCCTGCACCGTGGTGATCGGCACGAGCAGGAGCCGTCGCTCGATCGCTTCGCGCAGCAGGTCACCCTTTGATCGGGTGGCCGTGAAGGCCTCGGCCACGTCCTGGATCCGGTCGTACTCACTCGGCGGGATGTTGCCGGCCATGGCCTCCATCGGGAAGTCGACCCAGGGGAAGTTCAGGTCGTCGTCCGAGCATTCGCCCTCGGCGTGGATCCACTCGAACAGCCGCTGGCTGAACGGGGCGATGGCCTCGCCGAACAGGATCGTGTTCGACACGAAGCCGTCGGCCGCCTGCGAGCGCAGCCGCACGTTGAACGGGCCGAGCGAGACGCCGCCGGAGCCCCGTTCGACCGGGGCCCCGCCGAGCGGGTTGGCCAGGCAGTACGACTGGGTCGCCTGGAGGATCGCCTGCTGGGCGCTCACGTCGACGTGCTGGCCCCGACCGGAGAGCTTCCGCTCCCGCAGGGCGATCAGCGAGGCCGCCGCGGCCTCGGCCGACGCGTGCAGGAACGCCTGATCGAGCGGAACCCGGAGCGGGGCACGGTCGAGGTCGCCCATCATCGCCATGTGCATCCCGGCCGCGGCGATCGTCAGGTCGGTGGCGTGCCAGTTGGCCTTCGGGCCGTCCTGGCCGAAGGCGGTGATCGACGTGTGGACCAGAGCCGGGTTGGTCGCGGCCAGATCGTCGTGGCCGAGGCCTCGGGCCGCCATCACCCCCGGCTCGGCCGAGTCGATGAGCAGATCGGCGGTCCGGACGAGGTCGAGGAAGCGGTCCCGGTCGCCGGCGTCGTCGAGATCGAGGGTGACGCTTCGCTTGCCCCGGTTGTACGACCAGAACCACAGCGAGTTCTCCGGATCGCCCTCGTGGCCGTCGACGAAGGGTCCGATCCGCCGTGACCTTGACCCGCCCGGAGGCTCGATCAGGATGACCTCGGCCCCGAGGTCGGCCAGGGTCTGGCCGGCCAGCTGGCCCCGTTCGTCGGACACGTCGAGTACTCGGTAGCCGCTCAGCATGGACTCGTTCTAGCGCAGGACCGTGACGGGCGTCACGTCGGATCCAACGGGTCAGGAGAAGCCGACGTCGTATCGACGTCGCAGCTCGGTCTCCTGACGCTCGACCCAGGTGAAGAACCGACCGGCGGCCTCACGGGTCTCGGCGGTCATCCGCTCGGTGCTGCGGTGGCGATGGGGGGTCGGGAGCCGCTCGATCGGCAGCCCCAGGTGTTCGAGCACCCGGCCGTGGACCTCGTCCGGACGTTCGTAGAGCTGGGCGCTGGCCACCACGAGCATCGCCCCACGGCCGACTGCGGCCGACCAGCGATCGAGTTGTCCGCGGTAGCGACCCCTGGCGGCGTACGAGTGGTCACGGTGGGGGAGCACGAAGCGGTCGCGGCGGGGGATCCGGGCGGCGGCGAGCCGGTCGTCCTCGGCGGCGAGGGCGTCCAGGAAGTCGAGGTCCTCCCGCCCGTGACGACGATTGTGCTGATACTGCGACCAGGCCCGGTCGATCGGGTCACGGACGAGAGCGACGACGGGGACACCGGGCAGGTGGCGGGCCACCCGCCCCGGCGCGTCGGGATGGAAGAGGTAGTACGGCGAGCTCTCACCCGACCGGGTGCCGACCGGTCGCACGAACTGTCGGTGGTACCAGCGCCGGCCTCGCCAGTGCCGCAGATCGAAGTAGTGGATCTCACGGCGGGCCGGCGGGACGATCAGCGGGTGGGCCATCAATGCGTCGAACAGCGAGGCCGTCCCGCAGCGCTGACCGCCGACGATCAGGAAGTCTGGAGGGCGGGGCGATCGGGATCGCTCGACCACCGGAGCTCCTCGTCGACGATGGCGCGGATCCGCTCGACGAACCGCGGCCGGGAGAAGGCGGCGGCGTGGGCCCGCAGCTGGTCGCCGTCCCAGTCGACAGCGACCGACCGTTTGACGGCCTCGGCCACCGCATCGGGCGTCGGGCGGTCGAAGAACAGCCCGGTGCGGCCGTCGTCGATGGTGTCGAGGTAGCCGCCGGCCCGGAGTGCCACCGTCGGCCTGCCGTGGCTCGCCGCCTCGAGGGGCGTCAGCCCGAAGTCCTCGTTTGCGGCCGCCACCAGGACCGAGCACCGTTCGTACAGCCAGCACAGCTGGTCGTCTGGCACCGAGCCGAGGAGGGTGACGTTGGCCGGGACCCGCCGCCGGATGTCGGCGTCGGCTGGACCGGAGCCGACCACGATCAGGCGCCGGTCGGGGAGGGCCCGCATCGCCTCGGTGACGACGTGCACGTGTTTGTAGCTCAGCAGGCGGGACACGACGAGCACGAACCCCGGTTCGATGCCCGGCACCGGCCGGGGTCGCCCCTCGAGGGTGATCGGGGGGTGCACGACCTCGGCCTCGACCCCGTAGAACCGTCGTAGCCGGTCCGCCACCTCGTTGGAGACCGCCAGGTGGCGGTCGACGGTGGCCACCGCCCGCCGATCCCAGGCCCGGAGCAGCGGCGTGGCGAGGCGGACCGAGCGGTTGACGAGCCCACGGGTACCGAGGTAGGCGTCCTGCTGGTGGATCCACCGGGGTGGTGCGTACCAGTAGACGACCTTGCGGCCGGCCGCCGGGACACCGTGGCTCCACCCGGCCGAGGCTGCGAGCAGCACGTCGGCTGGAGCGTCGATCGCGCCCATACCCCTGGCCATGAGGGGGAGGGCCCACCGGTGGTCGCTGCGGACCAGGGGCAGCCGGGAGAACCAGCGTGGTCGCACATCGACATCGGCGAACGCCGGATAGGTGCGGTCGGGGGCGAAGACCGAGGTGTGGAGGGTGTCGGTGTCGAGCGCGTCGAGCAGCACGAGGGCCACCCGCTCGGCGCCGCCCCGCTGGGCGATGTGGTCCTGGACCAGGGCGACGCGGGGCCGCTGGCCGCCCGCTCGCTCGTGTTCCCGTCGCACCGCCATGGTGACCTCCGCCCGACCCCGCCCGGTCGTCCTGGTTCCGTCGCCCGCCGGAGCGGCCGATCGCCATCCGGCGAGACCGCGTCCCGGCTGCCAGGGTACCGATTCCGGCCGGTCGGGGGCAGCGCGGCCGGCCGTCACGCGGCTCCGGCCACCTCGCTGCGATGACGCCTCGGCACCAGCCGGATGGCCCTGGCGGTCCGCCTGGCCAGCAGTCCAGGCCCCGGATGGCCGAGGACGGTGGCGGTGGCCGGCGTCTCCGGTCGGAGGGCGGCGGGATCGAGACGGGTCGGGCCGTGTCGGTCATCGAGCAGGCGGGCGAGGTCGAGTTGGGCGGGGCTCGGATGCGCATCGACGGCGGCGGCCGAGGCTCCCGAGCCGGCCCGGGGGTCGACGAGGTCCGCCGCCCGCGATCGCCGGTGCCGATCGGCGAAACCGAGCCAGTCGGCCAGACGGTCGACGGTCGCCGTCGGGTCGGCCACCAGCCGCTCGTGGGCGACGGCGAAGACCTCCCGACCGCCGAGACGGACGAGCGCGTTCCTGGTCGTTCGCTCCCACAGCGCCAGGGCCCGTTCGCCCGACCAACCCTCCCGGCTGGCCAGCGAGGCGGCCACCGCCGACGGGTGGCGATGGACCAGCACGACCCGGGGCTCGGGTTGGGGTCGGTCGAGCCACAGGTCGATGCACAGGCTCAACCGGGGGTCCTTCCACACGAAGTCACCGGCGAGGTGTCGCCCGGCCACCCGGTTGGCGTAGGCCCGCCACCAGCGCGGTGCCTCGACGGCGGCCTCGGCCGCCGGCGGGTGGTCCCAGGTGGCGCCGTTGGCCAGCAGGAGCAGGTCGAGCGCTGGGCGCAGCTCGGCCCGCTCCCACTGCCCGTCCGGGTTGGCGTCGACCACCAGCCGGTTGGCCGGCAGGTCACCAAGCGCCGAGACGACGGCGGCCACGGCCGACGTGCCGCTGCGGTGCATCCCGACCACGTAGATCCCCATCGGACTCCGGTCTACCAGCTGCGGGCCCGACCGCCCTGGGTGCTGCACCGACACGGACGGTATCCTCGGAACTCGTGGCGGCAGAGGACCGGCGGGTCGGCGCCATCATCGTCCACTACGAGGCCCCGGACGACCTCCGGCGCTGCGTCTCGGCCCTGCAGCGAGGCGATCGGGCCCCGGACCGGATCGTGATCGTCGACAACAGCGAGACGGCGACGGCCCGCGCCGGCGGCGCCGACGTGGCCTGCGAGCTCGGCGTCGAGCGGATCGAGAGTGCGACCAACGTGGGGTTCGGGGCGGCCTGCAACCGGGGCGCCGAGGCGCTGCTCGACACCGCGGCGGTCGACGTCGCCGCAATCGACACGCTGTTCCTCGTCAACCAGGACGCCGAACCGGCGACCGGCGCGCTCGACCGGCTGGTCGCCGCCATCGACGACCAGCCGGACCGCGGCGCCGTCAGCCCCCTGATCGTCACCACCGATCGGCGGGTCTGGTTCGCCGGCGGGACGTTCCACCCCGGCCTGGCCCGGCTGACCCGCCCCGGCTTCGGTCGCCCGACCGGCCACGTCATCCCGGCGTCGACCCCGGCGTCGACCGGCGACGGCCGGTCCGAGACCGACTGGCTCAACGGGTGCGCGCTTCTCGTGCGCACCGACGCCTGGCGGTCGACCGGCGGCTTCGATGAGCGCTTCTTCCTCTACTGGGAGGACGTCGACCTCTCCCTGCGCCTGGTCGAGGCCGGCTGGACGGTCCGCGTCGAGCTGTCCGCCGAGGTCGTCCATCACCGGGCCGACGGCACCGACGGGCTGCGGACCCTCACCCCGCGATCGGTCGAGCACGCGATCCGCAGCCGGCTGCTCTTCGTCCGTCACCGCCAGCGGCGCCGTCACCAGTTGACCTCCGGCCCCTACACGCTGGTCAACGCGGCCAGGTTGCTCTCGCTGGCGGTGCAACACCGGCGCCGCTCGTCGGGGCCGTACCTGCGAGCGGTCGCCGTCGGCCTCTGGCGGGGGTTGAGCGAGTGACCGGGGACCCCCGGGTGCTGTTCCTCGACCAGACCGGCGCCCTCGGCGGCGGCGAGCTGGCCCTGCGCGACATCGTCGGCCCCTACCGCCGACAGGGGCGGGTCGTGCTGTTCGCCGACGGGCCGTTGCGCCGCCTGCTCGACGGGGACGGCACGACGGTCGAGGTGCTCGGCGGCGGGCCCGCCGGCGACCTGCGGCGGGTCAGGCGGGAGAGCGGCCCGCTGGCCGGGCTGGTCGCAGCGCCCGAGCTGCTGCGCCTCGCCCGCCGGGTGAGGACCAGCGCGGCGGCGCACGACGTCCTCTACGCCAACTCCCAGAAGGCGCTGCTGGTCGGCGCGCTGGCGGCGGCGCCCCGGCGCACCCCGCTCGTGTGGCACCTGCATGACATCCTCGCTCCGGAGCACTTCTCGCTGGCCAACGTGCGCCTTGCCGTCACGGTGGCCAACGCCGCTGGTGCACACGTCGTCGCCGACTCGTCGGCCACGGCCCGAGCCTTCGTCTCCGCCGGTGGTCGGGCCGATCGGGTACGGGTGGTCCACTACGGCTTCGCCCCACCCGACCCGGTGCCGGCTCACGTGGCGGCCGCCGATCGGGCCGCCGTCCGCGCCGGGCTCGGCCTCGACGATCGTGCCTTCGTCGCCGCCAACGTGGGCCGGCTGTCGCCCTGGAAGGGGCAGGACGTCTTCGTCCGGGCGCTGGCCCGGGTGCCGGGCGCGATCGGCCTCATCGTCGGCGAGGCGCTGTTCGGCGAGGACGACGTCGAGCCGTCGCTCCGGGCCCTGGCCGACGGCCTCGGCATCGGCGACCGCGTGGTGTTCGCCGGGTTCCGCTCGGATCCTGGGCGGGTGATGGCCGCCAGCGACCTCGTGGTCCACAGCTCCACCGCACCCGAGCCGTTCGGTCGGGTCATCGTCGAGGCCATGCTGGCCGGCACGCCGGTGGTGGCCGCGGCGGCCGGCGGCCCGTGTGAGATCGTCGACGACGGCCGCACCGGGTGGTTGGTCGAGCCAGGCGATCCGGTGGCGTTGGCCGACCGGATCGAGCACCGTCGGCGCCACCCGGACGAGGCCACCGGGTTGGCGGCGGCCGCCGCCGCAGACGCCCGCAGCCGATTCACCCTCGAGGCCATGCACGAGGGCATCAGGCGGGTCGTCGACGAGGCGCTGGCCCGCCACCGGTCGTCAGCCGGCCGCCGGCGCTGGGCGACCACCGCCCCGGCCTCCGTCGCCGACACCCCCGAGACCGACGTCGATATCGATCGGGCGGCCGAGTCCGACATCGACGACGGTGACGCCGCCGCCCCGAGCCCGCCTGGCCGGGCATGACCGCTGCGCTCGATGCCCGCCGTCTCGCGTCGGCCGGGAGCCTCCGGGGTGGTGCCATCGCCTCGCGGGCGGTCGTCGGCCTCATCCTCGCCCGGTTCCTCGGTGCGGCCGAGTTCGGGGTGTACGTGCTGGCGATCGCCGCCGCCGGCCTGGTTGCCCTGGTGGCTCGGGCCGGCCTCGACCGACTGGCGCTGGCCGAGATCGGTACACGACCCGAGGCGGCCCGGACGGTGGCGGTCTCCCTCGGACGGCCGTTGCTGGTCGGGACCGTCGTGGTCGTGGCTCCGATGCTGGTGCTCGTCGCGGTCGTCCCGCTGCCGGCCGGTCTCGACCGGGCGGCGCTCGCCGTGGCCGTCGCCGCCGCGGTTCCCCTCAACGTGGTCCTGTTCGCCGCCCAGGTGCTGCGGGGCGCCAGACGCCCGGCGGCGGCGCTGGTGGTCGGCGAGCTCGGCCCACCGGTCGCCCGGCTACTGGCGTTCGCCGTGCTGCCGATGTCGCTGTCGGCCACTCGGGCTGCGCTCGCCTTCCTCGCCGGCTGGACCGCACTGGCCATCGGCGGCGTGTTGGTGGTGGCCCGGCTCGGTGGCGACGACGACGCCGCCGAACGTAGCTGGTCGCCGGTCGAGCCGTGGCGGCGCAGCGGTTCGCTGTTCGTGTTCGCACTCGGGGCCCAGCTCCGGGAGTTGCTGGCCGGCGCCGCCGGGTGGGCGGCCGGCACCCCGGCCGAGGTCGGCGGGCTGGGGACCGCCACCCGACTCGAGCAGATGAGCCTCCTGCCGACGACCGCGACCCGGTTCGTCACCGCTCCCGAGTTGGCGTCACGCGGGGCGACGCTCCCGGCGGCCACCGTCGCCCTTGCCGTCACCACCGCCCGCCGGTCCCTCGCGGTCCAGCTCCCGCTGCTCATCGGCATCGGACTGTTCGCCCCCCAGCTGCTCGGCCTGCTCGGCGCCGACTTCCGACCGGCTGCCGACCTGCTGCGGGTCCTCGTGGTCGGGGCGCTGGTCAACAGCCTCACCGGTTCGACCACCCAGACGCTCCTGATGTCGGACCGCCGTGACCGCCTGGCCGCGTCGTCGCTCGTCGGTGTTGGGGTGCTCGTTGTCGGCGCGGCGGGCCTGGCTCCATCGCTCGGCGTGCTCGGGGTTGCGCTCGCCGTCGCCGCCGCCAACGCCGTGACCGGCCTCGTCGAGTGGTGGTACGTGCGCCGCGATCTCGGGGCCCGGGTCGACGTGTTGGCCGAGGTGCCAACGGAGCCGACCGATCGATGACGGCCCCGATCGCTGCGACCATCGTCGCCGCCGTTTCCCGGACCGTCGTCGACCCGTCGGCCAACGGCCGTCGGCACGGCGGCCTTCCGGCCGCCCCTGGCCGGGGGGATGATCGTGGCGATGGGCCACGGGTGACGACGCTGGCCGTGTGGCTCACGGTCACCATCGCTGCGGTCAGCCCGTACGATCTCGCCATCCCCGCGGACGGGTGGACCGGGCTCCACCTCCGACCGCTGTTGCTGTTGACGGCGGGCCTGGCCGTGGCGGCCCTCATCGGTGTCCGGGCCCGGGTCGATCGGTCGGCGGCGCTGGCCGCCGGTGCGGTGGTCGCCGGTCTCGTCGTTGCCACGCTGGCCTCGCCGGATCCGACGGTCGGGTGGGCCATCGTCGTCCGTGCCGCCGTGCTCGGGTCGGTGTTCGTCGCCGTGGCGACGGTGGTCGACGGGCCGGCGTCGCAGCGGGCGCTCGTGACCGCGGTGGCCGTCGGGGCCGGTTCGGCCGCCGTGATCGGGTTGGCGGTGTTGGCGGCCGGCGGCGACCGCGCCGGCACGGGCCTCCTGCTCGGCGAGATCTCCGAGACCCGGAACGTCGTGCGGCTGACCCGTCCGTTCTCCCACGCCAACGTCGCCGCCGCCTTCCTCGCCCCCGCCGCTGTGTTCCTGGCCGTCGAGGCGATCGCAGCCCGACCGGGAGGTTGCGGTCCGGCCGGGCGGACGGCAGCGCTGTCGGCGACGGCGGTCGTCACCGCCGTCGCCCTCGGTCTCACCCTCAGCCGGGCCGGCGTCGGCTCGGTGGCGATCGTCGGGCTGGTCGCGCTCGTCGCCGTCGCCGGTGGTTCCGCCGGTCGGCCGGTCGGCGGCCGGTCCGCAGTGTCGGCCGTCGCCGGTGACCGGGGCGTCGCCGCCTTGCGTCCGGTCGCCGCCGGTTGTGTCGGGATCGCCGCGTTCGCCCTCGCCGCAGGGTTGGTCTCGGGCCGGTGGGCCGACCGTCTCGACGCAGCCAACACCCCGGGACCGGCCAGCCTGTCCAGACCCGAGATCTGGGCCCAGGCCGTCGAGGCCGTCGTCAACCGGCCGCTGACCGGCATCGGTCCCGGTCGATTCGGGCTGCACTCGGCCGCGATCACCGGACCGGACCGCGCCCCGGCGGCCCACGCCCACAATCCGCTGCTCGAGCTGTTGGCCACCGGCGGGCTGATCGCCGCCGTCGGTCTGGTCGTCGCCCTCGTCGTCCTCACCCGTCGCCTCGACCCGTCGGCTCGTCGCCGGGCGCCGCTCGGGTTGACCGCGGCGCTGGCCGTGCTCGCGATCGGGATGACCGTCGACCATCCGCTGCCGTTCTCCAGTTCGGGCAACCTGGCGGCGCTGCTGGCCGGGGCCTGGTTCGCCGCCGCCAGGAGCGATGGGCCATGACCGAGCTGGTGACGGTGGTCTACGTGGTCGGCGCCTCGGTGTGGGTGCTCATCGAGTCGCGTCTGGCCGGGCCGGCCCGCCGGCGGTTCCTCGTGCTGGCGTGGCAGCTGGCGGCACTGTCGTTTGTCCCCGGTCCCGACTGGTGGGGCGGCGACCGGGGCCCGAAGGTCGTCGCCGCCGTGCTCGTCCTCGCCGCGGCCGCCGCGATCGTCGCCGCGCTCGCATCGCCGGTGACACCGGGCGATGGCGAGGGTGATGGTTCCTCCACCCGCTCGGTGGCGTTGGCCCCGTGGCTCGTGGCCTTCGGCGCCGTGCTGGTGGCGGCCGCGGCGCTTTCGGTCTCACCGTCGGCATCGTGGCCCCGGTCGATCCGGGTCGTGCTGCTGCTCCTGGTCTTCGCCCAGACCGCCGTCTGGCTGGACCGGGTGGTCGTCCGTCGCCTGTTCACCGGGTTCGTCGGTGGCCTGGCCTCGGTGGTCGTCGTCGGTGCGGCGGCGGCCCCCGACGAGGCGTTCCGGTCGCTGAGTGCGCCGGTGGTCCGGGTCGCCCTCGCCGCACCGGCCCTCGGTTCGGGCCCGCACCTCGTCGGCTGGACCGGCCTCGGCCTCCTGGCGGTCGTGGTCTGGCACCGGCTGGACGGTTCCTGGCCCGAAACCCGCTCCCGCCGGTGGCTGCTGCTGGTGCCCGGTCCGACCGCTGTCGGTGTCGCCCTGTTGCTGCTGGCGCAGAAGCGTTCGTTCTGGGTGGCGGCGGCGGTGGCGGCACTGGTCGCCCTCGCCCTCTGCTGCCGGCGTCTGCTCGCACCGGCGCTTGTTGCGGTCGCCGGCGTCGTTGCCGTCGCCACCCTGGTCGGCCCGGTCCGCGACCTCTGGGACCGGGAACAGGCCCGGCCGCAGGTCGACAACGTCACCAGCATCCGTGCTGGGATCTTCGAGGCCAGCATCGACCGGTGGCGCGACCGGCCGATCGTCGGCAACGGCCTCGGCGTCGGCGACCGGGA
>JBCCVL010000184.1:0-11473 GCA_039195375.1 Actinomycetota bacterium
GTAGCGGGAGGTCTGCTTGCCGCCGACGTAGTCGGACCAGAACCGGATCTCGTCGTGGTTGCGGCGGCCGTTGCGGTCCTCGGGGCCGTCGAACACCGGCGGGGTCGGGTGGCTGACCAGGAAGTGGATCCTTGCTCCTCGCACGTAGACCGGCACGTCCCAGTGCGACTTCGACGACAGCCGCAGCACCTCGATCGCCTCGTCCGAGTAGAAGTCGGTCGGGATCAGGTTGCCGGGCATGTCCTTCCACAGGAAGGTCTGGAACGTCCGGATCCGATGGGTCTGGATCGGGTACTGCGACAGGATCGCCATGCCGAACTGGCCGGGGTAGAACCCGAAGCCGTACGCGTCACCGGGGCCGCCGACCGTGCCGTCGTTGTCGAGGTCGACGCCGGAGGGGATGCCGGTGTTGGACTCGGCGATGTAGACGTAGGGGTACTCGATCGGGTCGGCGCCGTTCTGACCGACTTCCAGGTAGTTCGCCCGGAACAGGTCGATGGCCTCGCCGCCTGCGTCGTAGTCGAACTCGTTGAGCAGCAGCACGTCCGGCCGGGTCCGCTGGATGACCTCGGCGACGTTGGCCGCCTGCCAGCGGCGGAGCGCGTCGTCGGAGGTATCGGGGTCGGTGCCGTCGTATGGCTCGGACAGGTTGTCGATTAGCTCGCCCTCGGCGGTGCGGTTGAGCGAGACGTTGTAGCTGGCGAAGCGGACGGTCCGCTCTCGGCTCGTGCCGGCCGACGGCGGGGCCAGCCCGGCCAGGATCATGGCGCTGACGGCGCTCAGCACGAAGCTGAGTCGGATGACGGGTCGCATGGGTGGTCCTCTCGCTGTGGCACCGGCAGTGTCGTCCACCTGTCTAGCGCACCAGCGACACGCAGGTGAACGGTCGATGAAGGACGGGACGTCGGCGCCGTCGACCGCCATGGGCGACGATGGACGCAGGCGATGTGAGGAGGAGACCATGACCACCGCAACCCCGGCGGCGTATCCCGCCCGGCTCGACGTGGACTACCCGGAGACCCTTGACCGCGTCTCGACCGCGTTTCGGCTCATCTACCTGATCCCGATTGCGATCGTGTTGGCGGTGCTGTCGTCGAACGGCAGCAGCACGTGGACGAACCAGGCCGGTGAGACCGTGACCCAGACCGGCGGCGGGATCGCCGGTGGCCTGTTCGTGGCGACCCTGCTCATGATCGTGTTCCGCCAGCGCTATCCCCGCTGGTGGTTCGACTTCGCTCGCGAGCTCAACCGCTTCAGCTCCCGGGTCGGGGCCTACGCAGCCCTGCTGACCGACCGGTACCCGTCGACCGAGGACGAGCAGTCGGTCCACCTGGAGTTCGACTACCCGGATGCGGAGCGTGACCTCAACCGCTGGCTTCCACTGGTCAAGTGGTTCCTGGCCATCCCGCACTACCTGGTGTTGATCGTGCTGGCGATCGGGGCGTTCGTCGCCGTCATCATCGCCTGGTTCGCGATCCTCTTCACCGGCCGATACCCCCAGGCACTGTTCGAGTACGTCGTCGGTGTCGGGCGCTGGTCGGCCAGGGTCAACGCCTATGCGTTCCTGCTGATCACCGACCGCTACCCACCGTTCTCGCTGCGCTGAGCAGCGACCCGGGCGGCGGCCGACCGACGGTCAGCCGGCGGCCATCGCCGCCTGGTGGCAGAAGCACGAGGCCCTGACCGGGACCTCGGACCGGGCCTGGGCCAGCTCGAACTGGTTCCGGATGAGTGCCGCCTCGGCCTCGTCGCCCCGCTGTTCCAGGCACTGCAGCAGCCCGAAGAGGCTCCACAGGTTGTTGGGATGGTGGCGGGACCGGCCGACGGAGTCGTCGAGCCCGAGGTCGGCCCGGTAGACCGCCTCGGCCTCCTCGTAGTGCTCCTGTTCGAGCAGCAGCGCCCCGAGGGCGTGCCGGGTCGGCTGCATCCAACCCCAGGGTTCGTCGTAGAGCAGTCCGTCCTCCAGCTCGACCGCCCGGCGGAGGTGGGCGAAGGCCTCCTCGTGCGCACCCTTGCGGTAGGCGACCTCGCCGTCGGCCATCGCCGCCGCCACCTCGAGCAGGTCGATGACGGTGTTGTTGTGGACCCGTCGGCTGTCGGGCACCTCCGCCTTGGCGGCCAGGAACGCCTCCCGGCTGGTCTCGGCTTCGGCGACGTTGCCGAGGGCGGCGTTGGCCACGGTCTTGGCATAGAGCGTGATGGCAGTCGTGGCCGAGTACAGCTCCCGGTCCTCGGGCAGGTCCTGGTCGATGATCTCCTGCCACTTGCCGAACCGGATCAGCACGTGCTGCTTCATGGCGACGAACGCCTCGGCGGCATCGGCGAATGGCGGTGACTCGATCCGCAGGAAGTCCTCGGGGATCTGGTCGATCAGCTCCTGGGCGGCAGCCATGGCCACCGAGTACTGGCCGAGGAACATGGCCCCGTAGATGAGGAAGTGGTGGTTGTGGTTGCGGTAGAGGGTGTAGACGTTCTCGTAGCCCTCCCGGTCGAGCCAGCGGCCGTCGGCCATCGTGGCCTCGCGGTTCCAGAACACGACGTCGTGGTAGTTGCCACACAGCACGTCGATGTGGGTCGGCATGTGGATCAGGTGGCCGCCGTCCGGCATGATCCGTCGCAGCCGGTCGCCCTGACGCAGGGCTCGCTCGGGATGGGGCGACATCTCCATCAGGTGCACGTAGAGGTGCAGCACGCCGGGGTGGTCCCACGAGGCGGGGAGCTCGTCGAAGGTCCGCTCGAGCACCTCGGTCGCCTCGACCGTGCCAGCCCCCTCCGCCACCCGGCCGTTGGCGAGGTCCCACATCTGCCAGGGCGTCTCGTTCATGATCGCATCGACGAACACGGCCGTGACCTCGAGGTCGTCCGGATGCTCGCCGTGGACCTCCCGCATGGCGTTGGTGAACGCCTCGTTCCAGGCCATCTGGTCGGCGACGTCCTCGAGCGGCTCGGCCTGGGGGTACCGGGCGGGCAGGGCGCCGATGAGTGCCGCCTCGATCGGCGTGACCCGGTCGACCAGAGCCAGCGCCGTCTCGGCCGCCCGATGGGCGCCGCCGAGGGCCCTGGCCCGGTTGCGGCGGTCCATCAGGTGCCACGGGAGGTTGTAGTTGGGTCCGAGGGCGATGGCGAGACCCCAGTGGGCCATGGCGCAGTCGGCGTCGGCCTCGATGGCCCGGTTGAAGCAGGCGATCGCCTCACCGTGGTTGAAACCGTACAGCCAGTTGAGGCCGCGATCGAACCAGGTCTGGGCGTCGGCCGAGTCGGTGGTCACGGTGCGGGTGTGGTCACCGAGGTCGTAGTACGCCGTCTCCTCCATCGTTTCCTCCATGGCGCCGATCTTTCCCCGTCGACCGCCAGCAGGCAAGTGGACGGGAGCTCCCAAAGTCGGCGAGCGCCGGCCCGCGACGTTCTACGGTGGCCTGGTGCCAATCGAGCTCACCGCCCTCATCGTCGACGACCAGGACGAGGCGATCGCCTTCTTCGTCGACGTCCTCGGTTTCGGTCTCGTCGAGGACGAGCCGTCGACCACCACCGACGGTCGGGCCAAGCGTTGGGTGGTGATCCGGCCGCCAGACGGCGGCACCGGCCTCCTGCTCGCCGCCGCGGACGGCGACCGCCAGGCCGCGGCGGTCGGCGACCAGTACGCCGGGCGGGTCGGTCTGTTCCTCCGGGTCGACGACTTCGAGGCGACGCACGAGCGACTGGTCGCCGCCGGGGTGGAGATCGTGCGTCCGCCCCGTGACGAGCCGTACGGACGGGTGCTGGTGTTCGTCGACGTCGCTGGCAACCGCTGGGACCTGCTCGGACCACGGCCGGTCGACGGTGAGGCGGTGAGCACCTCGCTCGCCACCGAGTCGTCGGTGCTCGTGCGACGGGAGCGGCCGGCCGATGCAACCGCCGTGCGGGCGGTCCACGCGGCGGCATTCGACCGGGGTGATGGTGAGCCCGTCGAGGCTGGTCTCGTCGACGCCCTCCGCCTCGACGGGTGGCTGCCGGCGCTGTCGTTGGTCGCCGAGCGGGACGGGGTGCTCGTCGGACACAGTGTCTGCAGCCGAGGTCGGGTCGGCGTCACACCGTGTGTTGGCCTCGGGCCGATCGGGGTCGCGCCGAGCGAGCAGGGGCGTGGGGTCGGCTCGGCCCTGATGTGGGCGATGATCGGAGCGGCCGACGCCACCGGCGAGCCGCTGATCGCCCTGCTCGGCGATCCCGGCTACTACCGCCGGTTCGGCTTCGTCGCCTCGACCGATGTCGGCATCGAGCCACCCGACCCCGGATGGGCGCACGTCTTCCAGGTGAGGACCCTCGCGGCCTGGGATCCGGCGATCCGCGGGCAATTCCGCTACGCCGCCCCCTTCGACGACGTGTAGCACCCACCGCCGTCGCTTGACGATCCCACGAGATAGCGAGTTAGCTATGTTGCTATGACCGCTGCCGTGGCCGCGACTGCAACCGCCCCGAACGACACCGCCGAGCTCGAGCGCACCCTCAAGGCCCTGGCCAGCGGGCGACGCCTCAAGATCCTCGACTGGCTCAAGGACCCGGTGGCCCACTTCCCGCCGCAGGAGCACGGTGACCCGATCGAGCACGGGGCCTGCAACCTGTTCATCGTCGACAAGCTCGGCGTCAGCCAACCGACGGCCACCCGGCACCTCAAGGTGCTGGTCGATGCGGGGCTCGTCATCGCCACCCGACGCCGCGGCTGGACGTACTACCGCCGCGACGAGGCGGCCATCGCCGACGCCGTCCGCCGTATGGCCGAGATCTGAGGAGAGACGGGATGCACGAATCGCTCATCGGCAAGGTCGTCATCGTCACCGGCGCCGGGTCCGGCATCGGGCGGGCCATCGCCAGCCGGTTCGGGGCCGTCGGCGGCCGGGTCGTCGTCAACGACGTCGACGAGGCGGCGGCCGACGCCACCGCCGACGCCATCACCGCCGCCGGCGGGGAGGCGATCGCCGCACCGGCCGACGTGTCGTCGAGTGAGCAGGTGGCCGCACTGGTCGACCGGGCGATGTCGGTCGACGGCCGCATCGACGTGCTCGTCAACAACGCCGGGCTGGTCGGCCCGATGCTGCACTTCTTCGAGGCAGACGAGGACTGGTGGCGCCGGATCATCGACGTGAACCTGACCGGACACTTCCTCGTCTCCCACCCGGTCGCCCGGATCATGGCCCGCCGAGGCGGCGGCGCCATCATCAACATGAGCTCGGGCGGCGCCACCCAGGCCCACCGCTCCTTCACCGCCTACGACGCCACCAAGGGTGGCATCGAGGCCCTCACCCGGGCGATGGCGCTCGACCTCGGGCCGTACGGGATCCGGGTCAACGCCCTCATGCCCGGCTCGATCGACACCCAGGGCCTCCCGATCGAGGAGCGGATCCACCGGGGCGAGAACGTTCCCCTCGGTCGGATCGGTGAGGCGGCCGACATGACCGGCGCCGCCCTCTTCCTCGCCTCGGACGACGCCTCGTACATCACCGGGGACGTCATCAAGGTCGACGGCGGCATGACCGCTCAGCAGCGCTCGGCCACCGTCGACATCATGCCCCCGTCCGACTTCCCGAGCATGGACGACCTGTGACCGCCGGGCCTCGGATCGGCGCCGACGTCGGCGGCACGTTCACCGACATCGTGGTCGACGTCGGACGGGGCGGCCCTGGCCGCAGCGCCGACGGCCCAACCCGATCGTCCGAGCGCTACCCGTCGATCAAGGTCCTCACCACCCACGACGCGCCCGAGCGGGGGATCCTGGCCGGGATCGAGGCCCTGGCCCGCGAGCTCGGGCTCGACCTCGGTGACGTCGACCAGATCATCCACGGCACCACGCTGGCCACCAACGCCCTCATCGAGCGCCGCGGCGCCGCCACCGCCCTCGTGACCACCGAGGGCTTCCGCGACGTGATCGAGACCCGGAACGAGGGCCGGTTCGAGCAGTACGACCTCAACATCGTGCAACCGGCGCCCCTGATCGAGCGCCGGCACCGCTTCGTCGTGCCCGAGCGGATGTCGGCCACCGGTGAGGTCCTCCGCCCGTTCGACACCGCCGCCGCCGAGTGCGTCGTCGAGCACCTGACGGACGGCGGCTACGAGGCGGTGGCCGTCGGCTTCCTCCACAGCTACCGCAACCCGGACCACGAGCTCCGCTTCCGCGACCTGCTCGTCGCTCGCCTCCCCGACGTCTCGGTGTCGCTCAGCTCCGAGGTCTCGCCCCAGATGCGGGAGTTCGAGCGGTTCAACACCGTCTGCGCCAACGCCTACATCCAGCCGCTGATGGCGTCGTACCTCGTCCGGTTGCGCGACGAGCTCCGGGCCAGGGGCGCCACCTGCCCGCTCGACCTGATCCACTCCGGGGGCGGCCTGGTCAGCGTCGACACCGCCGCCGCCTTCCCGGTCCGGCTCGTCGAGTCGGGCCCCGCCGGCGGGGCGATCTTCGCCGCTGAGCTGGCCGCGGCCTACGGACGTGACCGGGTGCTGTCGTTCGACATGGGGGGCACGACGGCCAAGATCACCCTGATCGACGACCATGCGCCGCAGACGGCCAAGACCTTCGAGGTCGCCCGCACGATGCGGTTCAAGAAGGGCTCGGGCATGCCCATCTCGATCCCGGTCATCGAGATGATCGAGATCGGGGCCGGCGGCGGATCCATCGCCTCCGTCGACGCCCTCGGCCAGATCCGGATCGGGCCCCGTAGCGCCGGCTCCGAGCCCGGACCGGCCGCCTACGGCCTCGGTGGTGACGAGCCGACGGTGACCGACGCCAACGTCGAGCTCGGTCGGCTCCATCCCGACACGTTCGGGGCGGACACGATCGAGCTGTCGCCGGCGGCGGCCACGGCAGCGATCGTCGACGGCGTGGCCGGGCCGCTCGACCTCGATGCCGGCACCGCCGCGGTGGGGATCGCTGAGGTGGTCGACGAGAACATGGCCAACGCGGCCAGGGTCCACGCGGTCGAGCGGGGCAAGGACCTGCGGGGGTACTCGATGGTGGCCTTCGGCGGCGGCGCCCCGCTGCACGCCACGCGACTGATGGACAAGCTCGGACTCGACGAGGTGTTCGTGCCGCCAGGGGCCGGGGTCGGCTCCGCCATCGGTTTCCTGCAGGCCCCGTTCGCCTACGAGGCCGTCCGCAGCTTCTACACCACCGCCGGGGACTTCGACTACGAGGCGGCCAATCAGTTGCTCGACGAGCTGCAGACCGAGGCCGAGACGTTCGTGCGCCGAGGCACCGATGCCGCCATCGCGGTCGAGCGCAGCGTCGCCATGCGCTACCGGGGCCAGGGATGGGAGATCCCGGTTGCCCTCCCGGTGGGGCCGTTCGACGCCTTCGCCTCCGAGCTACTGGCCGACGTGTTCACCAAGGCCTACGAGGAGTTCTTCGGTCGGGCGATCGACGACGTGGAGATCGAAGCGGTGAGCTGGTCGGTTCGGGTGGCCTCGGTCCGTGACCGACCGGCGGCCAGGACGACCGTGCCCGCCACCGTCCCGACCACGCCGACGGCGACTCGACCGATGTACGACCCGGCCGTCGGCGACGTCGTCGAGGCCGGGGTCGTCGACCGGGCGGAGCTGGCGCCGGGGGTCGGGGTGGCCGGACCGGCGGTCATCGTCGAGGCCCAGACCACGACCGTGCTCGGCGCTGGCCATGTCGCCGTGCTCCAGCCGGACGGGAGTCTGCACATCACCAGGGCCGACCGAGCTGCCGGAGGTGCGCCGTGAGCCGGCAGGTCCAGTTCCAGGTCATGTGGAGCCGGCTGATCTCCGTGGTCGAGGAACAGGCCCTCACCCTGGTCCGTACGGCGTTCAGCACGTCGGTGCGGGAGGCTGGCGACCTGTCGGCCGGCGTGTTCGACCGTCACGGTCGGATGATCGCCCAGGCCGTCACCGGCACCCCCGGGCACGTGAACACCATGGCCGCAGCGGTGCCCCACTTCATGGCCGACATCGGTCCGGAGCGGATCCGCCCCGGCGACGTGTACCTGACCAACGACCCCTGGAAGGGCACCGGTCACCTGCACGACATCACGGTGGTCACGCCGGTGTTCCGCCACGAGCACGAGCACGGCGGCGAGCTCGGCGCCGGCATCGACGGTCGACCCGCCGAGCCGATCGGGTTCTTCGCCTGCACCGCCCACGTGGTCGACATCGGCGGGCGGGGCTACGGGCCGGACGCTCGCGAGGTCTACGAGGAGGGCATCCGGATCCCGATCATGCCGTGGGTCCGGCGTGGGGTGCTCAACACCGACCTGGTCGACCTGATCCGGGCCAACGTTCGGGAGGCCGACCAGGTGGTCGGTGACGTCCACGGCCTCGCCGCCTGCAACGAGACCGGTCGCCGGCGCCTCATCGAGATGCTCGACGAGTTCGCCATCGACGATCTCGACGACCTCGCCGCCTTCGTGTTCGAGCGGACCGATCGAGCCACCCGGGACGCGCTGGCCCGGGTACCGGCGGGCACGTACCACAATCATCTGCGGGTCGACGGCTACGACGAGCCGGTCGACCTCGCCGTTGCGTTGACGGTGACCGCAGACGGCATGCACGCCGACTTCACCGGCACCTCGGGCCTCAGCCCGTTCGGCGTCAACGTGCCGCTGACCTACGCCCAGGCCTACTTCACCTACGGGATGCTGGTGGCGTTGGCCCCCGAGCTGCCGAACAACTTCGCCTCACTGGCCCCGTTCACGGTCAGCGCCCCGCCGGGGGTCATCCTCAACGCCGAGCACCCGGACCCGGTGGCCGTCCGCCACGTCCTCGGCCACTTCGTCACCGATCTCTGTCTCGGTGCCGTCGCTCCGGCCCTACCGGACGTGGTGCCGGCGGAAGGCGCCGGTGCGCTGTGGAACTTCCAGGCCAGCGCCCGGGCGGTCGATCCGGCGTCCGGTCTGCCTCCGGTCGAGCTGTTGATGTTCAACAGCGGCGGCACCGGCGCCCGTCCCACCCTCGACGGGATGACGGCGACAGCGTTCCCGTCCGGGGTGATGACGATGAGCGTCGAGGCGACCGAGCAGATCGGGCCGATCGTCGTGTGGCGGAAGGAGATCCGTCCGGACAGCGGCGGAGCGGGTCGCCAACGGGGCGGGCTCGGGCAGGTGGTCGAGGTCGGGCCGGCCGACGGCTACCGCTTCGAGTTCTCGGCCATGTTCGACCGGATCGACAACCCGGCCCGCGGTCGAGCCGGCGGCGGGAACGGTGCTCCCGGTCGGGTGTCGCTCGACGACGGGACCCCGTTCCCCTCGAAGGGCCGCCACCCTGTTCCCCCGGATCGGACGCTCATACTCGAGCTGCCGGGTGGCGGTGGGTTCGGACCGCCGGACGAACGGGACCCGGCCGACGTCGACGACGATCGCCGTCAGGGCTACGTGTCGTGAGCACGGCACCCGGTCGGCCAGGCCGGATCGTGTCCGAGCCCCGGCTCGACCACTACGACGTCGTGATCGTCGGCGGGGCCATCATCGGTTCGTCGGTTGCGTGGTACCTGTCCGACAACCCCGACTTCGACGGGACGATCCTCGTGGTCGAGCGTGACCTGAGCTACGAGACCTCGTCGACCGCCCACACCAACAGCTGCATGCGCCAGCAGTTCTCGAACGAGCTCAACATCGAGATCTCCCAGTACGCGGCCGACGTCGTCCGCAACTTCCGGGCGCATCTCGGCGGCGACCCCGAGATCCCCGATCTCGCCGCCAACCACTACGGCTACCTGTACCTGGCGGGCGACGACGCCTTCGCCGAGACCCTGCGGACCAACCAGCGCATCCAGGCAGCCAAGGGGGCGGCGACGAGGATCCTGTCGGCGGAGGACATCGCCGCCGAGTACCCGTTCGTCAACGTCGACGACCTCGTGTGCGGCAGCCACAATCCGGTCGACGAGGGGTACTTCGACTCGGGCACGATGTTCGACTGGTGGCGGCGCCTGGCCCGCCGCAACGGCGCCGAGTACCTGGCCAACGAGGTCGTGGATCTCGTCCGGGCCGATGATCGGGTGACCGGGGTGGTCCTGGCCGCCGGCGGGACGGTCGGCTGCGGGGCGGTGGTCAACGCCTCCGGGCCACGGGCGGCCCGCACCGCCGGCATGGCCGGGCTCGAGGTGCCGGTGGAGCCACGCAAGCGGTACACCTTCGTGTTCGACGCGGCCGAGACCCTCCCGAGAGACGTTCCGCTGACGATCGACCCGACGGGCGTCCACGTCCGCTCCGAGGGCACCGCCTACATGGCCGGCTGCACACCGGACCACGACCCGGCGGTCGACCCGGACGACTTCGCCATGGACGACGACATCTGGGAGGACAAGGTGTGGCCGACGCTGGCCCACCGAATCCCGGCCTTCGAGCGCATCAAGCTCCGGACCCGGTGGGCCGGCCACTACGCCCACAACACGGTCGACCACAACGTGATCGTCGGCCCTCATCCGGAGGTCCCGAACTTCGTGTTCGTGTCGGGGTTCTCCGGGCACGGCCTCCAGCAGGCCCCGGCGATGGGCCGAGGCGTCAGCGAGTGGCTGGCCTATGGCCAGTACCGGTCGCTCGACCTCACGCCGCTCGGCTACGACCGGATCGTGCGCGGCGAACCCTTCGTGGAGACCGCGATCATCTGAACGATGGGCCCGACCTTTGCGCCCTACCGGGCCGGCGGTCCCGAGTCGTAGGCGGCCGCCTGGCGGCGCAGACCGTCGAGCACGGTGTCCTCGTGGGGGAGTGGGCCGCCGGTGGTGGCCCGGCCGAGGGCGAGGCCGAGCATGGCCTCCCGGGCGATGAGGTAGAGGTCGGACTCGGCGAGCTCGGTCGGCAGCAGGTCGGCCGGGTCGACCAGCTTGGCGAAGCGGGCGATCACCGGGGCGATGGCCGGCCCGAGCGCCGGGTCGTTGGCGGCGGCCAACCAGGCTTCGATCACGACCTTGAACCGGCCCTCGTCGACCGCCCGCCAGGTCCGGTCGATGGCCTCGAGCATCGTGGTCGGCCGTCGCCGGATCGCGGCGTCGCTGGCCAGCCGGTCGTAGTGCCCGTCGAGGGCCTCCGCCAGCAACGTCGGGAGGTCACCGAAGTGGTGGACGAGGGCGCCTCGGGTCAGACCGGCCCGCTCGCAGACCGCAACCGACGTGGTGCCGGCCCAGCCGACCTCGTCGAGCAGATCGATGGCGGCATCGACCAGCGCGGCCCGGGTGGTCGCCGTTCGCTGGGCCTGGGTCCGGGGTGATGCCATCGTCAACCGAGAGTAACGTACATACAGCGATGTAGGGAAGGGCCGAGCGTCGGGTCAGGCGGTGCCGGTCGTTTCGCCGGTCACATCGGTCTCACCGACCTCGACGAGTGCGTGGATCGGCGCATGATCGCTGGCCGGATGGAATGGCGAGACGCCGCCAGCAACGGACCGCACGCCTCGGCCGAAGAGATGATCGAGGCGGGCGCCGACGCCGAGGCGTCGCTGCGTCGGGGCCGAGCCGACCGGGAGTCGGTCGAGTCCGGCTCTGGTCATGGCA
>JBCCVL010000185.1:0-11314 GCA_039195375.1 Actinomycetota bacterium
AAGACGGGGTGATCGTCGCGCAGGCCACTGGCGATCGGGTACGGATCGCGCAGGTAGTCGTCGGCCAGGGGCGACCAGGTGGCGTTGACCGGGCAGCCGGCCGGGGCCTCGGCCCGGTCGTCCGGCGCCCGGTGGTAGGTGTTGGTCATCGATGGCCTCCTGTCTGGCCGGGCGTCGTGGTCACGGGATCGGGGTTCGGGGTCGGTCGGCGATCGATTGGCCGACGTCGACGGGCGACTCGGCTGCGAGGGCGGCGGCGCGCCGGTCCGATGTTGCTGCGGTCTCGGCCGCGGGCTGGCCGAGCTGCTGCACGATCCGGTCGGCGGCGGCGGCCAGGGTGGCGACGATGGCCGCCCGGTCGAGGTCGGGTTCGCCGAGGAAGACCGATGCCAGGGCGGCGTCGACGCCGGGACCGGGGACGGCGATCGACGACATGCCCGGGATCACCTCGCCGGAGGTCGTGACCCAGCCGACCGAACGGGCCTCGGCCACCTCGACCCGTTCGTCCGGCTCGGCCGGGCTCCCCGCCAGGATGGCGAGACCCGGCGCGCCCCGATCGACCGGGTGGCGGATGCCGGGGCGGTAGGCGACGTGGAATCTGCTGGCGGTCGGCTCGGCGCTGTCGAGCGTGAGCGCCTCGTCCCCGTCACGCACGACCAGGAAACACGTCATCCCAAGCCGGTCGGCCAGGCCCGGGAGCTCGTCGGCGGCGATCGTCTGGACCGTCGGGCGGGCGAACCGGCCGAGGGCCGCCAGCCGGACGTCCGGATGACAGCGACCACCGTCGTCTCGGCGGACGAGGTGGTGGGCCTCGAGCGTCCGGATGATGCGGTACGCGATCGAGCGGTGGACCGCCAGTTCCGAGGACACCTCCTCGATCGTCGGCGGCCGCTCGGCCAACGCAATCAGCTCGAGCGCCGCGAGACCCCGGCTCAACGTCTGACTCGTCGACATGACCGCAACGTACCGCAGACTCGACCTGGTCATCCAGAAGAAGAACGGAAGATTCTATTATCGAACAGACTCTCGAACAGACTATTGTTGAACAGATAGCGAGACGGCGTCGTCGACGACCACGGGCGACGACCCGGCCGGGCGGTCGAACCCGTGACCGGGCTCAGCGAGTCGAGAAGCTGCGGCGATAGGCACTCGGCGTGGTGCCGAGCTGCTGACCGAAGTGGTGGCGGAGCGCAGCGGCGGTGAGGAAGCCCGAGTCGATCGCCACCTCGTCGATGGGGAGGTCGCTCGTCTCCAGCAGGTCGCGAGCCCGGCCGAGCCGCTGGGCGATCAGCCATCGGTAGGGGCTGGTGCCGACCTGCTCGGCGAAACGCCGGGTGAATGTGCGGGGTGACAGGGCGACCGAGCGGGCCAGGTCGTCGACGGTCAGTGGCTGATCCAGACGGCCGGCCGCCCAGTCCATGGCCCTGGCGACCGGTGAGCGCTGGCCGGAGGCGACGCCGTCGTCGAGGTGGGGGCGGGGCGCGTACTGAGCCTGCCCGCCATCTCGGTGCGGTGGGACGACCAGACGGCGGGCGACGACACCGGCCACGTCGGCCCCGTGGTCACGGCGGACGAGGTGCATGCAGGCATCGATCCCGGCCGCACTGCCGGCGGAGGTGATGATCGAGCCCTCGTCGACGTACAACACGTCGGCGTCGACGCTGACGTTCGGGTTGGCGGTCCGGAGGCGTTCGGCGTAGCGCCAGTGGGTGGCGGCCCGCCGGCCATCGAGCAGCCCCGTGGCCACCAGCAGGAACACGCCGGAGCAGATCGACACCAGCCGGACGCCGCGGCCGGCGGCGACCCGGAGGGCGAGCAGCAACTCGTCTGGTGGCGGGTCGTCGAGGTCACGCCAGCCGGGCACGACGATGGTGTCGCCGGCGCCGAGCGTCTGCAGCGCCTCGATCGGTCCGTCGACCGTCACGGTCAAGCCACCGGCCGCCCGGAGCGGTGGCGGGTCGACGGCGACGGTCGAGAAGCGATACCAGGGAGCGGTCGACGGTGGCAGCTCGGGTCGTTCGAGACCAAAGATCTCGACGACGATGCCGTACTCGAACGTGCACAGCCCGTCATAGGCGAGGGCGACGACCCGAGGCCCGTCTCCACCCATCCTCAGCTCCGACCCCGCAGCAGCCAGCGCCACCAGGTCCGCCGACCGGTGGCCGGCCACGGGACCAGGCGTGGCCCGTCGGTCGGTTCGATCGGTCCGAAGTGGTTGCGGTGCTGGATCAGCAGGGTCAGCGCCTCGGGGTGGTCGAGCTCGTCGATCGGCTGCTCGGGTCCGTCGTCGATCAGCCAGTGGCCCGCCCCCGCCGACCACCGGGCGCGGCGGGCCAGACCGTTGGTTGTCGAGACGTGGAACCGGTCGAGGTCGAGCTGGTGGCGGGGCACCGGGATCGGCCGTTCGTCGGCGAGCGGGCCGCCCTGCCACAGTTCGATCCCGTCGACGGTGATGTCGAGCAGGCCGCCCTCGACCGACGTACCGTCCGCCAGTCTGGCCGAGTAGACGTGACCGATCCGGCTGATCAACAGATCGTCGAAGGCCTCGACGGCCCGGACCCACTCGTCGCCAGAGCCCTCCGACCCGACCGATTCGTCCGATCGGTCGAGCTCCTCGTTCACGGCACCGGCGCGGCACCGACGCGCCGACCGGTGGTGAAGCGGACCGGGAGCCGGGTTGGACCGAAGATGAAGTTGGAACCCATCCAGTCGACGTCGCCGGCCGGTTCGAGGTCGGGCATCCGGCGGAGGAGCTCGATCAGCATCGCCTCGATCTCCAGCCTCGCCAGGTGGGCACCGAGGCAGAAGTGCGGTCCGCCGCCCCCGAAGGCGACGTGGGGATTCGGGCTCCGGGTCACATCGAAGCGGTCGGGCTCATCGACGCAGGCCGGGTCGCGGTTGGCGGAGGCGTAGTACATGACGACCTTGTCCCCGGCCGCGATCGGCTGACCGGCGAGCTCGGTGTCGACCGTCGCCGTGCGCCGCATGTAGATCACCGGGCTGACCCAGCGGAGCAGCTCCTCGATGGCGCTCGGGGCGAGGCCGTCCGGGTCGACTCGCAACCGGTCGAGCTGGTCGGGATGCTCGAACAGGGCGTTGAACCCGCCGCCGATCAGGTTGCGGGTGGTGTCGCCACCGGCGTCGACGAGGAGCAGGAACCACAGGAAGAAGTCGACGCCGTCGATCGGTTCGCCGGCGATCTCCCCCGTGGCCAGGAGCGTGGCGAGGTCGTCGGCCGGCTCGGTCCGCTTGGCCTCGTAGACCTGCTGGGCGTAGGCGAACATGTGCCCGATCGCGGCCCGCCGGTCGTCGTGGCTGACGACCTCCTCGCTCGAGTGGAGCGTCTCGGTGTGGTGGTAGAGCTCCCGACCGTCCTCGAGTGGGATGCCGAGCACGTCGGCGATCACGAAGCTCGGCATCTCGCCGGCCAGCTCCGACACCAGGTCACAGGAGCCCCGCTCGATCACCTCGTCGACGATGCGGGTCGCCAGCTCTCGGAGCCGGGGACGCAGCGCTTCGGCGGCCCGAGGGGTGAAGTGGCGACTCACGAGCCGACGCATCCGGGTGTGGACCGGCGGGTCGGCGGTCAACATCATCACGTGATCGCGATCCCCGCCCGAGAGCGAGTCGTTCGGGTCGGGATCGGCCAGCATGATCGTCGGCATCGACGAGAACCGCTGATGGTCTCGGCCGACGGTCCGGACGTCGTCGTAGCGGGTGACGGCCCAGAACCCGGGCCCGTCCGGCTCGGCGTGCCGGTGCACGGGCGCCGTTGCCCGAAGCCACGCGAACTGGTCGTGGGGCTGGGTCCCTGCGTAGTTCGCCACCGACAGCAGGTCGATCTCCATCGCCCCGAGGCTAGGGGGAGCGGCGCAACCGGGACCAGCGGTTCAACCGCCGACCCCCGGATCCTCGACCAGCGGGAGCCGCCGACCGGCCGTCCACAGCTCGACCATGACCGGCGACCGATCCAACAGCTCGGCCAGCGTGCCCCGATCGACGATCCGCCCGTCGTCGACCACCAGGATCTGGTCGGCTCGTTCCAGCGCAGCGGGGCGGTGGGAGACGACCAGGCAGGTGGCATCGCGGTGATCGAACAGCCGGCTCCACAGCTCGGCCTCGGTGTGGAGGTCGAGAGCGGACGACAGGTCGTCGAACACGAGCAGGTCGGCGCCGGTGGCGAACATCCTGGCCACCCCGGAGCGCTGGATCTGACCGCCGGAGAGCTTGACCCCCCGAGCGCCGACGACGGTCTCGATGCCCCCGGCGAGACGGTCGAGGTCGTCGTCGAGGACGGCCAGCCTGGCTGCGTCCCGAACCGGGAGGTCGCCGCCGGCGTCGGCCCCCCGGAGCGCGATGTTGTACGACAGGGTGTCGGAGAACAGGCGCGGGATCTGCGGCGTGTAGGCCGACCGGGGTGGGACGAGGAACGAGGCCCGGTCGTCGATGCGCCGACCGTTCCACGACACGTCGCCATCGGCCGGGAGCAGGCCGAGCAGCGCCCGGAGGATCGTGGTCTTGCCGGCCCCGACCTGACCGGCCAGCACGGTGAACGAGCCGCTGGTCAGCTCGAAGGACACGTCGTCGATGCCGGTCGGCCGATCGGACCGGTCGTCCGGGTAGGTGAACGAGAGCCCATCGACCCGGAGCCGCTCCAGCCGGTCGGCCTCGGGGCGGTGCCGAGGCGGCAGCTCGCCGAGCGAGCCCTCGAGGGGGACCCGGGTGCGGTCGAGGAGGTCGAGATCGTCTGCGTCGACGGCGAGGCGCCGCATCCGGTCGAAGGCGACGCCGGTCCGTCGGTGCTGGGCGATCAGCTGTCCGACGAAGGCCATGTAGAACGTGAGTCGCGGCAGGAGCGTGAGGAACACGACCAGCTCGCCGACCGACAGGCTGGTGCCATCGCCGAAGGCGACGGCCAGCAGGACGACGGCGATCGACAGCGTCGACATGTTGGTGTTGATCGAGAGCAGGGCCTCGGTGAGGAACGTGTCGCGCAGGGCGGCCTTCCGCCTGACCTCGTTGCGACGGTTGAACTCGTCGAGCATCGGGCCCTCGGCCGCAGCCAACTTGACCGCCTGCACGGCGCCAAAGGTCTCCCCGATGAGCCCCGTCACCTCCTCGGTGGCCTGGCGCATGATCCGGCGCCGCTGGCGGATCTGGGGGCCGAGGGCCTGGGCGACGCCGACGACGAACACGAGCGGGATGAGCAACACCACGGTCAGCTGGGCGTCGATCGTGGCCATCACGGCGATGGAGCCGGCGGCGTAGACGAGGATCCCGCCACCGTCGACGTAGTTCTCGGCGTACTCGAGCAGATCCTCGACGTCGTCGCGGAACGTGCTGATCGCCTCGCCCGGCGAGGACCGCAGCACCCGCGAGCCGTCCGCCTCGAGCAGCCATCGGAGCAGATTGCGTTGGAGCTGGAGGGTCTGATCGTTCCAGTAGGCGATCCAGCGGATGTCGCCGATCCAGATCAGTCCGTTGCGGGCGACGGCCAGGGCACCGAAGGCCGCCACCCAGGTCCACGGTGAGCCGGCCGAGTCGAAGCCGGCCTCGGCGCCGTCGGCCAGGATGCCGAAGATCTGGCCGATGACGAGGCCGACCAGGAGTGGGGTTGCGTGGATCAGCGTCCAGCACACGAAACAGAAACCGAACGCGCCCGGCCGGTAGCGCAGCAACTCAACGCCGATCCGGAAGGTGCCCATCGGGGCGGAGCCCGCCTCGGCCGCTGGTGGCGTGTCGCCGGCCATCATGCCGACACCCCGTCCAGGAGCTCGCCGCCCCCGGCGGCGAGCAGGTTGGCGTAGCGGGTACCCGGGGTCTCGGCCAGCACGTCCCGCGGTCCGTGCTCGGCGATCCGGCCACCGTCGATCACCATGATCTCGTCGGCCATCCGGACCGTCTCGAGCCGGTGGGCGATGATCACCACGGTCCGGTTGGCGAACAGCCGCTCGGCCGCATCGGCCACCAGCTGCTCGGTGGCGGGGTCGAGGCGCGACGCGGGCTCGTCGAGGATCACGATCCCCGGGTCCTGCAGGAACACCCGGGCGAAGGCCAACAGCTGGGACTCGCCGGCCGACAGCCCGCTGCCTCCGGCGCCGAGCTCGGTCCCGAGCCCGAGGTCTCGGACCCACGAGCCCAGACCGGCGCCGTCGAGGTCGGCCAGCAGCTCGTCGTCTGTCCTGGTGCGGTCGAAGAACGTCAGGTTGTCGCGCACCGAGGCCCGGAACAGCTGCACGTCCTGGGGCACCACCCCGACCCGGCGCCGCAGCGACGCGCTCGACACCTCGCAGGCGTCGATCCCGCCGAGGCGCACGACGCCGCCGGCCGGGTCGTACAGGCGGGAGATCAGCCGGGTGGTGGTGGTCTTGCCCCCGCCCGTGCGGCCGAGCAGCCCGAGCACGGTTCCCGGCGGCAACTCGAAGCTGAGCCCGTGCAGGATCTGCTGTGACTCGTAGGAGAACGTCACCCGCTCGAAGGAGACGGACAGCGGCCCGTCCGGCAGCTCCCGCTCACCGCCGGGAGGCAGCTCCGAGGTGATGGCCCGATAGCGGTCGATCCGCACGATGCCACCGGCGGCCTTCTGCAGCTCCGAGAACTGCCGGGTGACCTGCTCGATCGGGTTCTGGATCAACAACACGTACTGGTACAGCAGGTAGGCGGTCCCGACCGTGGCCCGCCCGGTGGTGACCAGCCAGGCCCCGAGGGCGACGGCGAGGGCTCCCCCGGCCCAGAAGATCGTGTTGATCGTGACCTGGAAGCCGGTCCGCTTCCGCCAGGCCGCACAGGTCCGGAAGAAGTAGTCGCGCATCACACCGACGAACCGCCGCATGGTGGACTGGCCGGCGCCGTTGGCCCGGATGTCGTCGATGGCGGCGAGACGCTCCTCGATGAAGCCGTAGAGCAGGGCCGAGGTCTCCCGCTCCTCCTCGGCGGCGTCGACGGCCATGTTGCGCATCCGCCAGACCGACGTCAGGACGACGAGCACGAACGCGGTGTAGGCGATGCCCATCAGCGCCGACTGCCACCACGCAACGGCGATCACGCCGATGAGCAGGAGGGCTGCGCCGAGCAGCCGGACGATGAACCGTGACAGGAACTCGGCCACCGCGGTCACGTCGCCGTCGATCCGCTCGATCATCTCGCCCGGCGTCGTGTTGGTGTGGAAGCCCATGTCGAGCCCGAGCAGGTGCTCGGCCAGGTCTTCCCGCAGGTGGTTGGTCGCCGTCCACCCGACGTCGGCACCGAGGTAGGTGGTGACGCCGGTGAACAGCTGCTTGACGACACCGGCGACCAGGTACGCCACACCGGCGGCGACCAGGACCGACTGCGCCTCGCCTCCCAGGGCTCCGTCGATGAACCGCTGCAGGAAGAGCGGCACGACGAGCTCGAGGCCGGTGGTGGCCACGAGGACCGCAGCCAGGACACCGACCTTCCCCCGCTGGGGCCCGAGATAGGCCACCAGCGTCGCTCGGTACGACGGGGCAGTCACCCGAGCAACGCTACGCGATCGGTGTGACACCCTCCCGCGAATTATCTACGAACCTCGGTCGTCGGCGACCGGTCGGATGGAGCGGTTGGTTGAGCTCTGGCGGTCCGACGATCAGCCGTCGTCCTCGCCGGAGGTCGACCGGACCAGCTCCTCGCCGGCGTCGGTCATCGGCTCGGGCGACGGCTGGAGCGACACGAACGGTACATCGCGGCCAGAGCGAGTGGCCCGATCCCAGGCCGACGGCTCGTCGTCGGCGTCGGCCGCCATCGGCGAGCTGATCGGGACCTGATCGTCGACCAGCAGCTCGCCCCTGACCGGAAGCGGGACCGGGCAGTCGGCAGAGACCGCCGTTCCGCCGGCCGGGCAGTCGGGCTCGGCGCCGTCGGAGCCCTGATTGAGGAAGAGGATCATGCCGATGGCAGCCATGGCCAGGACCGGGAGCCAGGCCCGGACCCGACTGTGGAGCAGGCTGAAGTCCTTCATGTTCGTGTCTTCGACGCCAACCGGCTCGCTGGTTGCGCGCGATGGGTATTTTCCCCAGATCGCCGACGCGCGGCGACCTGGCCGCCCGGCCGGACCGGCCCGCCGTGGGCGTCGGCCGGTCCTCACCGTCTAGGGTGGCGACCGCTATGAGCATCATCCACACCAGTCCCCTGCCCGACGTCGAGATCCCCGACGTCCCGATCACCGCCCACATCCTCCGGCGGGCCGACGAGCTGGCCGACCGGGTGGCCATCCGCGACACGACGGGCGCCAGCTCGTACACCTTCGCCGAGCTGTCCGCCGCCATCGCCGCCCTGGCCGGTGGCCTGCAGGCCCGCGGCATCGGGCCTGGCGGCGTCGTCGGCCTCATGGCCCCGAACCTGCCCGACTACGCCGTCGTGTTCCACGGCACCGCCGTCGCCGGCGGGGCCGTCACCACGATCAACCCGACCTACGGGGCCGAAGAGGTGCGGTTCCAGCTCAACGACGCCGGAGCGACGATGCTGGTCGTCTTCGCCCCGTTCCTGGAGACGGCACTGGCTGCCGCCGAGGGGACCGACGTGTCGACGATCGTGGCCATGCCGGTGCCGGGGGTCGACGGCGGCGACCTCCCGGACGGCGTCCTCGCGCTGGCCGACGTGATGGGCGACCCGATCGAACAGGTCCCCGTCGAGGCGGCCGAGCACACCGTCGTCCTCCCCTACTCCTCCGGCACCACCGGGCTGCCGAAGGGCGTCATGCTGACCCACCGCAACCTGGTGGCCAACATCGAGCAGTGCCAGCACGCCATTTTCTACGTCGACGGCGAGGTGGCTCTGGCCGCCCTCCCCTTCTTCCACATCTACGGCATGCAGGTGCTGATGAACGGGCTGCTGGCCAACGGCGTCACGGTCGTGACCATGCCCCGGTTCGACATGGTCGAGGCACTGACCGCAGTGCAGGAACTGAAGGTCACGCGGTTCTTCGCCGTTCCCCCGATGGTGCTCGGCCTGGCCAAGGCACCGATCGTCGACGACTACGACCTGTCGTCGCTCCGGCAGATCTTCTCCGGAGCCGCACCGCTCGGCGCGGAGCTGGCCGACGAGGCGGCGGCCCGGGTCGGTTGTGAGATCGTCCAGGGCTACGGCATGACCGAGCTGAGCCCGGTCAGCCACTGCACCGTCGAGGGCGACTACCGCCCCGGCACCTCCGGCGTCACCGTGTCCAACACCGAGTGCCGGATCGTCGATCCCGCCACCGGCGAGGACCAGGGCGTCGGCGAGCGTGGCGAGCTGTGGGTCCGTGGTCCGCAGGTCATGGTCGGCTACCTCAACAACCCCGAGGCGACGGCGGCAACGATCGACGACGACGGCTGGCTCCACACCGGCGACGTCGCCATCGTCGACGAGCACCAGCACGTGTCGATCGTCGACCGGCTCAAGGAGCTCATCAAGTACAAGGGCTTCCAGGTACCGCCGGCCGAGCTGGAGGCGCTGATCGTCACCCACCCCGACGTGGCCGACGTCGCGGTGATCGGCGTGCCGGACGACGAGGCCGGCGAACTCCCGAAGGCGTTCGTCGTGCCCGTCGATGGCAAGACGGTGACCCTCGACGACGTGCAGGCGCTCGTCGGTGAGCACCTGGTCAGCTACAAACAGATCCGGGTGCTCGAGGTGATCGACGCCATCCCGAAGAGCGCCTCGGGGAAGATCCTGCGCCGCGAGCTGCGCTGATCGCTCCGGCTGCGAACGACACGACGACAGCCACGCCCCGGTTCGGGTTGGAACCGGGGCGTGGTCGCGTTCCGTACCACCCGGGGAAGGGCGAGCGCACCAACGGAGGGAGTGACGCGTCGTGTTGCTCTGGCTCCATCCCGATCGGATCCGGCGGGCCGACGGCCCACCGCTGTGGGTCCGGCTGGTGCTGGCCGTTGCCGGGGCGACGCCGGTGACGCTGATCGGCGCGTCGACCTTCGAGTGGCTGAGCCTGCGGGCGATGACCATCTCGATCCTGGCGCCGATGCTCGCCGCCACGGCGGTGTTGCTGGTCGACGTGCCGGCCACCCGGCCGCTCGTCGGGTGGGCCGTCGTCGTCGGCCCGGCCGCCACCTTCGTCTACGACCTGTTCCGCTGGACCTTCGTCGTGTTCGGTTGGGTCGGGCCCGACCCGATCCCCCACATCGGGACCGCCCTCGGCCTCGAGCCGGGCTGGGTGTGGGGGTACCTCTGGCGGTACGTCGGCAACGGCGGCGGCCTCGCCCTCGTCTTCCTCGCCATCGGTGGGCGCGGGGTCCGGGCCGGCGTCGAGCACGGGCTGCTGATCTGCAGCGGACTCGTTGCGGTGCTGGTCCTCTCCCCCACCGCCGAGGACGTGCTGTTCGCCGTCGACCCGGTCACGGTGTTCATGGCCGTGACCGGCCACCTCATCTACGGGTACAGCCTGGCCCGTCTGATCGACCGGCTCGGGGAACGGGTGCCGACACCGGCGACGAGCCGCTCACCGTCGCCACCGCCTCGGGTCGCGGCGACGGTCGGTCAGCGGAGGTCGAGCGCAGGGTAGCCATCGGCGGCGGCCCGGTCGATCAACTCGGTGTAGCGGGGGGCGCCGCCGAAGTAGGCCTGGTAGCGGACCTGGCCCTCCTGGTGGCCGGCGACGTTCGAGTTGTAGCCGGTGAACCAGCCCTTCGAGCGACGGAACAGCATCCGCTCGTGGGCCCGGACGACCTCCTTCACCCACTCCTCCTCGGCCTCCGGTGTGGCCTCGATGCGGGTCACACCCTGGTCCCGCACGTGCACGAGCAGGTCGGTGACCCAGTCGACCCCGGTCTCGATGGCCCGGGGGAAGTTCGTCGAGCCAGACACGCTCTGCGGTCCGGCGACCATCAGCAGGTTCGGGAACCCGCTGCTGAACACTCCGAAGTAGGTCGACGGACCGTTGCGCCACTTCTCACCGAGCGGGACGCCGTCGACGCCGCGGATGTCGAGCCGGTCGTAGCCCCCGGTGATCGCGTCGAAGCCGGTGGCGTAGACGATGAGATCGAGGTCGTGGTGCTCGTCGGTCGTCTGGATCCCGCCGGTGGTGATCCGCTCGATCGGGGTCGCCGACAGGTCGACGAGGCGCACGTTGTCCCGGTTGTAGGCCTCGAAGTAGTTGGTCTCGAGCGGCAGCCGTTGCATCCCGAAGCCGTGGTCACGAGGGATGAGCTTCTCGGCGAGGGAGGGATCGTCGACCCGCTGGCGGATCCGGTCGGCGATGTACTCGGAGATCTCGTCGTTCGCCTTCTCGTCCCAGAAGATCTCGGCGAAGTTGCCGGCGAGGATGGCGAACCCCGGCTGGTCGTAGAGCTCGTCCCACCGCTGG
>JBCCVL010000186.1:0-11223 GCA_039195375.1 Actinomycetota bacterium
GTCTCCATGCCCTGGAGGACCAGGAAGGCGTTGAACGGGCTGATGGCGGCGCCGATGTCACGCAGGAGCTGGACCCTGGCCTTGGCGATGAACGAGCCGGCGCCGAGCATGGGCCAGTATTGGAGGCCGTGGTAAGAGGGGTCGGGCTCGTTGTAGTTCGGGTACTTCTCGGCGTCGGAGAACTCGAAGGACCCGCCGTCGATGATGGCGCCGGCGATGGCGGTGCCGTGGCCACCGAGGAACTTGGTGGCGGAGTGCACGACGATGTCGGCCCCCCAGTCGAGCGGGCGGATCAGGTACGGGGTGGCGACCGTGTTGTCGACGACGAGGGGAACGCCGGCATCGTGCGCCACCGAGGCGACGCCCTCGATGTCGAGGATGTTGTTCATCGGGTTGCCGATGGTCTCCCCGTAGAAGAGCTTCGTGTTCGGCTGGACCGCAGCCCGCCACTCATCGAGGTCGTCCGGGTCGTTGACGAACGTGGTCTCGATCCCCATCTTCGGCAGGGTGTAGTGCAGGAGGTTGTAGGTGCCGCCGTAGAGCGCGGCGGACGCAACGACGTGGCCGCCGGCCTCGGCGATGTTGAGGATCGTCATCGTCTCGGCCGCCTGGCCGGACGCAACGACCAGCGCCCCGGGCACCCCCGCTGCGGTCGACGCCAGCCCGTTCTCCAGGGCGGCCAACCGGACCTCGGCAACCCCCTGGGTCGGGTTCATGATCCGGGTGTAGATGTTGCCCGGCTCGCCGAGGGCGAACAGGTTGGCGGCGTGGGCCGAGTCGCGGAACTGGTAGGCCGTGGTCTGGTAGATCGGCACGGCCCGGGAGCCGGTGGCCGAATCCGGCTCCTGGCCGGCATGGATCTGGCGGGTCTCGAAGCCCCAGGAATCGCTCATCGATTGCTCCTCAGTCAGGTCGGTCGCTCGGTCGAGGTCTAATCCTGACCGAGGTTATCAACAATCGTGGAGCGCATCCTCCGGGCCATGGCCACTGCCGGGACCGGTGTAGGTGGCGATGTAGGGGAGGTTGCGGTACCGCTGGGCCACGTCGAGCCCGTAACCGACCACGAACGCCGGCGGGATCCGGAACCCCACGTAGTCAAGCTCGAAACCGTCGACGGTGGCCGACTCGCGCACGAGCAGCGAGCAGGTCCTCAGGTCGGCCGGTCGACGTGTGGTCAGGTGCTCGACCAGGAACTGCATCGTGAGGCCCGAGTCGATGATGTCCTCGACCAGCACGACGGATCGACCCTCGATGTCGGAGTCGAGATCCTTGAGGATCTTGACCACCCCGCTCGACTTGGTGGCCTGGCCGTAGGACGACACGGCCAGGAAGTCGACCTCGACCGGCCCGGTGACCGCCCGCACGAGGTCGGCGACGAAGATGGCCGACCCCTTCAGAACGCCGATGAGCAGCGGGGTCCGGTCGGCGAAGTCACCGGCGATCCGCTCCCCCAGCTCGGTCACCCGAGCCTCGATCTCGGTCTCGGTGAAGAGGACCTCACCGATCTCGCCAGGCAACGGATAGGCGGGCCGGCCGTTCTCGGTCATCGACCGCTGAACGAAGCCTTGCCCGGGCCGTTCTCGAGGAAGCTGGTGATGCCGGTGACCGCATCGTCGGTCTGGAACGCGTTCACGAACTCGCGGGCTTCGATCGCAATCGCCTCCTCGAGCGACACGTGCAGGCCGTCCATGATCGACTTCTTGGCCTGGCGGAGGCTGGCCGGACCGTCGACGTAGGCGGCGACCAGGTCGACGGCCCGATCGAGCACCTCCTCGTCCGGGTGCACGGCCGACACCAGACCGATGTCGATGGCCTCGTCGGCCTTCACGTTCCGACCCGAGTAGCAGAGCTCCTTCGCCTTGGTCACCCCGACGAGGCGGGTCAGGCGCTGGGTGCCACCGGCACCCGGGATGATGCCGAGGAGGATTTCGGGCTGACCGAACACGGCGGACTCCCCGCAGATCCGGAAGTCGGTACTCATCGACAGCTCGCAGCCGCCGCCGAGGGCGAAGCCGTTGACCGCGGCGACCGTGATCTGGGGCAGGTTCTCGATGGCGAAGATGGCTGCGTTGAGATCGTTGGTCATCGACGCCGGGTCGCGGTGGCCCTCGTTGACCGGGAAGTCACCGATGTCGGCTCCCGCAGCGAAGATCCGGGGACCGCCCCACAGCACCACGCCCCGGACGTCGTCACGGGTCGCCAATTCGTTGGCTGCGGCGAGCAGTTCCTGGCCGACCTGGGGGTTCAGGGCGTTGACCTTCGGCCGCTCCAGACGAAGGATCGCCACCTTCTCGTTCGAGGAGGCATCGATGCGGACGAACTCACCTGCGGAGTAGGACGTGCTGTCAGACATGCGTCACGGTATAGCTGCTCGCCTCCGCCCGGTCGATACTGTTGGCATGGTGGGAGCCGAAAACCAGCCCGACACGCCGGACCAGATCACCGCCGAACCCCGACACGCCGCCGACTCGACCGGCCCTCGCCCCGAGCTGCGGGCCGCCAACCTCGACGCCATGGACGGGGCCGAGGTCGACGTACTGATCGTCGGTGGCGGCATCAACGGCGCCGTGTCGGCCGCTGCGCTGGCCGACCGCGGTCTCTCGGTTGCGCTGGCCGAGCGGGGCGACTTCGCTGCCATGACCAGCCAGGAGTCGTCGAACCTGGTGTGGGGTGGCTTCAAGTACCTGGAGAACTACGAGCTGCCGCTGGTGTGGAAGCTGTGCCGCTCCCGCAACCAGCTGATGCGGTCCTACCCGACCAACATCACCGAGATCGGGTTCCTGGCCACGCTCGACAAGACGTCGCCGTTCCCGCCGTGGCTGGCCACGCTCGGCTCGATCGGGTACTGGGGAATCGGCTCCTTCTTCACCCGGCGCCCCGCCTACTACCGACCGAAGGGCATCGCCCGCCGGGAGCCCGTCGTCGACGTGACGTCGGCCGCCGGCGCCATCGAGTACGCGGACGCCTACCTCAACGACAACGACGCCCGCTTCGTGTGGTCGTTCATCCGCTCGGCGATGGACCGGGGCGCCCGGGCCGCCAACTATCTGTCCGTCGATGCGATCACCCGGACCTCGGCCGGCTGGGAGGCAGCGGCGACCGACACGATCGACGGTCGGGCCATCAACCTGACCGCCAGGGCCGTGGTCAACGCCGGCGGCCCGCTGGTCGACGGCGTGAACCGCGGCATGGACGTGTCGACCCGGCACCAGATCGTGTTCTCGAAGGGCATCCACCTCGTGGTGCCGAAGCTCACCGACTCCGAACGGGTACTGGCCTTCTTCGACGACACCCAGCGGCTGTTCTACGTCATCCCGATGGCCCACCGGTCGGTGATCGGCACCACCGACACCCGCACCGAGTCACACGACGAGAAGGTCACCGACGAGGACCGCTCGTTCCTGCTCGAGCAGATCAACGCCCGGCTGCGACTGGAGACACCGCTCACCACCGACGACATCATCGCCGAGCGTTGCGGGGTTCGCCCCCTGGTGGTCGAGCGGGCCGACGACAGTCACGAGGAGCAGGACTGGACATCGCTGTCCCGCAAGCACGAGATCGAGGTCGACCGGGCCCGCAAGGTCGTGTCGATCTTCGGCGGCAAGCTGACCGACTGCCTGAACGTCGGTGACGAGGTGGTCGAGGCGGTCGAGCAGCTCGGCCTGAAGCCCGGCCGCGGCACCGACCACTGGTACGGCGAGCCGTCGACGGCCGAACGCGAGCGGTACCTCCTCCGGGCCGCAACGCTCGGCCTCGACCGGGCGCCGGAGGTCGAGCGGGGTGACAGCATCGCCCTCGTCCTGTGGCGACGGCACGGGCTGGCCGCCAACGACGTGCTCGACGCCATCGCCCAGGACCCGGCGGCGGCCCAACCGGTGCTGGCCGAGTCCGATGTGCTCCGGGGCGAGCTCGACCTCTTCCGCCGCCGGGAGATGGTCGTGACCATCGACGACTTCCTGCGTCGGCGGACCAAGCTCTCCCTCATCCACCGCTGGGAGACCCTCGCCGCCGATCCCGGCATGGGCGAGCTGTGCGGGGCACTCGGTGTCGAGGCCCCGCAACGCCTCACCAGGGGCTGATTGCGGTCGACCGGTTGGCCGGGACCGCCGGCATCGGGACCGACGACGCGGCGGCGATCATCGTCTGGTCGGGACCGTTCGGCGGCACGGCCAGCATCGTGGTCGGTGGCCAGGACCGGGCGGACCCGTGGCAGCCCCGTGTGGCGAGTGGGCCCTCGACCCGGACGGCTACGGCTCGAAGCCGATTCGCCGCACGTCCGCGGTGACCGACAACCGGGACGGCACGGTCACCATCGACGACGGCGGGCTGCTCACCAGGACGGCCGCGGGGGTCGCTCCCACCGACGTTCGGGGTGCTCGATGGTCCGGAGCCGCGGGGCTCCGGACCACGATCCGATCGATCAGCCGACGCCGACCGGGGTGCGGGCGTTGGTACGGGCCCCGGACGGGGCCAGGACCACCGGCACTGCCGACTGGCTCAACTGCAGGTGCAGCGCCGGGTAGGTGACCGACGACGCCTCGATGATGATGGCGGTGGCACCGGCCAGCGCCGGGTGCTCCAACGGGAGCCTGGCCCCGTCGGCGATCGGCAGCACGGCCGCCCCGGGATCGATCATCTGGCGGTAACGCTCGGTGAGGCGCTCCAGTGCGATCTCCTGGGCGGTGCCGAAGTCGAGCTCCTCCGAGGCGGCGAAGCGGTCGACGTCGGCGCGGAAGGCGGGCGAGAGGCGCAGCAGTACGGTGGCTCGTCCACCGGCGACGACGGTCTGGCGAGCCAGCTCGGCCACCTCGTCCTGACCGGCGACCGGCTCGATCACCGCAACGACATGATCCAGCAGCGACATGACGTGCTCCTTGCACGGAACGAGGGCGGTTCCGACTCACTCTTCGGGGGGGGATTGCGGCCGGCCCTCGGCAGCCACATCATCATTTTAGAACGTCGAGGTCGTCCGAATGCCTCGATGAGATGCACGTCACGTCGAGACGACGGTCACAGCGATGGGCCACGAGTCCAGATGCCGGTGCACTCCGGGATGCGGGACCAGCCGTTGGCACGGACGGTCTCGGCGAACGCCGAGCCGAAGAAGTCGCCCGCTGCGGCAGCGGCCTCGTCGACGGTCGGGAACGCGTAGTCGGTGCGGATCCATGCCCGCTGGAAGCCGGCGTCGTGCACCAACCAGTCGTAGTACGCAACCAGTTCGGGCGGCGGCGTCGGTTCCGCGTGCCCGGTCCCGAGGGTTTCGATGACGACCACCGTGCCGTCGCCGGTCACCCGGTCGCACTCGTCGAGGGAGTGCGCCACCTCGGCCCGCCATCGATTGGGCTGCCAGTGGATCTGGTGGCCGAAGACCCACCCGGCCACCGCGGCAACACACGAGGCGTCCCGAACCGGCAGGGCGGCCGCCTCGGCCAGGCACCATGGGCGACCGGGCCCACCGGCACCCCGGTCGATGGCGTTGGTCACCATCGCCGGCGACGGTTCGGTGGCGATCACGGTCAGGCCGAGCCCGACGAGCAGGTCGGTGACCCGACCGGTCCCGGCCCCGATCTCGACGACCGGTCCACCCGGGTTCGAGGCTCCGCCGAGCGCTCGGGCCAACGCCGGCCCGAGCCGCCCGTCTGCGTCCTCGGCCGCCACCAGGCGGTGGTAGCGGTCAGCGCCTCGGGCATAGATCTGACGTTGGTCCATCGGCGTTCCGGGGCTCGACGGCGAGACCTTGCGCCGCCGGTGCCGGGTCGAGCACCCGGACCGGCGGCGACGAAGCTGACCTCGATCGGGCGAGGGTCTAGCCCTGGCCGCCCGAGGTCTCGCGAACGGAGGCCTTGCCCTGGGAGATCCACGGCATCATGTCCCGCAGCTCCCGGCCGACCTTCTCGATCGGGTGGTCGTGCCCGGCCTCCTCGAGCTTGAGGAAGTTGGCCCTACCGGAGCGGGACTCGGCCACCCACTCCTCGGCGAACTGGCCGGACTGGATCTCGCTGAGGATGGTCCGCATCTCGTCCTTGACCGCGGCGTTGACCACCCGGGGGCCACGGGTCAGGTCGCCGTACTCGGCGGTGTCGGACACCGAGTAGCGCATGCCGGCGATGCCCTCCTCGTACATGAGGTCGACGATCAGCTTCAGCTCGTGCAGGCACTCGAAGTAGGCGACCTCGGGCTGATAGCCGGCCTCGATCAGGGTCTCGAACCCGGCCTGGACCAGGGCGGTGGCGCCGCCGCAGAGCACCGTCTGCTCGCCGAAGAGATCGGTCTCGGTCTCCTCGGTGAAGGTGGTCTCGATCACGCCGGCCCTGGCGCCGCCGATGGCATCCGCGTAGGCGAGGGCGAGGCCCTTTGCGTTGCCGGTGGCGTCGGACTCCATGGCGATCAGGCAGGGAACCCCACCGCCCTCGACGTAGGTCCGGCGAACCAGGTGGCCGGGGCCCTTCGGGGCGACCATGCACACGTCGATGCCGGCCGCCGGCTTGATCAGGTCGAAGCGGATGTTGAATCCGTGGGCGAAGAACAGGGCGTTGCCGTCGGTCAGGTTCGGCTCGACGTGCTCGGAGTAGATGGCTTCCATCTCGGTGTCGGGCATCAGCATCATGACGATGTCGGCCTCGGCCGACGCCTCGGCGATCGAACGGACCTCGAGGCCGGCCTCGCTGGCCTTGGCCGCAGACGACGAGCCATCGCGCAGGCCCACCCGCACGTCGACGCCCGACTCCTTCAGGTTCAGCGCGTGGGCGTGACCCTGCGAGCCGTAGCCCAGGATCGCCACCTTGCGATCGGCGATCAGCGACCGGTCGACGTCGGCTTCGTAGTAGATGTTGGCCATTGGATCTTCCTGTCTCGTTCGCTAGTTGTCGGCGGGCGCCGGTTGCTGGACTTCGGGTTCATTGCTCGCCGACAGTCGGGAAACCGGACGGTCCACCATCGGAAGGGCGATACGCCCGGACCGCTGCAGATCGACGATCCCGTAGTCCGTGAGGAGGGCCTCGAAATCGTCGAGCTTCTCCGGCTTGCCGTCGAGGCTAACTGTCAGGTGATCGGGTAACACTTTCAACACCTGCCCTTCGAAGATGTGCACGATCTCGATCACCTGACTCCTCTTCTCCGGCGCGACGTTGACCGTGGCCATCATCAACTCGCGCTCGACCGAGTTGTTCGGGGTCAGCTCAGCGATGTCGACGACGTTGATGAGCTTGAAGAGTTGCTGCATGATCTGGTCGAGCGGCGTCTTCTCGATCTGGACCACGATGGTGAGCCGACTGAAGCCATCGCTGGTCGGTGCGACCGCCAGCGAGACGATGTTGTAGCCGCGCCGGGCGAAGAGGTCGGCCACTCGGGCCAGGACCCCAGCCTTGTCCTCGACCAGGACGACGATGGTCTGGCGGGCGATGCTCGACGTCATGACCGATCTCCTTCGGTCCGCTGACTCGGGTCGACGAGGATGTCGTCGTTCGAACCGCCGGCCGGGACCATCGGGTAGACCTTCTCCTCGGACAGGCAGCGGAACTCGACGACAACCGGCCGATCGTTGATCTGGTTGGCCTTGGCGATCGTGACGTCGACCTCGTCCGGCTCCTCGACCCGGAAGCCGACGCAGCCCATCGACTCGGCCCACTTCACGTAGTCGGGCAGGTCGTAGCCGAGGTGGACCTCGGAGTACCGCTCGTCGTAGAACAGCTCCTGCCACTGGCGGACCATGCCGAGGTAGGCGTTGTTGAGCAGCGCGACCTTGATCGGGATCCGTTCGACCGCGGCGGTGATCAGCTCCTGGCCCGTCATCTGGAAGCAGCCGTCGCCGTCGACCGCCCAGACCATCCGGTCGGGGAAGGCGGCCTTCGCCCCGATGGCGGCGGGGATGGAGAAGCCCATCGTTCCCAAGCCACCGGAGTTGATCCAGGTGTAGGGGTGATCGAAGTTCCAGTACTGGCTGGCCCACATCTGGTGCTGGCCGACGCCGGAGGCGACGATCGTGTCGGCCGGGCAGGCGTCGCGCAGCCGCTCGAGCACGTACTGGGGCTTGAGGTACTCGCCCGGCTGCGACGGCTGGTACGTCAGCGGATAGGTCTCCTGCCAACCGGACAACTGCTGGCGCCACGGGGTGTGGTCGGCGAAGGCGGACGAGCCGCCGGCCGCCTCCAGCTTCGCCACCATCGCCTCCATGACGACCCGGCAGTCGCCGACGATCGACACGTCCGGCCGCCGCACCTTGCCGTGCTCGGCCGGGTCGATGTCGACGTGGACGACCTTGGCGTCCGGGGCGAAGGCGCCCACCTTGCCCGTGACCCGGTCGTCGAACCGGCTGCCCATGGCGATGAGCAGGTCGCTCTGCTGCATGGCGGTCACCGCGGTGTAGTTGCCGTGCATGCCGGGCATGCCGAGGCACAGCTCATGGCTGTCGGGGAACGCACCCCTGGCCATCAGGGTGGTGACGACGGGGAGGTCGCCGAGCTCGGCCAGCCGGAGCAGCGCCTCGGCGCCACGGGACTTGAGCACGCCGCCACCGACGTAGAGCACCGGCCGCTCGGCCGCCCGCATCAGCTCGACGGCCCGGTCGACGGCGACGGTGTCGACCCCGGTCTCGGGGGCGTAGCCCGGCAGATCCACCTCGGTCGGGTAGACGAAGTCGAAGTAGGCGGCCGGGTTGTTGGCGTCGACGATGTCCTTGGGGATGTCGACCAGCACCGGGCCGGGGCGGCCGGTCGTGGCGATGTGGAACGCCTCCCTGATGGCCATCGGGATGTCCTCGGCCCGGGTCACCAGCATGTTGTGCTTGGTGATCGATCGGGTGATGCCGGTGGTGTCGCACTCCTGGAAGGCGTCGGTCCCGATGGCGGCCAGGGCGACCTGACCGGTGATGCAGACCATCGGAACCGAGTCGAGGTAGGCGTCGGCAAGTGGGGTGACGACATTCGTGGCCGCCGGGCCGCTGGTCACCATGCACACCCCCGGCTTGCCGGTTGCGTGGGCGTAGCCCTCGGCCGCATGGCCGGCCCCCTGCTCGTGGCGGACGAGGACGTGGCGGAGCTTGGCGTCGATGATCGGGTCGTACACCGGGAGGATGGCGCCACCGGGGTAGCCGAACACCACCTCCACCCCCTCCATCTCGAGGCTCTTGATCAGGGCCTGGGCCCCGTTCAGTCGTATCGGTGAGGTCGTGGTCTCCGACATGGCGTGATCTCTCTGCTTCGGGTGTTCGGGTTGGTCAGGACGGTCGGGGCGGTGAAAAACAACAAAGCCTCCCGGTCTGGGAGGCTCGCGCACGCAGCATCATCGATGACGGCGTGCGCTAGGGAAGTACGAGAATCCCGAGCAGGGCGGAGCCGACGGCGGGGCGGACCGTGGTCCGGTGCTCGTTCGACAGCGCGCTGCGGGACATCGGCTTCATTCAACCAGCTCCGCCCGGCCGCAGCAACGCCCTTTTCACCACAAGTTCGCCACGACCGACTACCGATGCGTGGCCATGCTGGGCGATGATGATGTCTCGACATCCGCCATCGACATCCGCCATCCATTCACAGCTCCGTGTTCCGACGCTCCGCCTCCCGCCCGGCGGTTCCGACACCGCCGGCCGTGCTCGCTGGCTTCGTCGCGGCCGCCTGGCTCCTGCTGGCCTGGCCGTCGGCGGCGAGCGGGTCGACCGCCGATGACGAGGGGCCGTTCCCGCTCGCCGGGGTGACCGAGCCGGGCTCGGCGATCCTGCAGGGTGTCGTGGTCGACGAGCTCGGCCGACCCTTCCTCGGTGCCATCGTCCGGCTCCACCTCGCCAGCGATGACGGCCGGCCTGGTGCCTACCTCCGACCGGCCTACACCGGCGTCGACGGGACCTATCGCCTCGACGACCTGCCCGCCGCCTGTTACGCGGTCATCGTCGAGGCCCCGGCCGGCACCGGCTTCGCCGCCGGGGCGAGCACCGACGAGCAGCTGCGCTGCGTCGACACGGGGCAGGCAGACGACAGCCTCCGCTCGGTCGCTCGCCGGCTCACCCCGGATCCGTCAGCCGGTGACGCGGGCGGACACTCGACCGACCAGGCGGACGGCTCGACGGGTGACCCCGACCCGGGCGCCATCGTTCCGATACCCGCGACCCGGGCGGCGGCGCCGGTGCGAACGCTCACGCTCGTGCACGTCGGTCAGCACCAGGGTCGGGTCGAGCCGACCAGACTGCAACTGCAGCTCGGCGAGGTGGCGGTCGAGGCCGAGGTCGGCGGCTGGGCTCGCATCGTGACCGCACTCGAACGGGCCAGACCGGTCGACGCCCCCGAGTCGGTGCTCACGGTGCACACCGGCGGCGTGCTTGGCGGGACGGCCCTGGCCCAGGTGTTCGGCGGCGCCGCCGGCGCCGACCTCCTCAACCGGGCCTGCCTCGACGTCATCGCCCCCGGCCCGACCGATCGCGCTCGCGACGACGAGCTCGCGGTGTTCCACCACTTCCTCGGCGACGGCCGTTGCGACACGACCCTGCTCGGCGGGGTGGAGCCGCCGGTCGCGCTGCAGCCGGTCGGCGACGAGACGGTGGCGTTCGTGGCCGCCGAGCCGGGCGACACCGCCGCCGTCGTGGCGACGACCAGGGAGCGGATCGAGCGTCTGCTCGACGACGGCATCACCACGATCGTGGTGGTCAGCGGGCTCGGCCTGGCCATCGACCGCGAGCTGGCGTCGGCCCTGCCACAGGTCGACGCGGTGATCGGCAGCGGCGGGCCGGCACCGCTCGGTGACCTCACCGCAGTCGGCATCGAGACCGACGGGCCGTACCCCGAGCGACACACCAACGCCGACGGCGACCCCGTGTGCCTCGGCAACACCGGCCCCGGCGGCCGATCGATCGGCCAGCTCGAGCTCGGCCTCGACGGCGACGGACGGGTGACCAGCTGCGGCGGTCGGGTGCAGCTGCTGCTCGGCGGCCAGGCCGTGGCTGCCGACGGGACCGGTCCGCTCCCGGCCGACGATCGGGCCAACGTCGCCAGGGAGATCTCCACCAACCCCGAGCTGGCGATCGTCGACCCCGACCCCGGCGTGACCGCGGCACTGGCCCGCTGGACGACGGCGCTCGACCTGCGGCTCGACGACCCGGTGGCCACGGTGACCGACGAGCTGTGCCACACGGTCGTACCGGGTCGAACCGTCGGGTTGCTGTGCGGCCCCGGCGATCACGTCGTCGACATCCCCGGGCCCCGGCCCGACGTGCAGCAGGTGGTGGCGGACGCCTTCCAC
>JBCCVL010000187.1:0-11112 GCA_039195375.1 Actinomycetota bacterium
CTCTACCTTTTGGGCGTACGATCCCAATAGATAGCTACGGCGCGTCGGGGCCCAACCGGCCCCGGGGGAGGCTCCCATGTCCAGACTGTTCACTGCGGTCGCCGATGGCGTCACGGCCAGGCCGCGCCTGGCGCTCGGGATCCTTGCCGTCGTCGCCATCGCCATCGGTTCGGGCATGGGGATCCTGGGGGAGCAGGCAGACAACACGGTCTTCCTGCCGGACGACAGCGAGGTGGCCAGGGCGAGCGACCAGCTCTCGGAGCTGTTCCCCGATTCGGCTGGGCTGACCGGCATCACGATCCTGCATCGCGGTGACACGTTGAGCCCGGACGGACTGGCCCACATCGACGCCGTCGTCGCCGAGCTCGTCGCCGAGCCGATCGTGGCCGAGCGACTCGCCGTCACCGAGCCGGTGGTTTCCCTTGCTGCGATCTACGGCCAGGCGCTCGGGATCGACGACCTCGCCGGTGCGTCCCAGGCCCAGATCGACCAGGCCACGGCGGCCCTGTCGGCAGACGAGGCCACCGCGACGGCGATCGCCGGCCTCAGCGGCGAGGGCGGGGGAGAAGGGCTGGCGATCTCACAGATCAGGTTGCGCGAGCTCGGTGACCCCGACGGCCTCGAGGCGGCCGAGCTGCTCGTGGCGGACCTGGTCGCCGACGTCGATGGGCCGCTCGACGTTCGCAGCCTCTCCGCCGCCACGATCGACGAGGAGTCGGCCGAGTCGTCCTCGTCGTCGATGTCGACCCTGATGTTCGTCGCCTTCGCCGTCATCGTGGTGCTGCTCCTCGTCTTCTTCCGGTCCGGTTCGGACGTCGCCCTGTCGTTGGCCGGTCTCGGGATCACCGTGGTCGGGACGATCGGGTTCCAGGGGCTGGTCGGTCCAGACGGCCTCGGCCTCATCGGTCTCCCCAACTCGATCACCACGATGGTGCCGATCATGCTGATCGGCCTCGTCGTCGACTATGCCATCCAGTCGGTCTCGCACTACCGGGAGGTCCGGGCCGGTGGGGCAACGGTCGTCACGGCGGCACGGATGGGCCTGCTCGGTGTCATGTTGCCCTCGGGCTGGCTGCGGGAACCACGGTCATCAGCTTCCTGACCAACCTGGCGTCGCCGATCCCCGCCAACCAGGACTTCGGCATCGTCGCCGCCTTCGGGGTCTTCTTCGGCCTCGTCACCATGCTCACGCTGATCCCCGCGGCCAGGACGATCCTCGACCAGCGGTCGGACGCCAAGGGCACGTTGGGTGACGCCCGGTTGATGGCCGACGCCATTCCCGGTGCCGGCACCGTCATCGCCCTGGTCGGTGAGTTCGTGGCCCGCCGCCCGATGGTGGCGCTGGCCGGGGCAGCGGTGCTCACCGTCGCCCTCGGCAGCGCTGCGACCCAGATCAGCACCGAGTTCGACACGAACGACTTCCTGCCGGGTGACGGCGACACGCTGACCGACATCGCCGCACTCGACGAGGCGCTCGGCGGCCAGACCGAGGTCGTCACCGTCCTCGTCGAGGCCGAGCTCACCGATGACCGGACGCTGCGCAACCTGCTCACCTTCTCGGAGGCGTTCGCCGACGAACTGTCCCGCCCGACCGGCGCGGCCAGTGGGATCACCGCGTCGCTCGGCTCGCTCTACCTCGACTGGAACACCGACAGCGGCGAGCCGGGCGACAACTACGACCCCGAGCTGGCCGAGATCGCCTCGACGATCGACCAGGGACTCACCCTCGATCCCGACGGCGTCCAGCGGATCCTTGACCGGCTGGAGGCCAACGACCCGATCGGTTTCGCCCAGGTGGCGGTCAGTGATCCGGGTGGCATCGACCAGATGCTGATCCAGTTCAACGGCTTCACCGGCGACCAGGACCGGACCGAGCAGATGGTCGACGACATCGACGGTCTGTGGTTCGGGCCACGGGAGCAGATCGTGGCCACCTCGGGTGACATCGTCGCCCTCGAGGTCACGATGGCGATGACCGACAGCCAGTCGACGTCGATCGTCATCACCATGGCCGCCGCCCTGATCGTGCTGATGTTGTTCTTCTGGGCAACCGAGTTCAAACCGATGCTCGCCGTGATCGCCGTCCTCCCGATCCTGCTGGTGCTGCTCTGGGTCCTCGGCACGATGACGCTGCTCGGCATCCCCTACAACGTGATCACGGCGCTGATCACCGCCCTGTCGATCGGGATCGGCGTCGACTACACGATCCACATCATCCATCGCTTCACCGAGGAGGTCGACCACGGTCGATCGCTGTTCGAGGCCACCAAGACGACCCTGGCCACCACCGGGTCCGCCCTCACCGGCTCCGCACTGACCACGGCACTGGCCTTCGCCGTGCTGCTGTTCAGCCCCCTGGTGCCGTTCCGACAGTTCGGCCTGGTCACCGGGATCACGATCCTGTACGCCCTCGTGGTCTCGGTCGTGGTCGTGCCGCCGATGCTCATCGTCTGGGCCGCGTACCACGAGTGGCGCGCCGGGCCAGGTGAGCCCGAGGTCGGATCGGCCGACGCCGACCCCACCGACGACGCCGACGCCGACGCCGAGGTCGCGTCGGGCGACGACGTCGACGTCACCGATGGAACCGCCCGCCCCCCGGTGGCCACGACCTGACGCGGACGGCGCCAGCGGCCTCGGTGGACGACGCCCCTCCCCGGGAGGGGAGCGAGCTGGTCCGCATCGCCCCGAGGACCGGTCGGCCCGTCGCCTCCCTCACCGGGTCGAGCGAGACCGGCGCGGCCCGACGTGGCATCTCACGGCCCGTGGCAGTGGCTGAGCTCCTCACCGCCGGCGAAGGTCATCGTGTGGCAACCGTCGCCGTCGTCGGTGAAGCCGGTGATCTCGCCGAGTCGGCGGGCGTCGAGGTCGCCGGTGAACACGTCGGACCCCCGCGTCATCGGCCCCTCGGCGAACTCGCCGAGCATGCAGGAGGTCAGGTACGGGTAGGTGTCCTGGAAGGCGTGGTGGAGCACGCCATCGGGGGAGACCCAGCCAGAGCAGCCCTCGTACTCGACCGAACCGGGCAGGGGCTCGGCGTAGATCGGGACGCCGTCGAGCAGGTAGCCGACGATGGCGCCGGGCTCGAGCTGGTCGATCAGGCAGGTCGGCTCGGCGTGGTAGTGGTAGTCGTCGCCCCGGCCGGTGTGCCCGCCGCAGTCGTCCATCTCCCCGACGGCGACGGGATCCCGGAGGCACTCGCCGTCGCCGACCCAGGCCTCGGGCAGGTCGATGCAGTTGTCGTCGCCCGCTCGCCCCGGGGCGTGGGGGAAGAAGAACGGGATGCCGTTGGCGGTGACCCCGGCGACGTTCATGACCGTCATGGCCGGATCGTCGGCCAGGGTCACCTCGGTCGGGACGATGAAGGCGTTGGTGCCGGTGAAGTCCTGGGCCGCCGGCCACTGCCCGTTCCAGGCGCCGGGGCCGATCCCGACCATCGTGTCGTGTGAGGGGAGCCCGCTCGACTCGACGACGATGGAGCTGTCACCGCAGCTGACCACCGCGGTATCGACGCCGACCATGCAGCCGGCGTCGACGGTTGCGGTCCCGGATCCGTTGCCGACCGCAACCGACGGCTCGTCGGTCCCGGCCGCCCGCTCGCCCGACGTCTCGCCCCCGGACGACGTCTCGCCCCCGGACGACGTCTCGACCGAGGTGGCGGTGCCGTCTGGCTCTGCGCCGGCGTCGCCCGCATCGTCCGTCTGGTCGGTCGGCGAACCACACGCGGCGGCGACCAGCAGCACGCCAACGGCGACGACGGCGGACCGGATGGTGGTGGAGGACAGCACGGCGGCTCCTTGGCGCGGGGAGATCGTTCCACCGACGGTGTACCGGCGAAACGGCAAGAGCCTGTAAGCGTTCCAGCAAGAAGCGGTGAGGACGGGGACGGTCGGCTGACGCGATCATCGGGACCAGCCGGACCGCCCCCGGCTCGGACGTGGCGTCTGGTCGGCGACCTGGGTGATAGTGGCGACCATGCCATCGTCCCAACCGGCCGACCCGGTCACCCGCTTCGAGTGTGAGAAGCAGGCGGCCCGAGGCTCGCAGGCCATGATCGTGACCAACCACCCGCGGGCGTCGGCCGCCGGCGCCGAGGTGCTGCTCGCCGGTGGGAACGCCGTCGATGCTGCGGTGACCGCGCTGTTCGCCCTGACGGTGGTGGAGCCCATGATGGTCGGCGTGCTCGGCGGGGGCGTCGCCCACGTCCGGCGGGCCGATGGGACCAACGTGATCGTCGACGGCCTGAGCACGGCACCGCTGGCCGCCTCGGGCACGATGTACGAGACGGTCTCGGACGAGCTCGCCACCTACCGGGAGACCCGAGGTCGGGCCAACGTCGTCGGCGGGCTGGCCGTCGCCGTCCCCGGCGCCCTCGCCGCCTGGTGCAAGGCGCTGGCCGACCACGGCACGATCTCGGTCGCCGACGCCGTCGAGCCGGCCATCCGTCTCGCCGACCGGGGCTTCACCGTCACCCCCTACCTCGTCGACTGCGTGCGTGACACCGCGGACGATCTGGCCCGAGACCCCGGCCTCCGTTCCCTGTTCCTGCCGGACGGGGAACCGCTGGCCGTCGGCAGCACCCTGCGGCAGCCGGCGTACGCCGACACGCTCGGCACGATCGGCCGTGACGGGCCGGGGTCGCTCAACGGCGGCGACCTCGGCCGGGCCTTCCTCCGGGCCGTGCAGGACGACGGCGGGATCATCACCGAGGCCGACCTGGCGGCGTGTCAGCCACTCGACCGGGAACCGATCCGGGGCCGGTACCGGGGCTTCGAGGTGCTCGGGCCGCCCCCACCGGCGTCGGCCGGCGTGCACATCACCCAGATGCTGAACCTGCTCGAGGGGTTCGACCTCGGCGCCATCGGGTTCGGCACGCCGGCGTCGACCCACCTGCTGGCCGAGGCGCTCAAGATCGCCTTCGCCGACCGGGCGGTGGCCACCGCCGACCCGGCGTTCGTCGACGTCCCGGTCGAGCGGCTGACCAGCAAGGCCTACGCCGCGGAACGGGCGGTCTCCATCGACCCGACGGCGACCCGGGACTGGGGCCCCGGCATCCACGGGGACTCGCACTCGACCACCCACGTCACCGCGGCCGACGCCGACGGCAACGTCATGACCACCACCCAGACGATCAACGGCCTGTTCGGCGCCTGTCTCCAGGTGCCGGACACCGGCATGATCGCCAACAACTACATGTACAACTTCGACCCGCACCCGGGGAACGCCCTCTCGGTCGAGCCGGGGAAGCGGGTCTTCACCTCGATGGCACCCATGATGGTGTGCCGCGACGGGGAGATCCGGTACGCCCTCGGCCTCCCGGGGGCCCTCCGCATCTTCCCCTCGGCCTTCCAGGCGCTGATCAACCTGATCGACCACGGCATGAGCCTGCAGGAGGCGGTCGAGGCGCCTCGCATCTGGACCGAAGGCGGCGTCGTCGAGATCGAGAACGCCTTCCCCGAGACGGTCGAGTCAGGCTTGCTCGAGCGGGGCCACCGGGTCAAGCGGGTCGGCCGGGTCGCCGGCGGCATGAACGCCATCGCCTTCGAGGACGACGGCACCCTCACCGGGGCGGCCTGCTGGCGGGCCGACGGCACGCCGGTGGCCATCGCCGGTGGCCTGGCCCGCGAGGGCGTCCGGTTCTCCGGACTGTAGAGGAACGCCAATGACCGACCGGAGTCCCAGCCACATCGTCGTGCTCGACGCCATCGGCGAGTCCGTCGCGGCCAAACTCCGGGCGCTGCTGCCGCCCGGCTTCACGCTCTCCCACGCCACCGAGCGCAACGATGACCACCTGGCCGCCATCATCGCCGATGCCGACTTCGCCGTCTCCGGCCAGGTCGCGGTGAGCGCCGAGGTGCTCGGCGCCGCCAACCGACTGCAGCTCCTGCACAAGTGGGGGGTCGGCGTCGACAACCTCGACGTCGACGCGGCCCGTCGGCTCGGGATCAAGGTGGCGAGGACGACCGGAAGCAATGCGGTTCCCGTGGCCGAGTTCACCATCGGCCTCATGATCGTTGCCCTCCGCCACGTGGCCAGCGGTCACCACCGGCTGCAGGCGGGGCAGTGGCGCAACTGGTCGACCAGCGAACCGCTCATGCTCAGCGGCAAGACCGTCGGTCTCGTCGGCTTCGGGGCCATCGGCACCAACGTCGCCCGGCTGCTGTCCGGCTTCGGCTGTGACGTGCTCTATCACAAACCCAACCGGATGAGCGCCGACGAGGAGCGGGATCGGGGCGTCCGCTACGCCGACCTCGGGACCCTCCTGACCAGCAGTGACGTCGTCTCGCTGCACTGCCCGCTCACCGACCGGACCGCCGGGCTGATCGACCGGGAGGCGCTGGCGTCGATGAAGCCGACCGCGGTGCTGATCAACGTCGCACGGGGCGGCGTCGTGGTCGAGTCCGACCTGATCCGGGCCCTGGAGGAGGGCGAGATCCACTCGGCGGCGATGGACGTCTACGAGATCGAGCCGCTGCCGGCCGACAGCCCGCTCATCGGGGTCGAGAACCTCACCCTGACGCCGCACCTCGGGGCGATGGCGGCCGACAACTTCGCTCCGACCGTGACCCGGATGTTCGAGAACATCCGCCGGGTCGCCGACGGCGAGCCCCTCCCGCCTTCCGATGCCGTCGTGCCGTGAGCCGGCCATCGCCGCCGTCGGCGGACTAGTCTCGGCACATGAGGCGTCTGCGTCGGCTCGTCGGTCACGTCCGGTCCTGGGTTGCTGGCGCGGGCCAGCGCCGGCGGGCCATCGCCGATCGGCGGGCGTCCGCAATCAGCCGCGAGCCCGGCGCCGGCACGCCGCCGACCTGGGGCTCGCACTAGCCGACGCCCCGCGTTCGGCTCGGCCTTTGCGCTGCTCTCGCTCGGCGCTGCCCTCGCTCGGCCGTCCCGGCACTGGCATGATGCGGGACACGACGGCAGCGATCGGAGCGCAGCGATGACGACGTTCGAGCACGGCATGGTGGTGGCGGCCCAGCCCGAGGCCGTCGAGGCCGGGGCGGCCGTCCTGCGGTCGGGCGGGAACGCCGTCGACGCGGTGATCGCCACCGGCCTCGTCGCCGGCGTGGTCGATCCCCAGATGTGCGGGATCGCCGGCTTCGGCAACCTGCAGGTCCTGCTGCCGGCCGACGGTGTCCACCGCTGCATCGACTTCCACGCCCGGTCGCCGCTGGCCACCCGGCCGGACCAGTGGGAGGACCTCGTCATCGGCGAGACCCGCGACGGGTTCGGGTTCGTGCTCGAGGGTCACGTCAACGACGTCGGCTACCAGGCGGTGGCCACCCCCGGCTCGCTGCTGGCCTACTTCGAGGCCCAGACCACGTGGGGGGTCAAGGACTGGGCGGAGATCGTCGAACCCGCCGTCCGTCTGGCCGAGGACGGGTTCGTGATCCGCCCTCACACCGCCCGCTGGTGGGCCGAGGGGGCGACGCTTGGGCGGGCCGACAACCGGGACCGGCTCCGGTTCTCGGCCACCGGTCGGGACCTCTACTTCCGTCCGGACGGCAGTCTGAAACGGATGGGCGACGTCCTCGCCAACCCCGACCTGGCCGCAACGCTGCGGACCATCGCCCGGGACGGGGCCGACACCTTCTATACGGGAGCCATCGCCGAGCGCATCGCCGAGGACATGGCGGCCAACGGCGGGCTGCTCGACGCCGACGACCTGGCCGCCTACCGCACCGCCCACAACGACCCCCTCACCGGTTCGTACCGGGGCAACCGGATCACCACCAACCATCCTCCGGGCGGCGGCGTGATGGTGTTGGAGATGCTGAACGTCCTGGAGCACTTCGACCTCGCCGCCATGGGCCACAATTCGGTCGACTACGTCAGGACGGTCACCGAGACCATGAAGCGGGCCACGTCGGACAAGGACGCCTTCGTCGGCGATCCCGCGTTCGTCGACGTGCCAGTCGAGCGTCTCCTGTCGGCCGAGCACGCCCGCGACCACGCGGCATCCATCACGGCCGGCGACCGGGCCAGCGTGACCCGCCTTGCCCTCGAGTCGGCCGACACCACCCACGTCGCCGTCATCGACTGCGACGGAAACGCCGCCTCGATGACCCACTCGCTCGGGATGCCGTCCGGCGTCATCACCGACGGCCTCGGGTTCATGTACAACGGCTGCATGGCCGTCTTCGATCCCCGACCGGGTCACGCCGACAGCCTGGCCCCGGGCAAGAGCCGGTTCAGCTCGCTCTGCCCGACGATGGTCTTTCACGGTGGCGGCGCTGACGACCTGCGGATCGTTGTCGGTGCGCCGGGCGGGACCCAGATCGCCATGGGCGTCACCCAGGCGTTGCTCAACGTGATCGACCACGGCATGGACATGCTCGGCGCCGTCTCGGCGCCTCGGGTCTCGGGCACCAGCGACGCCATCGACGTCGCCAACGGGGTGCCGTGGTCGGTGACCGATGCGCTTGAGGGTGAGGGCTACCAGGTCATCCGCAGCCCGCGAACCCACGACTTCGCCGCGGTCTACGGCATCCGGGTCGACGGCGGTCGCCTCGACGGCGGCGCCGACCCCGCCGCTGACGGGATCGTGCAGACGGTGGAGACCGAGAAGGGGTGAGCGAGGAGGTCGACATGGCCGACGGACCGGATCCGCAGCTGCGGGCTCAGCTTGGTGCGTGGATCGACGAGCTCGATCGCCTGGTCATGGAGGAGTACGACGTCGGGTTGCTCGACGTGCTCGATCAACCCGAGCGGCTGCGGCGCCACGCCGGAGTGCAGCTCAAGGCCCCGCTCGGTGCGCCGACGCCGATCGACCCGGAGCGGTCCGGCACCGGGGCCGCCCGGGCCTGGGAGTGGGACTACGACAAGGTGCGGGACGAGCCGGCCGACCCCGGTCCCGAGTACCTGGTGATCGCCGAGGCGGCGACCCTCCAGTACGGGGGGCCGTCGGCTCAGGCCCGAATCGATCTCGCCCTCGACGCCGAGCACGAGCGGGGGCTGTTCAAGATCGTGACGTCGTGGATCCGGCACCGGCTCGGCGACCGGGACGGGGATCCGACGCTGCGGGAGCTGTACGGGGCCGAGGAGTCGAAGCGAGAGGCGGCGCTGCTCGACCTCGCCGACCTGCTCGCCAACTTCGCGCTCACCCCGATCTACGTCGCCGCCCTCCCGGCCGGTGGCTACCTGGTCCCGATCCTGCTCCTGGCGGCCAAGCACGGCTACGGCGCGTTGTTCGAGGATGGCGGCGGTCCGGACGAGTCCTTCTGACCCGTCGGCTTGCCGCCTCCGGGAGACGGTCGTAGCGTGCCGGCCCATGAGCACCTCGACCGCAACCAGCCGCTGGGTCGCCTACGGGGGCGGCGAACCGGCGGTGTCGGCCGGTTGGCGGCTCGACGACGTCGTCGCCTCGGCCGCCACCTGGGGGGCGAACGGCATCCTGGTCGGCCCGTCTGGCGAGCTGATCGTCACCCAGGTGTTCGGGGCCCACGTGACCGCCATCGACGTCGACACCGGTGCCCACCGGGCCTTCTCGCCGCAGGGCGAGGGGATCGCCGCCCCGGACGACGGCGCCTTCCTGGCCGACGGCACGTTCTTCGCCACCGAGCCACCGACGGGGCGGGTGACCGGTCGGCGACCGGATGGCACGAGCTTCACGTTGCGCGACGACCTGCCCTCGGCCAACGGGATGGCGGTCGACCATCGGGCCAGGCGGTTGTTCGTCGACGAGTTCCGTCCGGGCGGCCGACTGCTCGAGCTCGACCCGACCGGTGAGCGGGACCCGGTGGTCCTGGCCGACGAGCTCGACATGCCAAACGCCTTCGCCATGGGCCCGGACGGTGCCCTCTGGTTCCCCCAGGTCCTGGCCGGCGAGATCTGGCGCTACGACCTCGACACCGGGCGGCGGGAGCGTCGGTTCACCGACCTCGCCACGCCGACGGCGGTGAAGTTCGACGCCGGCGGACGGCTGGTCACCAGCGAGGCGGGCAATGGTCGGGTCACCGCCATCGATGTCGGGTCCGGGGCCAGGACGACGCTGGCCGAGGTGGAGCGGGGCATCGACAACTTCGCCATCGGGCCGGACGGTCGCCTCTACGTGTCGCACTTCACGAACGGTCGGGTGGCCGAGGTGACCGGCGGGATCGAGCGCCCGTTCGTGCAGCCGGGTCTGATCGGGCCGTTCGGCCTGGCCGTGCTCGACGGCGGCCGGGTCGCCTCGGCCGATGCGCTGGCGGTGAACGTCACCGACCCGGGCGATCCCCCGACCGTGGTGGCGAGCCTGCTCGGCGACCTCCCCGGCGTTGCCATCGACGTGGCCAGGGCCGGTCCGACCGGCGGGGGCGCCGGGCCGGATGGGGGAGACGACGATCTGCTGATCCTGCTCCAGCGGGGCCAGGTGTTGCGGCGCCGATCGAGCGATGGTGCGCTGCGGTCGGTTGCCGGCTTCCTCGATCGGGTGACCGCCCTGACCGAGGCGCCGCCCGGAGGCGGCTATGTCGTCGAGGCCGGGCCCGGCCGGGTCTCGTTGCTCGACGGTGTCAATGCGGAGTCGCTGACGCCGGTCGTCGATGGCCTCACCGAGCCTCGGGGGATCGCGGTCGGTCCGGACGGCGCCCTCTGGGTCGCCCACCGGGGTGGTGTCACCTCCTTCGTCGACGGTCGTGCCGTCGCGACGATCGACGCCGTGTCCGACCCCTGCGATGTCGCCGTGACCGCGTCGACCGTCGCCATCACCGATCCAGCCGGGCGCCGCGTCGTCACGGTCGATCGGTCGAGCGGAGTGGTCGCCGATGCGGTCACGGCGCTACCGATCGGCCCACCGATCGCCGGGGCCCGCCTGCCCCATGCGTTCAGCCCGATCGTGGCCGACGGCGAGGACTTCCTGGTCGGCTGCGACGGCGACGGGTCGATCCGCCGCCTGACCGGCCGGCCCTGAGTTTCGACCCGATCGGCAGACGCGGCCGTCAGCGGTCGGCGGTGGCCACCGGCCCGTGCGGTTCGAGTCGCCAGGAGTCGACGACGCTGCCGGCTGCCGCGGCCAGCTCGCGCACGGTTGCGGTGTCGGCCCCGCTCTTGATCGACACGAAGATCCCGAACAACAGCATCAGGGCGACGTTCGCCCGCTGGCGCACGTCGCCGGTCGTCTCACCCCGGTCCACC
>JBCCVL010000188.1:0-11076 GCA_039195375.1 Actinomycetota bacterium
CGAACGGTGTTCCGATGGAGTGTTCGTGGATCACGGTCGTGGTGGGCCGTTCGGGTGGACCGACGGGCTGAATCGGGGGCCGGGCGGCGAAGCACCGGCCCGTGTGGACAGCTAACCATTGGTTTGTACCCGCCTGCGGCGTGTTCCAAACCCGAATCGCGCTCGGCTCCGACGAGCCCCTTTCGGACCACTTCGAAAAAGGGTGGTTTCACCCTCGCCGGACCGGGGTACGACATGGACACGGGCCGCCACGGACGTGACGGCGGCACGCATACCCCCATCAAACCCTCAGCCCGTCCGATCGTCGGTCCCCCCTCCCAACGATCGGACGGGTTGCGTCCTTTCTGGGCCGGCAACGTCGACCAGCGCCACCGCCGGACGGGGCGCGGCGGGGGCACGGTATCGGCCGGATTCATGCCCCGTCGAGCACGTCCCGGTCGACCGAGGTCCGCAGTGTGGCCAACGCCCGGCGCAGCAACCTCGAGACGTGCATCTGGCTCATCCCGACCTCGTCGGCGATCTCCCGCTGCGACTTCTCACCGAAGAACCGCAGTTCGACGATCCGACGCTCCCGGTCCGGGAGCTCGGCGAGCAGTCCGGCAACGACGGTCCGGTCGTCGAGCGTTCCGGGACCGACGTCGATCGAGGGCAGCTCGTCTGCGATCGTCCTCGTCGACTCCTGACCCCCGGCCGGACTGTCGAGCGACTCCGCCCGGAAGGCCTGGTTCGCCTCCATGGCGGCGAGCACCTCGTCGACGTCGGCGCCGACGGCTCCCGCCAGCTCGGGGATCGTCGGACTCCGGCCCAGATCCTTGGACAGTGCGTCCATCGTCGCCCGGACGGCCAGCCCCAGATCCTGGTAGCGGCGGGGCACGCGGACCGACCAGGCTCGATCCCGGAAGTGGCGCTTCAGCTCACCATCGATCGTGCGGCCGGCGAACGTCGTGAAACGGACCCCGACCGACGGGTCGAACCGTTCGACCGCACCGATGAGCCCGACCAGGGCCACCTGCTCGAGGTCGTCGAGCGGCACACCGCGCCGCTGATAGCGGCGGGCGAACGCCTTGGCCAGGGCGGTGTAGCGCTCGACGATCTCGTTGCGGGCCTCGACGTCGCCGGAGCGGTGATACGACTCGAAGCGGGCCAGATCCTCGTCGTCGTCAGTCGTCACGACCGTGCTTGGTCAACCGGAAGCCACCGGCCGCCTCGGCGCCGAGGACCAGCTCGTCGACCGTGGCGTCGAGGATCGCCCTGGCCAGCTCGTCGACCTCGAGCGCACCGGCGGCCGGGGCGTTCGCCTCGACGACGAGCGAGCGATCTCGGGCCTCGAAGGTCAGTCCGATCTGGTCGCCACCGTCGCTGCCGGCGATGATGATCGAGCACAGCTCGTCGACGGCGATCTTGACGTCTTCCACCTCATCGGCGTTCAACCCCGCCTCGGCCGCAGCGCCAGCCGCGGTCAGGCGGACGATGTGGAGGTGTCGGGTGTCAGCCGGGACCTCGAGCCGGACCCGCCAGTCGTTGCCGGTGGCCAGGACACTCATGGCGAATCGATCGTGAGCTCGGTGGCCAGACCGGTGATCTCGAGCAGCCGGGCGACGGCCTCACTCGGGCTGAGCAGGGTCAGCGCCCCGCCGCCACCGCTGTGTCGCTTCTCGGCCCGGACCAGGACCCGGAGACCGGAGGAATCGATGAAGGAGACCGCCGACAGGTCGACGGAGACGTTGCGGTCGGCGGCGATCTCGGCCAGGGCATCGTCGAGGCCGACGGCCGTGTGGCTGTCGATCTGGCCGTCGACGGCGACGAGCACGGGCTCGGCGTCCGCCACGGTGACGTTGAGGTTGTCCATCGAGGCCATCTTGGCACCAGCGGTTGGTCGTTGCGTGGTCAAGCGGTCGGTCGGAACCGTCTCGCAGAGCGAAGCCTACGAGATGATCTGGACGCCGGCCACCTGCTTGCGCTTCAGCCGGTAGCTGTCGCTCCGCTCGTGAACGGGGCGGAGCAGCAGCAACGCCATGTCGTCACTGGCGGACGGCGAGAAGTGGTCGAGGGCACCGTCGACGATCTCGCTGACCGAGCGCTCGTGGTGGTCGGCCACGAAGCGGGCAAGATCGTCGATGCCCTCGTCGATCACCACCCCTGGCCGCTCGACCACGCCGTCGGTGTACAGCACGATCGTGTCGCCGACGCCGGCGGTGAACGTCTCGTCGGCGCCGTCACCGAACAGACCGAGCGGTGGTCGCTTGACCGTGTCGATCACCCGGTAGCCGCCCTCGGTGTCGACCACGATCGGCGGGAGGTGACCGGCGGAAGCCAGGCCGATCGTCTCGCTGCCGTCGAGCATCAACACCTGCGCCGTTGTCATGTCGGCATCTGGCAGCTCACCGGCGAACTCCTCGAGCTTCGACAGGATCTGGGCCGGCGTGTCGCAGACACGGGCGAAGGCGTTGGCTGCGGCCCGGAGCTGGCCCATCACGCTGATCTGCTCGACGCCGTGACCGACGACGTCACCGATCACGGCGACCACACGATCGTCCGGCCGGTCGATCAGGTCGTACCAGTCACCACCGAGCGACAGAGGGTCATTGTGGGCCCGGTACCCGGCGGCGGCCTGCGTGCAGCCGATGGCCGGGAGCGATGCGGGCAGCAACAGCCGCTGGAGCCGGAGCAGCTCGTCCCGTTCCCTGGCGAGCTCGTCGGTGCTGCGCTCGCGTTCCTTGGTGTCGTGTTCGTTGACCAACCGTGCCATACCTCTCCGGTCGTGTCCTGCACCCGGCCGCCCGTACTCGACGAGGTCGAGCGACCAGAGCCACGGTACCGCTTCCGACCCGACGTCGCCTGTCCCGGCCGCAATGCCAACGACGGGATCGATCACCGGCCGGCCGCTGGGTGAGCGGGTTTGAGCCCGATCCCATGGGGGTACGAAGGCCAGATGGCATCGACGATCACCAATCCGGTCGCAGATCACGACCCGGAGACGATCAACCTGCCGAACGACACGCTGGCCCGGCTGCGGCGCCTGAACCTCGGTGCTGGCGTGCTGCATCTCGTGTCGGCGGTGACGATGACGATCATCGCCGCCGATTTCACGCTCCCCATCACCACCTTCAACCTGAACGGACCGCCGGGCACACCGGTGTCCGACGGGGTGCTGTCGACCCTCGCCGACGTGCAGCTCGGCCCCCTGACCGCCGGGTTCCTCTACCTGTCGGCGTTCTTCCACCTGCTGATCGCCACCGTGGCCATCGATCGCTACGCCGACGAGCTGCGCCACGGCCGCAACCGCTTCCGCTGGGTCGAATACTCACTGTCGTCGACCCTGATGATCCTGATCATCGCCCTGGTCACCACGGTGAGCGACCTCGGGGCGCTGATCGGGATCGCCTTCGCCAACGTGTCGATGATCCTGTTCGGGTGGATCATGGAGATGGTCAACCGGCCGGGCCAGAAGGTGTGGTGGGCGCCGTTCTGGATGGGCTGCATCGCCGGCATCGGACCGTGGGTCGCCCTCGTTGGCTACATCTTCACCGGCGACGGGAGCCCGCCCGGTTTCGTCTACGCCATCATCGTGACGATCTTCCTGTTCTTCAACAGCTTCGCCGTCAACCAGTGGCTGCAGTACCGGGCCGCCGGTCGGTGGAGCGACTACCTGGTCGGCGAGCGGGCGTACATCATCCTCAGCTTCGTGGCCAAGAGCGCCCTGGCCTGGCAGCTCTACGCCAACGTGCTGATCCCGGTCGAGTAGCCGCTGGTCGACGAGCGTCCCCGCGCAGAGCAACCGGCCTCGGGTCGCGTCGCTCTATCGTTGGATCATGGGCCGCCCGGTGAGGCCATGAGCATCGACACGGAGGCCAGGCGCCTCGGCTACCAGCTGACCGGCGCCGTCGACCGGGGCGGCACCGCCACCGTGCACCGGGCCGTCGACGCGAGGGGCCGGGCCGTCGCGCTGAAGGTGCTGGTGCCGGGGGCCGACGAGGCCAGGGTCGATCGGGAGCTCGACCTCCTCCGGCGGATCGACCATCCTGGCGTCGTCACCTACCGGGAGACCGGCTGGCTCGACGACGGGACCCGCTACGTCACCAGCGACTGGATCGACGGGGTGACCTTCCATCGGCTGCTCGTCGAGCAGGGTCCGTTGCCGGTCGATCGGGCGGTCGACCTGTTCGCCCAACTGGCCGACGTGCTCGACCACGTGCACCGGGCCGGCATCGTGCATCGCGATCTCTCCCCCCGAAACGTGATGGTGTCGCCAGGGGATCGGCTGACCCTGATCGACTTCGGGCTCAGCCGAGGCGACGAGTCGGCGACGATCACCGCAGCCGCCGATCTGAGCGGCACCCCGCGGTACCTGGCGCCGGAGGTCATCGAGGGCGAGCCCGCCACGCCCCGCGCCGACCAGTACAGCGCAGCGCTGCTGTTGTACGAGTCGATCGCCGGCTCGTGGCCCTACCCCGAGGGTGGGTCGGTGGCCACCGCCCTCCACCATCAGCTCCACAGTGCACCGGTCCCACTGATCGAGCGCGACGCCGGCGTACCGGCGAGCCTCGACCGGGCGGTCCTGCGAGCGCTCGACAAGGACCCCGGTCGACGGTTCGACTCGGTGTCCGAGTTGGTGATGGCGGCCGTCACGGATCCGGCTGACGAGCGCGGTCGAGGCGGTCGGGGCGGTCGGAGCCGTCGGAGCCGCCGACGGGATGGCGACGGCGAGCCGACGACGGGCCGATCGACGGATGACCGGCGGGGGCGGTGGCCGGTCGTGGTCGGCGCCGCGGCTGCCGTCGTGGCGCTCGGCCTTGCCTCGGTTGCGCTCGGTCTCGTCGACCGGCCCGGCGACGACGGGGACACCAACGGAGGCGATCGGGTGGCCGCGACCGCCGATGACGCGACCGACGGCGAGGCGACCGCTGGGTCGAGCCCCGCCGACGCAGCCACCGACGGTGATGGGGCCGAGGGCGACCCGGCCGAGGGCGACGGGGTCGACCCGCTGGTGGTGGTGACCACGACCAGCCAACCGGGCTCGGTGTCGACGGCCCCCGACTCGACCGTCACCGCCGGCCAGCTGCAACCAAACGACGCCTACATCCCGACCGCCGGTGGCGCCGCCGAACTGAGCTGCAACCTGCTGCCGACGCCCGGCTTCGACGGCGGCTTCTCCGCCAACAACTACTACTTCGATCCGGACAACGACGACCGGGAGCGGGTGGTCTCGTTCGGTGGGACCGACAACTCGCCGGTGCTGCAGGTCGGCGAGGCCAACGGCTACGGGCTCTACGGGGAGATCGTCGAGATCCTCCCCGGGCGCCGCTACGTGTTCGGCGGGTGGATCGAGATCACCGGGCAGGTGGCCGAGGCGTCGCTCGACGTGATCTGGCTGGACGCCGAGTACGCGGTGCTGGCCGAGGTGGAGAGCCCCCAGCTCGTGCCCGGGGCCGGGCCGGACTGGTTGGCGTACACCACGGAACCGGCGCCCGCCCTCGCCCGGTTCGCCGTGCCCAAGATCTACAAGGACGGCTCGCCCGGGGTACTCCTGGCCGACGAGCTGGTGTTCGCCCCCGCCGACTCACCCTGTTCGTCGGTCGTCGCCCCGAACTGACGGCCGGGGGGCCGAGGGGCCCGGACCGGGACGGTAGGCTCGCCCCGTCATGACCATCCTCGGGGTGCTGGAGCTGGTGACCGTACACGGTCCGCAGACCGCCGGCGATGCTGCGCTCGGGGCGCCGGGTCGGCGCTGGGAGATCCGCGGCCCGCTCGTCGTCGGCCGCTCCACCACCGCCGACCTGACGGTCGCCCTCCCGGCGCTGTCCCGCCGACATCTGCAGCTGATCGAGGCAACCGGTCGGGTGGCGGCCCGAGACCTCGGGAGTCGCAACGGTTCGGCGGTCAACGGTCGTCCGCTCGGTCAGGAGGCCGTGATCCTGGCCGACGGTGACGAGCTGGTGCTGGCCGGGAGCGTGGCCTTCCGCTTCATCGATCCGATGGCCACCCCGATCGGGCCCCGGATCGGGAAGCTCACCGGCGTCTGGATCGACCCGGACACCGACGTCGTGTGGCTCGACGCCCGCCCGCTCGAACCGCCGCTGTCGCCCCGGCAGCTCGACCTGCTCCGGCTGCTGCACGACGCCGACGGTGAGGTGGTGTCACGGGACCGGATCGTCGAGGTCGTCTGGGCCGATGCGGTGGCCGACGGGGTCAGCGACGAGGCGGTGGCGGCACTGGTCAAACGGCTGCGGCAGCGGCTCGGTGCGGCCGGGCGAGGTGAGCTGATCGAGATGGTGCGCCACCGCGGTCTCCGGCTGGTCGACCCGGGTCCCTGACCCAACCCCGACCCACCTCGTCGACACGGCGACCAGCCGGCGCCCACGTTGCGCCCGGTCATCGCCCGGTAGGCGCCCCCCGATCGGCCGGCGGGGTCAGGGGTCGTTCCGTACCGTCGGTCATCATGACCGGAACCACCCCCAACCAGCCGTCCGGGCCGTCGCGCCACCGACGCCGACGCCGCTCACCCCGCACCGTCGTCGCGGTGGCGATGGCCGCCGTTGCCCTCACCGTCGTGCTCATCGCCGTCAACCTCCCGGCATCCGCGGCGGCGCCGACCACCCTCTACGACGACTCCCTGGGTGCGGGCATCGAGAACTGGTCGTGGGGTGACGTCGACCTGACCTCGACCGACCCGGTCGCCGAGGGCGATCGGGCCATCCGGACCGAGCTGGAGGCGTGGGAGGCGTTGTACCTCGCAGCGCCGAACCGCCTGAACCTCCCGCTCGACGGGGAGCTGCGCTTCGCCATCCATGGCGGCGCCAACGCCGGGGACTCGGCGGTCGTGCAGGTGCAGCTGCTCGGTGTCGGCGGTGGAGCCGGGACGGCCGTCCAGGTGACGGCCCCGACCGGCCGCTGGACCGAGGTCGCCATCCCGCTTCGAGATCTCGGCGGCTTCACCTCCGTCGAGGGGGTGTGGTGGCAGGAGGCGAGGGGCACGACGCTGGCACCGATCCACGTCGACGACATCACGATCGTCACCACCGACTCGCCGCCCCCGACCGGCGGGCCGACCCTCACCGTCGACACCGGGCCCCGCACGATCACCCGGGCCGTCCGTGATCCCTACACCGACGCCACCACCCAGGTCCGCATCGACTTCCCCCACGCCATCAGTGACGACGTCTACGGCCTCAACTTCGCCCCCAACACGCTGCGGGAGGAGCTCGACGTGCCGGTCAACCGGTGGGGTGGCAACTCGACCGAGCGCTACAACCACCGAACCGGGTCGTCGAACGCCGGCAACGACTGGTACTTCGCCACGACCGACGGCGACGTCGGCGGCGACCACGCCTTCGAGGCCGGTAATGCCGCCGACGGGACCAAGAGCATCCTGACGATCCCGCTGATGGGCTGGGTCTCGACGGCGGCCGAGGCGACCTGCAGCTTCCCGACGAACGACTCCCTCGGTGCGGCCAACAACGCCGGCACGCAGGACTCGTCGATCACCCACTGGCTCGACCCGTCGGTCGGCTGCGGTAGCGGTTACCGGAGCGGACAGTTCCTCGGGCCGGCCGACCCGACGGTCACGAGCACCGCGATCGACGAGTCCTGGGCCAGGGACTGGGTGGCGGAGCTGGTGGCCACCCACGGCTCGGCCGCCGACGGTGGCGTCGAGCTGTACGCGCTCGGCAACGAGCCAGGGCTCTGGCACTCGACCCACGGCGACATCCGGGGCGATGATCCCATCGGTCGCCAGGAGATCATCGACCGCAACCTCACCTACGCCCGGGCGGTCAAGAGCGCCGACCCGACGGCCGAGGTCATCGGGCCGGTCCTGTGGAGCGGGTACAGCTACTACGTCACCACGCCCGAGATCCAGGCCGGTCGGTACCCGGGGCAGCTGCCGACGTTCGCCGGTGACTACCTGGCCAACATGGCGGCGGCCGAAGCTTCCGGCGGGGTCCGTCTCCTCGATCGGCTGGCCGTCAACTTCTACGACGACCGGGTCTACAACGGCGGCTCCGACACCCTCCGGCTCGAGGCGACCCGCAGCCTGTGGGACCCGACCTACGCCCCGCAGGACTGGTGGGTGACCCGTGACTTCCTCGAGGGTGACGGGTCGACGGTCATCCCCCGGCTGCGCAGCCTGATCGACGCCAACTATCCGGGGACCGGGCTGGCCATCACCGAGTACAACTTCGGTGGGGTCGACTCGATCGCCGGCGCTCTGGCCCAGGCCGATGCGCTCGGCATCATGGGTCGGGAGGGGCTCGACCTGGCCACCCTGTGGGAGCCGTACGCCGACTGGGTCGGGATGGCCGAGGACGAGTTCAGCGACCGACCGGTGTTCTGGGCGTTCCGACTGTTCCGCAACTACGACGGGTTCGGCGGTCGGTTCGGCGACACGTCGGTGTATGCGTCGTCGAGCGACGAGTCGGCGGTGTCGATCCACGCCGCCACCCGGTCGGCCGATGGCGCCCTGACGCTGCTGGTCATCAACAAGTCGACGGTGGCCCAGGCCACGCCGCTTGAGGTGAACGGCTTCGGCGGAACGGGTGAGGCGTTCCGCTACAGCGGGGCCGACCTCGAGTCGATCGAGCGGGTCGGCGACGTGGTGGTCGGGCCGGGCACGGTGCTCGACCTGCCGGCCCGGTCGGCCACGCTGCTCGTGATCCCCGAGGGCGGCGGTGGCGGCGCGACGACCACGACGCTGCCGACGACGACCACCACGGCGCCGACGAGCACCTCGACGACGAGTGGGCCGAGCACCACCGTGCCGTCAACCGAGCCGACGACCACCGTGCCGTCAACCGAGCCGACGGTCACCGTGCCGTCAACGCTGCCGACGAGCACGTCGACGACGGTGACCGAGCCGCCGAGCGGGGTCGAGCTGCCGACGGTGGCGAACGGGGCCGTGTGGATCGACCCGCCGCGGACGATGGCCGAGGGCGGTCCGCTCGACAGCGACGAGGCCACCTGGGTCTGGCTGGAGCGGGGGCCGGTCACGCTGGAACAACCCGTGACGGTCAACCGGATCACCAGCGGTGACTTCACCGGCAGGACCAACGAGAACGCCATCGTGCCTGCCGGGACGAGGGTGTGCAGCTTCCGGATGTGGGCCGACCGACTCAACGACAACGGTCGGCTGGAGGGCTCGCTGCGGTTCGACCGTTCGACGGTGCTCGGGGTGATCCACCGACCGAACGACGTCCGGGCCTCGGAGTTCCTGCGTCCGGATGGGACGCGGTCCCGGATCGGGCCGCTGGAGAGCGGCGACAACCTGTCGCTGACGCGGGATGCACGTGGGACGGCGCTCTGGTGGGACCTCCGCCTGGTCAACGGTCTCGACGGAGCGAGGATCCTGACCGACTGCGGGTGACGCCTGGCCCGTCAGGCAGGCGGGCTGTCAGCCGAGCGGGCGGGACCACGGCCGGGGGCCGGGGCTGGCGGGGTCGCCGGTCCCGGCCCCCAGCGCGCTTGCCGTCTGGCGTTGTCGACGACGGAGCGTGTCGTCGGGCAGGCTCCGGCGACGACCCGCCGCTGCGGCGTTCTGCCGGCAGACACGCCGACTTCCCGGCCCCCTCGCCGGCAGAAACCAGTCCGATGGTCAAACGGTCAGTTCTCGACGGCCTGGATCTCACCGACCACGACGGAGCGGGTGGAGATCGTGGTGATGTCGGGGAGGAGTCCACCGCAGTCAGAGGTCGAGCAGCTGTAGGAGACGTCCCAGACGACCTCGAGGTCGACGCGGTTCTCCTGCAGCGCAGACGACTTCGTGTAGACCATCGAACAGTTCGACGGCTGGGCGTCATCGCCCCCGATCCCGAAGACGTACGGGTGCATGTCGTCACCATCACACTCGGCCGGCTCGTCACCTCCCGACCAGTACGCCATCCGAGGGGTCGCCGTGGTGCTGACGCTGAACGCCGCGCCGGGCAGGGGCAGGCTGATCGTGGCCACCGCCGGAGTCGCCCATGCGGCCTCGTCGACCCACAGGAAGGTCGTCATCTGGGTGATGAGCATGACGTCGTCGTCTCCGTCGGGCGAGGTGATCGGGTTGAACGCCACGACGGGGGTCTGGGCATAGGCGTCGAAGATCATCGCCTGGATCACCGGGACGGGCGGCGGATCGCCAACGGGGAAGATCGTGTAGGCATCGAAGCCGGCGAGCTGCGGACAGAAGATCACCCAGTGGTCCTCGTCGAAGATCGAACCGGTGATGTTGATCGAGGCGATGTCGGGGCGAGCGATGATCAACTCGTCGCCGGCGAGCAGGCGATCCCAGTTGCAATCAGCGAACACCGACGAGCCAGTCGGGATCACCCTGGCTCCGCCGCCACCGGTCGTGAACCCACCACCCACATACACCGCCGGATCCGGAAGTGTTCCACTCCGTATGCAGACAATGAGATCAGCGCACGGTTCGTCTGCCGAGGCGGGTTCTGCTGGGAACGCAAGAATGACCGCTGCGATCAGAAAAGAAGCGAACAGAGGGACCGACCCGCCTCGCCGATGCTGAATTCTCATGACTCGGCGTCACAGCTGATGGGGTCGCCGTCGACCCCGCTGGAGACCCACTCACTGATCTTCCATTGCTCGGCTTCAAACCGAAGCTGGAACAAGCTCGTCGAGGTGTCCGGCTCAGTCCTGGTTATGACCTCGAGAGTCTCAGCGTTGAGGAGCTCTGCGCTTGAACCGGTGCATGCATCGACCTCCGCCGTACCATCTTCTAGATCGACGTTGATGCCAGTGATCTCTATTCGAGCGACACCCAGCGAACGCAGCACCTGACCCTCGGCTTCAAGCTGCGCAGCCGATTCAAGGATCCGTTGGCGTAGGAGACCGGTGGTCTGTTCCAGACCGAGGCCCTCCTCACCTAGCGAGTAGTCGATCGGGAACTGGTACCACTCGGTCACGACGCGTTCGATCTCGGCTCTTGCGGCCTCCTCCTCTGAGCGTGTCGTCGTTGTCGGTTCGGTCGTGGTCGACGAGCTGGTCGTGGTCGGTTCGGTCGTCGAGGTGGAGGCTGCAGCTGCCTCCTCGTCGAGCTGTGCGCCGATGTCGTCGTCGGATGAGCCGGAGCACGCCGACAACGCC
>JBCCVL010000189.1:0-11076 GCA_039195375.1 Actinomycetota bacterium
CGCAGGACGGCATCTCGTTCGCCCAGACGGCTGAGGGTGCCCTCAGCGAGGTTCACAACATGCTGGGCCGGATGCGTGACCTGTCGGTGCAGGCCGCCAACGACACCAACGACGCCGCCGCCCGGACCGCCATCAAGTCCGAGCTCGACGCCCTGGCGGCCGAGGTCGGCCGGATCGGTACCGACACCACCTTCGGCGGTGCGACCGTGTTCACCGCCACCGCCCTGAACTTCCAGGTCGGTTCCGAGGGTGACGCGGGCAACCAGATCCAGATGACGGTCGGTGCCCTCGACGCCGCCAGCCTCGGCGGCTCGGACCTCACGGCGCTCGACGTGACCGACGCCGCCAACTCCCGGACCTCCATCGAGTCGATCGACGCCGCCATCGCTGCGGTCTCGACCAGCCGAGGGGCGCTCGGTGCGGTGCAGAACCGCTTCGAGTCCACCATCCGGAACCTGCAGGTCACCACCGAGAACCTGTCGGCCTCCGAGAGCCGGATCCGGGACACCGACATGGCCGAGGAGATGACCTCCTTCACCAAGAACCAGATCCTGCAGCAGGCCGGCACCGCCATGCTCGCTCAGGCCAACGCCATCCCCCAGTCGGTCCTCCGACTCCTGGGCTGAGGTGTGGCGGCGTAGCCGCCACCCCAGGTTTCGGCGATCGCCGAAACCTGCCTCGTCAACGCACCTTGAGGCGTCCGGGCGGAGCGACATGCTTCGCCCGGGCGCTTCGCCCGTTCCAACTCGATCCCCGCCACATCACCCAAAGGACCTCCCGTGAGCTTCATCGACGGCATCGTCTCCGGCCTCGACACCTCCTCGATCGTCAGCCAGCTGATGGCGATCGAACGGCGGCCGCAGGACGCCCTGATCGAGCAGCGCTCCCGCCAACAGGCGGGCAAGGAGGAACTCTCGGGCCTGCGGACCGACGTCAACGCCATCCGCGACGCCGCCGCCGACCTCCGGCTCAGCTCCGGTTGGGATCTGATCACCGCCACCAGCTCCAACCCCGAGGCGGTGTCGGTGACGGCGACGACCGCCGCCACCATCGGGACCTACTCGTTCCAGGTGACGAGCGTGGCCTCGGCCGCCTCGGAGTACTCCGACGTCTACGCCGACACCGACACCACCCTGGTCAACGGCACGCAGACCCTGGCCGACGTCGCCGGGGCCGTCAACGCCGACAGCGACCTCGGCTTCACCGCCGCGATCATCGACGTCGGCAACGGCTTCCGCCTCCAGCTCACCGCCAACGAGACCGGTGCCGACTCGACCGTCGACACCTCCGACGCCCTGTTCGCCGGGATGAACTTCACCACCCTGTCGACCGGCAGCGACGCCGAGCTGACCATCCAGGGTGACAACCCGTTCACCGTCACCTCCTCGACCAACACCTTCGACTCGCTGCTCCCGGGCGTCACCGTCACCGTCAACGCCACCACCACCGGTCCGGTCTCGGTCAGCACCGAACGCGACGTCGAGGCTCTGTCGGAGAAGGTCAGCGCCTTCGTCACCTCGCTCAACGAGTTCTTCACCCGGGTCGACACCGCCACCGTCAACACGCCGGACACCGACTCGGTGCTCCAGGGCAACACCGAGGCCCGCAAGGCGGCCGACACCATCCGGAGCGCCTTCGCCGCCGGGATGGACACCAACGACTTCACCTCGGTCGGCATCGTCGGCATCCAGCTCAGCCGGCAGGGCCAGTTCGAGTTCGACGCCGATTCCTTCGCCGACGCCCTGGCGAGCGACCCCGACATGCTGGCCGGTCTGTTCGCCGACCGGACCGGAGATGAGGACGCCGAACTAGGTGCCCTGGATCGAGTGATCGAGGCCGCTGAGGCGGCCGCATCAGTTGGCGACGGATACCTCTACACCGCAGGCGACTCTGCCGATCGGATCATCGAGCAATACAACCGACAGATCGATTCCTACGAGCGCCGACTCGAGTTGCGGGAATCGACCTTGCGGCGGACGTACGCCAACCTCGAAGTGGCCCTGGGAGGACTCCAGAGCCAGTCGAACTGGTTGGCCGGGCAACTCAGTTCCCTCGGAGGCACCACATCGTGAATCAGCGTCAGCGGTCGGCACTGGCCCAACGCTATGAAACCGACGGGATGGCGGGCTCGTCGCCGCAGAAGCTTCTGCTCGCCGTGTTCGACCGCCTCCGTCGCGACCTCGATGGCGCCGAGGAGGCCATCGGGGCGGGGCGGGTCGAGGAGGCGCATCACCTCCTGCTCCACGCCCAGGACCTCGTCCACGAACTGGACCTGGCCCTCGACACCGACGCCTGGGACGCCGCCGGTGACCTGCGCGCCCTCTACCGCCATCTGATGGCGGTCCTCATGGAGGCCAACCTCACCAAGTCGACGGTGATGGTCCGCCGCGCCCTCGACATCGTCATCCCGCTCCAGGAGAGCTGGTCGGAGGCCTATCGCCAGCTGCACGGCGAGCCGGGCCCCGTGCTCCCGTGACCGACTGGGCGGGCCTGCTCGACACCTTCGAGGACCGGGTGGCGCACTGCCGCCGCCTGCTCGACGCCGGGCCCGCCGACGAACCGGTCGACATCGACCTCGGCCCCTGGCCGCCCCCCGACGCCCCGGCCGGTCCCATGCCGTCCGAGTTCGAGGCCCGGGCCCGAGCGGCGCTGGCGTCGGCCGAACAGCTGCAGGCGGCGCTCGAGGAGCGGCGACGGACCCTGCCGCCTCCCCGACGCGGTGCCAACAACCGGCGGGCGTCGGGTTTCAGCTCGGTCTCTCGGCACCTGTAACCGCCGACCCGGCGGCGCCGGTTCGGGCCCGCACACCGCGGATCTGGACCTTTTGGCCCCGCTTCCGGACGACGATGAGTCGCTGGTCCTACGCACAAGGGGACGTTCGGGCCGATACGAGCATCTGAGCCGGATGCTCACGTAGATCGCACCCAGGGACGGGTGGCCCACTTTCCCGTTCCCAAGGAGCTGTCGACGTGACCATCGACGGAACCCACATCCGTTACCTCGGTGCCGCCCTTCGTGGGTTGGAAGTGCAGCGCCAGGCGTATGAGCACAACATCGCCAATGTCGAGACCCCGGGTTTCAAGGCCCGGCGGGTGTCGTTCGAGGACTCGCTGCGAGCCGCCATCGACCGCCAGGACCTCCGCGGCTTCAGCCCGACGACGTCGCTCTCCACCGAACCCACCCGCATCGACGGCAGCAACGTCGACCTCGCCGATGAGGTGACGGCCCTCGAACTGAACGCCCTGCAGCAGTCGCTGGTCACCGAGGCGCTCAACGGCTGGTTCACCCGGACCCGCACGGCCATCGGGAGCTGATGATGCCCGGTCCCTTCCACAGCCTTTCGATCTCGGGGTCGGGCATGGACGTCTTCCAGACCTGGATCGACGCCGTCGCCGACAACCTCGCCAACATGAACAACATCGTCGCCACCGACGAGCCGGCCTTCCAGGAGCGGCTCGTCATCGCCCGGGCAACCGAGCGCGACCGCCCTGCGGGCGCCCGCGTCGACCGGATCGAACTCGGCGACGACACCGGCGAGCTCTACTACCAGCCCGAGCACCCCCTCGCCGACGAGAACGGCATGGTCAAGCGGCCGTCCGTCGACTTCTCCCAGCAGATGACCCACCTGTTGGTGGCCCAGCGGGCCTACCAGGCCAACGTGTCGGCCTTCCGGTCGGCGCGCGACGCCTACCAACGCGCACTCCAGATCGGACAGCGATGACCTCACCTATTCCCCCGATCAGTGTCCCGTCCGTTCGTATCACCGGGCCCACCCCCGCCGATACGTCCTCGGGCACCCGACCCCGCCCCGACGGCGAGAGCGGCGACGGTGGCTTCACCGATGCCGTGCTCGAGGCCCTGGCCTCGGTCGGTCGCCTCGACGCCGCCGCCACCACGGCGGCCGAACAGGCCGCCACCGGCGACCTCGACTCGGTGACCGACTACATGATCGCCGCCACCGAGGCCCAGCTGGCCACGGAGATCACCGTCGCCGTCCGTGACCGCGCCATCTCCGCCTTCAACGACATCATGAGGATGCAGCTCTGATGGCGCTGGTTGACACCAACGCCCTCCGCCAGAGCACGGCCACGTCCATCCAGCAGATGACGGGGCCCCAGCGGGTGACGCTGGGCCTGGCCTTCGTCGCCACCGCACTGGCGTTGTTCGTCGTGGCCCAGCTGGCCGGACGAACGACGATGAGCACGCTGTACGCCGGGATGGAACCGGCCGACGCCGCCGCCATCGTCGACCGCCTGGAGAGCCAGGGGATTCCCTACGAGCTGACCGACGGCGGGCGCACGATCAAGGTGCCGGCCGACCAGGTCCACGAGGCCCGACTCGACGTGTCGGCCGAGGGGCTCGTCGGCGGCAGCGAAGGTTGGTCGATCCTCGACGACCAGGGCATCACCACCTCCGCCTTCGATCAGCGGGTCGGCTATCAGCGGGCGATGGAGGGTGAGCTCTCCCGGACCATCGCCGCCATCGACGGCGTGTCGAGGGCGAACGTGCACCTCGTCATCCCCGAGAACGACCTCATCCTCGACTCCACCCCCCGGGCGTCGGCCTCGGTCCTCGTCGTCCAGAGCGGTGCCGGGACCCTGGGCGCCATGCAGGTCGAGGCCATCGTCAACCTGGTCGCGTCCTCGGTCGAGGGTCTGACCCCCGACCAGGTCTCGGTGGCCGACGAGACCGGACGGGTCCTCGCCGCCGCCGGCGAGGGCGCCGGCATCGCCGGCCTGGAGGGCGACAACCAGTTGCGGGCCAAGCGCGAGTACGAGTCGCTGCTCGAATCCGATCTGGAGGCCCTGCTGGCCGCCGTCGTCGGCCCCGGCCTGGCCGTGGTCAACGTCTCGGCCGACCTCGACTTCGACTCCGTGACCACCGTGACCGAGCAGTATCAGCCTGCGCAGTCGGCCACCGGCGACCAGATGCTGCTGTCCGAGACCACCCGCAACGAGCTCTATCGGGGTGACGACGCCGGCGCCGAGGAGGGCGGCGAGTTGGAGGTCGAGGAACCCGAGCCGGCGGAGCCGGTGGAGGAGGAGGCGGCGCCCGACGACGGGCTGCTCTACAGCCTCGACGAGCGCGACGCCCGTTTCGCCGTCGACAAGGTGATCACCAACGCCGAGAACAGCGGCGGCGGCGTCACCGCACTCTCGGTCGCCGTCCTGCTGGACGAGGCCGCCGTCGACGAGGCGAAGGTCCCCGAGATCGAGGCCCTGGTCTCGGCCGCCGCCGGCATCGACGACGCCCGGGGCGACACCCTGGCCGTCACCCTCATCCCGATCAACGAGCAGTTCCGGGCCGGCGTCGAGGCCCTGGCCTTCGATCCCGAGGCCGAGGCCGAGGGAGCGGGCATGGACCTCGTCGGTCTGATCCGCACCGTCGGCACCGTCCTGGTCGCCATCGTGGTCGCCGTCTTCGGCATCCGGATGGTGTCCAAGGGACCGAAGACCGAGACGGTCGATTCGGTGGACATGGAGGAGCTGAAGGCGCTCATGCCGTCGGGCGAACAGGCCGAGCTCGGCGCCGCGGGCGAGACCGTCGTCGACATCGAGAACCTCGAGGCCCTGATCTCGAACCAGAGCGATGACGTGGCCGGCGTGCTCCGGTCGTGGCTCAACGAGAACGAGGAGGTCGCCGGATGAGCAATCTCGAACTCGAACTGATGACCCCGCGGCGCAAGGCGGCCATCGTCCTCCTGCGCCTGGGGGCGGAGCAGGCTGCTCCGCTCCTGCGCAACCTGCGCCGGGCCGAGCTCAACGCCGTCATCGCCGAGGTGGCCACCCTCGGTCGGGTCGACAACGACCTGGCCGACGCCGTCCTGTCGGAGTTCCTCGACGCCACCGGGGCCGAGGCGCTGCCGGCCGGCGATCAGGAGCTGGCCTTCACCATGCTCGAATCCACCTTCGGCCAACGCCAGGCCCGTGAGGTGATGAGCGAGCTCCGGGGCGAGGCGCTGCACATCCCGTTCCAGTTCCTCGACGACCTGGAGCCGACGATCATCGCCGAGAACCTGCTCGGTGAGCAGCCCCAGACGATCGCCCTGGTGCTGTCGCACCTGACCGCCGACATGTCGGCCCGGATCGTGGCCCACCTCCCCGGTGAGCTGGTGGTCCAGATCGGCCTCCGGTTGGGACAGATGGACCGGGTGTCGGGCGATGCCCTCCACGCCGTGGAGGAAGGCCTGCGCCATCGCTTCTCGGCCGAGCTGGAGGACACCTTCCTCGATGCGACCGGCGGCGTCGACGCCCTGGTCGAGATGCTGACCCTGGCCGACAAGACCGTCGAGGAGGTCGTCCTGGCCGGTCTGGCCGACGTCGACCCCGACATGGCCAACGAGATCAGGGCGAAGATGTTCGTCTTCTCCGATCTCACCCTGCTCGACGATCGCCAGATGCAGCTGGTGCTGCGCAGCGTCGACATGGCCCGCCTGCCGCTCGCCCTCAAGGGTGTCAGCGAGGCCGTCAGCGACAAGATCCTCAACAACCTGTCGAGCCGTGCTCGCGAGAACCTGCTCGACGAGATCGAGCTGCTCGGTTCGGTGCGGATGGCCGACGTCGAGGAGGCGCAGCAGGAGGTGCTCGAGTCGGTCCGCAACCTCGAGGAGAGCGGCGAACTCGTGATCAATCGTGGAGGAGCGGACTTTGTCGACTGACTCCGAGGTGCTCATCCGCGGCGACGCCGCCGCCCAGGCGGTCCCCGTCGACCTCATCCACCGTCCACCGTCGGCGGGTGCCGCCACCCCGGTCGGCCCCTGGGCCGAGCGGCTCAGCGAGTCCCAGGCTCAGGCCCGGGAAGAGGGCTGGCAGGAGGGCCGCCGACTCGGCCTGCACGAGGCCAGGGTCGAGAGCCAACGGCAGGCCGAAGCGCTCGCCGTGCATGTCGACCGCGTCCTCGAGCGGGTGCAGTCCTCCCTCGACGAGATGGAGGAGAGCCTCGTGACCAAGGCGGTGGAAGTCGCCCTCGAGGTGGCCGCTCTGATCCTCGACCGCGAGGTCGCGGCCGCGACCGAGCCCGGCCTCGACGCCATCCGGCGCTGCCTGGCCATCGCCCCCGACGCCACCGACCTGGTGGCCCGGGTCCACCCCGACGACGCCGCCCAGCTGGGCGAGGTCATGGCGGTGGCGGGCCGACAGGTCACCGTGGTGGCCGACCCCGGCTTGGCCGTGGGCGACGCCGTGGTTCAAGCCGACGACAGCGTGATCGACGGCCGTATGTCGGAGTCGCTCCGCCGGGTGGCCGAGGTGCTGGCATGACCACGGCGACCGACGAGTTCTCCCCCCGGACCCGGGCCGTGCTCGGCGTGTGGGCCGAAGACGTGGCGGCCGCCGCCCGCCCCGAGCGACTCGGACGACTCGAACAGCTCGGACCGACCCAGGCCGACATCGTCGGCCTCGGCGTCGGCCCCGGCGACCTGGTCGTCGTCGGCGACGAGGACGACGACGAGCTGGTGGCGGAGGTGGTCTCGGCCACCGGCCGTCGGGCCACGATCCTGCCCTACGGTCACTTCCGTGGCCGCCGCGTCGGCGATCGGGTGCGCACCGGGGGCACGCAGATGCGGGTGCCGACGGGTCGGCAGCTGCTCGGTCGGGTGCTGGACGGGATGGGCAAGCCCATCGACGGGGGTGCCGCCCTCTCGATGGACCGCTCGGTCCCGGTCCACAACACACCGCCCGCACCGCTCGATCGGCCACTGGTCGACGTGCCGATGACGGTCGGCGTGCGCACCATCGACACCCTCGCCGCCTGCGGCCGGGGCCAGCGCATCGCCATCATGGCCGGCTCCGGAGTCGGCAAGTCGAGTCTGCTGTCGATGATCGTCCGGGGCTCCGCCGCCGATGCCAACGTGCTCTGCCTGGTGGGGGAGCGGGGTCGAGAGGTGCGCGAGTTCCTCGACAAGGACCTCGGCCCCGAGGGCCTGGCCCGCAGCGTGATCGTGGTCGCCACCTCGGACCAACCGGCGCTGGTGCGGCGCAACGCCGCCTACCTCGCCACCCGGATCGCCGAGCACTTCCGCGACACCGGCATGCACGTCAACCTCCTGATGGACAGCGTGACCCGCTTCGCCGTCGCCCAGCGCGAGATCGGGTTGGCCGCCGGCGAGATCCCGACCTCGCGGGGCTTCCCGCCCTCGGCCCTCGGCCTCCTGCCGTCGCTCCTGGAGCGGGCCGGCACCTCGGCCCGGGGCTCGATCACCGGCTTCTACACCGTCCTGGTCGAAGGAGACGACGTCAACGATCCGGTCGGCGACACCGTGCGCTCGATCGTCGACGGCCACCTGGTGCTCAGTCGGGAGCTGGCCAACGCCGGTCACTTCCCCAGCATCGACGTGCTCGGATCCGCCTCGCGGGTGGCCAACGCCGTCACCACGCCCGAGCAGGCGGCGATCGCCGCCCGGGCCAGGCGCATCCTGGCCGTGCTTCACCGGGCCCGTGATCTGATCGAGGTCGGCGCCTATCAGGTGGGTGCCGACGCCGAACTCGACGCCGCCGTGGCCGTGGGCCCGGCACTGGAGATCTTCCAACGACAAGGCCTGCACGAATGGACCGGCGCCGCCGAGGCCTGGTCGACCCTGCAATCGATCGTCGAGACCGCGGAGGGGCAGCAGTGAGCCCACGACGAGACCGAATCGACCGGGCCACCCAGCGGGCCGGCGATGACATGGACCGGGCCAAGGCCCAGTTGGCGGAGGCGTCGCGACAGGTCGAGGCCAACGACTCCGAGCGTCGACAGATGCTGGAGGCGTCGGGCCGCCTGGGCTCCGACGAGATGTCGTCGCAGCTCCGGACCCATCTGGCCGGCGCCGGCGCCCGACGCCTCGGCCAGCTCCTGGAGGAGAAGGGTCGCCTGACGGCCAACGAGGCCGAGAGCCGGGCGGAGATGGAGGCGGCGCACGTTCGCCTCCGAGCCCTGGAGCGACTGGTGGCCCGGGTCGACGCCGCCGATGCCGACGAGCGTCGGCGGGTGGCGGCCAACGACCTGCAGGACCTGGTCGCCACCCGAGCGGTACGGGACGACGGACGATGAGCGGTCTCGAGTCGATCAACGAGACGCTGGAGTCGATCGGGGCTCAGAAGCTGGCCGCTCTCGGCGAGCGCCTGCGGTCGCGGGGCATCCCCACCGGGAACGGCCCCAGCTTCGAGAGCCTCCTGGCCCGGGCCTACGCCGCCGACGGTGCGTCGGGGACAAGGGCCGACGGCGCCTCTCGGACGGCGGCGACCGCCGCCACCACCACCGCCACCGCCTCCGCCGGTGCCACCGTCGCCACCGGCGGGTCGTCGCAGGCCGCGGTGTTCGGTCGAGGTGGCCCCGGGCAGGCGGTGGTCGACGCCGCCATGGAATACCTGGGCGTGCCCTACCTCTGGGGCGGCACCGACGAGGAGCACGGTTTCGACTGCTCCGGTCTGGTCCAGCAGGCCTACGCCGACATCGGTGTGGAGATGCCGAAGTGGAGTCGCCACCAGGCGACGATGGGGGCCGAGGTGCCCTCGATCGAAGATGCGCTGCCGGGCGATGTGATCGCCTTCGGCGAGCCGGTCAGCCATGTCGGGCTGTATGTGGGCGATGGGCGGATGCTCCACGCCCCCCGGACCGGCGAGGTGGTGAAGGTCGAGGAGATCAACCGGCCGATCGCCACAATCCGACGGATCGTGACCCCCGGGGGTGCCCCGGCGGCACTGCCCCAGGCCGGACCTCCGGCCGGGTCACTCTCGGGACCATCGAGTCTCGACGCGGCCCAGCGGGCCGTTGCCGGCGCCGCGGTGGCCGCGGCGCCGGACATCTATCAGGCGCTGTTCGGCGCCGCCGGCGAGGAGTGGGGGATCGACCCCGACCTGCTGGCGGCCGTGGCCCGGACCGAGTCGAACTTCGACCCGTCGGCGGTGAGTCCCGTCGGGGCCCAGGGCCTGATGCAGTTCATGCCGGCCACGGCGGCGGAAATGGGTGTCGACCCGTGGGATCCGGCTTCGGCCATCGACGGGGCGGCGCGCTATCTGCGCACCTCGATCGACCAGTTCGACACCATCGAGGAGGCGATCGCCTCCTACAACGCAGGGCGGGGCGCGGTCAGTCGGTTCGGCGGGGTACCGCCGTATCCGGAGACCCAGCGCTATGTGCAGAAAGTCCTCGCCGCATGGGGAGAAGCATGACGGAAGGAGTTCCCCGATGAACAAGCTGGGTATTCCCCTGCTGGCGCCGGCCACGTTGCCGGCGCCCCGGCAGATGCCGGCGAAGCAGTGGGACGGCGGACAGCGACACGACTTCGATCAGGCCCTCGACCGGGCGATGGAGAAGCCGGCGGGCGGCGATGATCGGCGCCCCGTCGACGATCCGTCGTCCCGGTCCGAGCGGCCCGACTCGACCGACCGGGCTGACCGGTCCGACCGGAGCGATCGCCCCGAGGGCCGTCGGGACGACGACGAGCGAGCCGAGAAGGTCGACGACGACGGCCGGACCACCGATGAACGGTCGGACGACGACGGCATGACCACCGACGACGCCGAGGTCGCGGTCGACGAGGCCGATGCCGATGCCGATGCCGATGCCGATGCCGATGGTGAGACGACGGCCGACCGGAGCCACGCCTCCGACGAGACCGACGAGGCCGCCCGGGCCATGACCGACTCGCTGCAGTCGGTCGAGCACCCGGTGGCCGAGGAGATGATCGAGGACACCGAGGCGGCGACCCCGGCGGCGGTGATCCCCGATGAGGCGCCGCCCGAGATCGCTGCGCCCGAGACCGACACCGACACCGACCCTGCGCCCGACACGGCGGAACCGGTGGTCGACGACGTCGGTCTCGACACCGTGGAGACCGACACCGACCGCCCGGTCGAGGCGCCGATGTCGGCCGCCGACACCGACGGGGCCGAGTCGCCCGAGACCGATGCGGCGCAGCCGCAGGCGACCATGGCCACGGCGGCCGACACCGCCCAGGCCACGTCCCCGACCGAGGCCGCCACCGAGGCGGAGGCTCCGGCGGCGACGCAGGTGGCGGGTGCCGCCGCCGTGGTCGACGATGGCGAGTCGGCTCCCGACGATGCCGTCCTGGAGCTCCACGCCGACGGCGAAGCG
>JBCCVL010000190.1:0-11066 GCA_039195375.1 Actinomycetota bacterium
CCGTTGGTCCGTTGGAAGACGTAGGCGGAGCCGGAGCTGCTGCCCTGGTCGTCGGTGCCCTGGGCGCCGATGACGGCGAGGTCGCCGTCGATGTCGACGGCGTAGCCGAACGTGTCGTTGCCACCTCCGTCGGAGGCGAGCAGCTTGGCTTGCTGGGTCCAGGTGCCGTTGGTCTCGGTGAAGATGTAGGCGGAGCCGGAGACGGCGCCGTTGTCGCCGTCCTGGGGTGAGCCGACGATGATGGTCTGGCCGGAGATGGCGACGGCTTGGCCGAAGTTGTCGAACATGGCGCCGTCGCCGGCCAGCAGCTCGTCGACCTCGCTCCAGACGCCGTTGGTCCGTTGGAAGACGTAGGCGGAGCCGGAGCTGCTGCCCTGGTCGTCGGTGCCCTGGGCGCCGATGACGGCGAGGTCGCCGTCGATGTCGACGGCGTAGCCGAACGTGTCGTTGCCGCCGGCGTCGGAGGCGACGAGCTTGGCGTCCTCGGAAATGGTGGCGGCGGCCGACGCCAGGGCGAGCGTGAGGATCGCGGCCAGCGTGACCAGGCCGAACGGGAGTGGCCAGAGCCAGCGACCAGCGGATCGCCTGTGTGTTCCTCGGAGCATCGTGTGTCCTTCCCTCCGCCGGCGCGCGGGAGGTCGGACTCCGCGGCGGAATAGATCGTGTGAGCAAACGCCTCCGGCGACGGGGTCCGTCGATCGACTGGCGTCAGAAGAATCTTTTGCGTTCTCAGCGCAGGACAAAAGGTGACTGCGTCAGATTCCGAACGCGCGACGCCATCGAACCGGCGAAAGACGTCACCGACCGAAAAACGTGCGGACCAGATCGCGTGGAACGTCGAACGCCTTGGCCCCCCGGTCGAGCGCCAGCGCATAGGTCTCGGCGGCGAACTGTGGAGTGGTCGGCACCCAGTTCCGGTCGATGCGCCTCGCACCCGGTCGTCGACCGATACCCGCCCGCCAGGCGACGTCCTGGGGGAGCTCCACCCGCAGCGGCAGGTGCGGCTGCAGGCAGTGGGTCGTCAGGACCGTCGGTGCCCGCAGGTGGACGTCCTTCCACCAGCGACCCCAGGTGAAGCGGACGAACGACGACCGCGACACGTCGTTGAACTCGATCCAGACGGGCCCGAGCCAATGACTCGGGAACCGGATCGTCCCGATGCCGGCGGCCGCCGCCACCGGTCGGCAGGCGAGCCGGCCGCCCGCGCCGAGGATGCCATCGAGCGCTGCGTCGAGATCGGGGGTTCGGCCGGCCCAGGACCCGTCCGACTCGAAGCGGCGGACCGTGTCGGCCCCGACCCGCACACCGAGGACCTCACCGAGACGTTCGGCCGCCGCCCGGTACGAGAGACCGCGGGCGTCTCGCAACCGACGGAAGGCATGGCGTTGGACGTCCGGCATCGGTGCGATCAGACCGGGCACGTCCTCGACCCAGTTGGGTCGGTGGTCCTGCGGTTCGAGACGGAGCAGGGTCTCCCGGAATCGGACCGGGAAGCGGTCGAGCACGTCCCCGTTCGCCAGTCGCCTGGTCACCAGCGACGTGGCCACCTGGCGCGTGAGGTCACCGAGGGCATGGGATGGATAGGCCACCCGTCGCACCCGCTCGACGCTGTTGATCACCGGGACGCCGGCCAGTTCCGTCGGTGGCCGGCCCTGGCCGAAGTCGACCCATCCGGGAGCGGAGAGGCGTACGATCATCGGTTGCTCTGGCATGGCGAACGGCGTCCAGATCACCGCACCGCCAGGACCGCCGATCGGTGGGAACCCGACCGTGGCGATGCCCCACTCGGCGACGATCTCCAGCGGCGTCGACGGGTCGAGCGGTCGGACCCAGATCCACGTGGCGTCCGACTCCCCACGGAAGACCGTGGTCCACAGCGTGTCGGCGACCAGTCCGTCTGGGGTGCCGACCGACCACAGGAGGTCGCCGAGCGCACCGCCGGCGTCCAGCCGCCGGTCGATCGTCCGGGGGTCGAGCGTCGGCGCGGCGAGGTCGCGTTCCCAGCCGGACAACGTGCTCGCACCGATCTCGAGCTCACCGGCCGCGGCCCGGAGGCTCAGCCCGAGCACCTCCTCCCGCCAGTGCTGCAGGATGCGTCCCCGGGTGAGCGGCGACCGGTCGGCGGCGGTCTCGTCTGGCAGGGGATCCCTCCGGCGGTCGACGGTCCCTCATCAGCCGGACGGCACCGCCAACCGGGGCCGCGCCGTCGCCGCCGGATCCCCCCTGCGATCAGCTGAGCGGTTCGATGTGGACGGCGTCGATCTGCTCGCCACCGAAGCCGTGCTGGTCGCCGTCGAAGAAGATCGAGCCGACGGCGTTGGTCGTCTGGCCGAACGTGCCGGTGAGGCGGAACACGTCGTCGGTGTCGCCGGCGGCTCCGCCGGCGACCCAGCTGCTCAGCGCCGAGCCGTACACGTCGCCGGTCGACGGGTCGACCCACACGCCGGTCACGTCACGGGGTCCGAGGCCGATGTCGGAGCCGTCCATCAGCATCGACAGCGACCCGGCGGTCGTCGCCCCGGTCGACGTGGCGGCGAACCGCATGATGTCCTCGTCGGCCGCCGTGAACCCGCTGGCGTTGACGTTGTGGAACGACGACAGCAGGTGGTCCCCGCCGAACAGCGCCAGGCCGTCGATGTCCTCGCCGTTGTTCGACAGCCCGATGTCGGAGAAGTCGAACAGCAGCTCCAGCGTGCCGGCCGTGTTCGGCCCACCGGTGCCGGTGAAGCGAAGCACGTCCGAGTCGTCCACGGCACCGAGGCCGGGGATCGAGCGTGGCGCATCGAGGGACAGATCGGCGACGAACGGCTCCATGCTCACGATGGCGAAGCCGTCGATGTCGGAGCCGCCGAGCCCGAGGTCGGAGCCGTCGAAGGCCATCGACCACGTCTCGGTCGACGTGTCGAAGGCGAGCACGTCCTCGTCGCCGAAGGCGATGCCGTCGACGTTGCCGCCGCTGAGTGAGCTCAGGTAGATGACGGCGTCACCGACCGTGGCCCGCGGCCCGACGAGGATCGTGACCGTTGCGTCGGAGCTGCCGGCGGCGTTGGTCAGTCGGTACTCGAACGTGAAGGAGCCGCTGGTGCCCCCGTCCGGCGTGAAGCTGAACCCACCGTTGGCGTCGACGGTCAACGAACCCATGGCCCCGACGGTGACGTTGGCCCCGGCGGCGTTGTCGGTGACGGTCCCGCCGAGGTCGCCGCCGCCGAAGCTGGCGATCACGGCTGCGGGGACGCCGAGTGCGTCGTTGGCATCGAGCGCGTCGGGGGCGGCGTCCCCGACCACCAGCGCCGTGTCGACGTCGGTGTGGAACGGGTCGCCGGGGGCACTGCCGACCGCCGGGCCGTCGTCGACCGCGTCCGGTGCCACGATCACGTCGGTGTCGACCGAGTCGGTGGCGTCGCCCGGTGTCGGGTCGGCCACCGGGCTGGTGGCCGCGCTCGACGTCGTGGTCGGCCCCGCTGCCGCGCCGGCGTCGACGACGGCCTCGACGGTGAACGATGCCGTCTGGCCGACCCCGACCGTCCCGAGCTCACACGGCGCACCACCCGGATCGCCCGCACAGCCGTTGGTGGCGACGAACGACAGCCCGGCGCCGAGGACGGTGTCGACCGAGACGTCGGCCGCTGCGTCCGGCCCGTTGTTGGTCACGTCGACGGTGAACGTCACCGGCTCACCGGCGGCCACCCCGCCGATCGCATCGTCGTCGACGGCGACGACGAGGTCGGCCGAGCCCGGCAGACTCGGCGGGGCGATCGACACGTGCAGGGCGTCGATCTGCTCGTTGGCGAAGCCGACGGCGTCGCCGTCGAAGATGATCTCGGCCGTGCCGGACGGGTCGGTTCCGAGCGTGCCGGTGTAGCGGAACACGTTGTCGTTGTCTCCGCTGGTCCCGGCCACCGTCCAGGTGTTCAGCGCAGCGCCGAACACGTCACCGGTTGCGGGGTCGATCGACACGCCGAAGAGATCCCGTGACCCGAGCCCCAGGTCGCTGCCATCGAGCAGGAACGAGGCGGTGCCGGCGGTGTCGGAGCCCTCGGCGGTCTGGGTGAAGCGGATCAGGTCCTCGTCGGCCCCCCGCCCGGCGCCGGGCACGTTGAACCCACCCGACGTGCTGAGGACCCTGTCGCCGTCGAGCATGCCGAGGGCGTCGATGTCCTCCCCACCGGTCGAGAAGCCGACGTCGGAGCCGTCCAGCACCCGCTCCCACGCCCCGCTGGTGTCGGGGCCGCCGGTGCCGCTGAAGCGCAGCACGTCGGAATCGTCGATCGAGCCGAGACCCGGGATGTTGCGGGGGGCGTCGAACGACACGAGGATCTCGAACGGGTCGAGCGAGACGAGGTGGAAGGCGTCGACGTCGGACGAGCCGACCCCGGCGTCGGACCCGTCGAAGACCATCGACCACACGCCGAGACCGCTGTCGTACGACAGGACGTCCTCGTCGGCGAACGGGATCCCGTCGACGTTGCCACCCGTCGTCGAGCTGAGATAGAGCACCGGGTCGGTCGACGGGGCGTACTGCAGTGTGACCGACTGACTCTCGGTGACCACCAGGTCATGGGTCTGACCCTGGCCGTTGCTCCAGGCCGCGAAGTCGAACTTGTTCCCGCCGATGACCTGGCTCGGCAGGGCGCTCAGGGTGTTGATCGAGCCGATGATGACCTCGTGGCTGGACGGGGTTGGCACCTGCTGGCCGTTGAACCCGGCCTCGATCCCGGCCGGCTGGCCCTCCAGGTCGAGGAACACGGTGTCGGGGAGCAGCTCGACCGACGCGCTGGCGGCCAGGCCGGACGCCGAGGTCGCCGTCAGCTTGACCTCGATGTACGACGGGTACTCGTGCTCGGGAGCGACGAACGAGCCGCCCGAACCGGTGGTCGAGCCGATGTCGTGGGTGTGGCAGTCGGTGAGGGTCTCGCAGTGGTGGAGGATGAGGTCCCACACCAGGCCGGCCCCGGTGATCGGGTTGCCCTGACCGTCGACGGCGGAGCCGCCGTAGGTGAGCACGTCGTCGACCACCCACGAGGTGGCGGCAGCCGGGCTGGTGATCGTCACCACGGGCGGATCGCCGGCGAAGATGACCTCGGAGGCGGTCGACTCGCCGCCGTTCTGATCGGTCACCCGGACCTGGGCGGTGTAGCGGCCCTCGGCGGTGTAGGTGTGGGTCGGGGTCTGGCCCGAGGCCTCACCGAAGGTGCCGTCGCCGTCGAAGTCCCAGTCGTAGGTCAGCGTGTCGCCGATCGAGCCAGGCGACGACGTCGAGGCGTCGAAGGCGACCTGCAGGGGGAGTGGGCCACCGGTCGGGGTCGCGGTCATCCTGGCAACCGGCACGACCTCGCCCTCGGGGAACGTGAGGTGCACCAGGGTGCCGCCGAGCCCACCGCCGCCGAAGATGTTGAGGGCGTAGATGTCGCCGTTCGGGCCGCGCTCCAGGTCGGTCACGGCGATGCTGTCGAGCATGATCCGGACCGTCGACGGGTCGGGCCGGCCATCGGGACCGGCCTCCATGGCGTAGACGCAGCGGCGGGAATAGTCGCCGAAGAAGAAGGCCCCGTCGTACTCGGCCGGGTAGGCGCCGAACTCGTAGAACGTGAGCGCGCTCGGCGAGCCGTTGTTGTTGAGGCACCCGTCGGTGTTGTTGATGATGCCGACGGTCTGGCGGTAGGCCCAGTACGGGTCGGTGACCGCGCTCGGTCCCTCGCTCAGCAGGTCGTTGCAGAGGTTGTTGCCGATCTGGTAACCGAGATCCGGGCCCTCCTTGCAGGGCCAGCCGAAGTTGGGGACGGCGTTGTCTGGGTCGTCGACGAGGTCGATCTCCTCCCAGTCGTTCCAACCGACATCGCCGATCCACAGCTCGTCGGTGCCGGGGCGGAACGTGGTGCGGTACGGGTTGCGGAGGCCGTAGGCGATGATCCGGGCGACGTTGGGGTCGGGGTCGCCGGCGTTGGGGTTGGTCGGCCAGGCGGCCCCGGTGTTCTTGTCGATGCGGATGACGGTGCCGCTCAGGCCGACCGGGTCACCTGGAGTCCGGAGGTCCTGGCTTCGCAGGGCCCCGCCCTCGGCGGTCGCTGCGTCCTGGCTGGTGCCGCCGTGGGGGATGGGCGGATCGCCGCAGCCGTTGTTGCCGGACCGCTGACCCCAGTCTGGCTGACCGGCGAACGCACCCTCGCCGGAGGTGGCGTAGAGGGCGCCCTCGGGGCCGAACCGGAGGTCGCCGACGCTGTGGCTGGTCCACTCCTGGCAGTAGTCCTCGAGGATCACCTGCTCCGTGATCGCCACGTCACCCGAGAGGGTGAGGCGGGAGATGCGGCCGCTGACGACACACTCGCCGGGTCCGGGGGGAGACGGGCACTCGTCGAAGTCGGCATCGGCGATGCCGTAGGTCGGTGCGGTGCCGCCGATCGGGGCGTCGTGGGTGTACATGACGTACACGTGCGGGGTCGTCGGGAAGTCGGGGTCGAGGGCCAGGCCGAGGAAGCCGCGGCCGTCGACGGCGTGGGTGGCGGTGCGGAGATCGGCGACGATGGTCGGCATCGTGTCGGTCGGGCTGTCGAAGACCTTCAGCAGGCCGCCCTGCTCGGCGATGAACACCCGGCCGTCCGCTGCGAACTCGACGTTCGTCGGACGGCTGAGACCGGTGATGACGTTGGTGGCCTCGAAGCCGGCCTGCTCGGCGGGGATGGCCCCACCCTGGGCGGTGGCGATGGCCAATCCGCCGACCACCACAACGAAGAACCCGACCAGCAGGCGACGCATGGACCACGACCTTCCTCGGGCCGCTGCGCTCCACCGCTCCGCCGGAACCGGCAGCCCCTCCTAGCTCACCGAGCAAGATACCGCTGCCTTCGATGGCCGTGAACCCTCGTTGAGTACATCTGCCCGCACCGTTGAGTCGGGCGTCCCGGCCCCACCCGGGGCCGCCGGAGGCAGCGACCCCGGGGGCCGGGCAGGCTTGGTCACGAAGGCGATCGGGCCGTCGTGTGGCGTTGGCGCCGGTCCCGCCGGCTGGTCCGGCCGGGCGCTACTGCCCCCGGCTGACCGGGGCGACGCCGGCGATGGTGAGCAGGTCGGCCATGCGGAAGTCGCCGTCGCCGGACCCCGACGGCAGGGTCGGCCGCCAGCCGGGCTCGGCCGACAGATAGGAGGTCGGGTCGAGCTGGAGGAGGCCGATGAACACCTCACCGACGATCCGCCCGCCGACCGGACCGAGGTGCAGCCCATCGGCCAGCAGCTCGGCCTCCCGCAGCACGTAGAGCCACAGCGGGGTGTTGCCGGCGAGGCGGGGAGCGACGGCGTCGATGTCGGTCAGGTCGGCGGCGGCCAGGATCGGGGCGCCCATGGCCACCGCGGCGTCCTGGCCGCTCGGGATGCCCCAGGTGATGTGGCGCAGCAGGTTGCGGGTCGGCAGCGAGAGCGGTCCGATCGGCTCGCCCCGCTGGCTCGGGATGGCGGCCATCGGCAGCTGGAACAGCGGCGTCGAGATCCTGGTGTCGATCCGTTTGTTCGGCTTGACCTCGCCGTCGTCGAAGTCGAAGAACGTCTGCCAGCCGATGAACCGTCGCGGTGCCCGGTGCCCACCGGACAGGTCGTCCGGGTCGGGTTGGCCGAACGTGTCGGGGTCGAAGACGAGGGCGAAGAACGGCTCGCCGTCGTCGCCGGCCAGGTTGGCCCGGTACGAGGGCCGGATCAGCGAGTGGCCGAACCGGTAGGCCGCCGTCTGGAACTCGACCGGGATCGACGGCCGGTTCGGCGTGTAGTGGCGGCGCCCGTTGGTGAGGATGTCGTCGACCAGGTCCTGGCCGACGAACTGGGGCAGGAACTGGTGCAGGATCAGCCACTGGTAGTGCCAGCGGACGAGTCGTCTGGCCCGGTCGAACGCCTCGAAGCCGTCGAAGCCCTCCCCCCGGACCCGTTCGAGCACCGCGTTGTGGAACCGGAGGAAGGCGACGTGGATGCCGGAGATGATGAGGTTCTCGTCGTTGCGGGGGTCGCCGATCACCGCGACGCCGTTGCCGTCCCGCGGCACGTCCTCGAACAGCCCGCCCGACTCGACGCGGAACTGGAATCGGTCGTCGGTCCGGTAGAGCTGGGGTGACTCGTCCGGTCCGCCGCCGTAGACGCTGTCGAGGTCGAAGCGGGCCGATCGCAGGTTGACGCTGCGACGGACCGACGTCGGTTGCCCGAGGCGGGACGCGCCGTCGCTGGTGACGTCGTGGTCGAGGAACTGGCCCATGAAGGTGGTGCCGGCGGTGTTGTTCGGGTTGTCCGGGTTGTTCGGACTGAGCTCGGGCTCGGTGATGAGGCGGATCGGTCCGACCTCGAGCGGGTCGCCGGCGTCGAGCAGCCCGCCCGGGCGGCCGAGCTCGACCAGCTGCTCGGTCAGCTCGTCGTCGAGCTCCGCGAACGGTGGATGGTCGTCGAACAACCGGCTGAACCGACCGGGGCCGTCGCCACCGTCGCCGTTGCCGTCGCCCCGGCCCCGATCCCGACCGCCACGGGTGGGGTTGCGTCCGTCCCGGTTCCCGCCGCCACCGTCGTCGTCGCCATCGTCACCACGCCCGTTGCGTCTGGCCTGGGCGCCAACCAGCCCGGCGGGCAGGCCGATCCCGGCGGCCCCGATCCCGATCGCGCCGATGGCGCGGCGTCGAGTGAGCCGGAAGCCGCCGTCGTCGACGGCGTCGCTGACCTCGGTGTCGAGACCGGCGAGCTCGTCGAGCTCGCGATCGCTCCTGGGCGACTCGTTCGGGACGGGTGATGGGGGCTTCGGGCCGGTCATGGGCAACGACTCCTCGGTCGGGGGGATGTCGTGGATGGTCGGGGCGGTTTGTAAGGGTTGTGTGAAGGCGTCGGAAGGGTTGCCGCAATCCGTCGTGTGCTGCGGCCGGCGCTGCGCCGTGTCAGTGCGGTCCCCCGATCGGCCCACCACTACGCTCGCCGCGATGGTCGAACACTCGGTCGAGCCCCCTCTCGCCGGTCTGCGGGTCCTGGAGACGGCAACGGGCATCGCCGGCCCGTACGCCGGTCGGCTGCTGGCCATGCTCGGGGCGGAGGTCGTCAAGGTCGAGCCGCCGTCCGGCGACCCGGCCAGACATCAACCGATCGACGACGAGCCGGTGGCCGGCACGAGCCCCCTGTTCGTTCACCTCAACGCCGGGAAGGTCAACGTTGCCGCCGACGCCGTCGAGCCCGGTTGGGCCCACGTGGTGATCGACGACCGGGTCCGGGCGGCGATCGGCCCGGCGGAGCTGCGCCCCGACGGTGGCGGGCCCCGGCTCGTGTCCGTGACCCCGTGGGGGATCGACGGGCCCCGCCAGGGTCGGATCGACGACGAGCTGATCGTGCAGGCCCAGTCTGGCTTCCTCGGCTTCAACCGCGATCCAGACGGTCCGCCGTTGCGCCTTCCCGGCTGGCCGGCCCAGTACCTGGCCGGTTCGATCGCCGCCGTCGCCGCCCTGTCGAGCCGCCGGGTCGACGCCCACCACATCGACGTGTCCTGGCTGGCGGCGTTCCTCGGCAGCGTCGAGCTCTGTTACGCCGACGCCCTCCACTGCGAGCGACCCCGCCGACCGGTCGGCGCCCACCCACCGACCGCCTTCCCGTCCGGGGCCATCCCCTGCGCCGACGGGTTCGTCACCCCCGGTTCCCTCCGGGCGATCGACTGGGAGATGCAGTTCCTCCTCTACGGTCGACCCGATCTCGTCGAGAACAAGGAGTTCTTCGGTCGCCAGAGCCGACCGGACCACGTCGACGAGCTGTGGGAGATCATCACCCCCTGGTACGCGGCCAGGACCAAGCGGGAGATCTTCCAGAACGCGCTCGACACGCCGTGGGCGGTCGGGATGGTGATGACCCCGGCCGACGCCGTCGACGACGAGCACCTCGTCGCCCGGGAGGTGCTGCAGCCCGTCGACACCCCCGAGGGGCCGACCAGGGCGATCGGCACCGTCTGGCGGGGTGAGGGCCTCCCGGTCACCGACCAGTCGGTCTCGGCCAGGGCCGCCGATCCGTCGCCCGAACCCTCGCCGCCACCGCCGCTCGGTCTGGCCCGGCTCGACGGCATGCGCCTGATCGAGATGACCGTGGCCTGGGCCGGGCCGTACGTCGGCAACCTGCTCTCGCCGCTCGGGGTCGACGTGGTCAAGCTCGAGGCGCAGGCCCCGTTCGACGGCTGGCGGGCGCTGCGTCCCTACGACCACGGCATGCGGCCAGGGCAGGAGCACTTCACCGGCGACAACCGGTGGTTCGAGGCCAGCGGCCTGTTCAATGCGTTGAACCGGGGCAAGCGGGGTCTGGTGCTCAGCCTCGCCACCGACGAGGGGCGGGAGGTGTTCCTCGACCTGGTGGCGTCATGTGATGCCATCGTCGCCAACTTCTCCGCCCACGTGCTGCCCCAGCTCGGGCTCGACTGGGCCACGCTCGAGGCCGTCAACCCGGGTCTGGTCGTCGTCCGGATGCCGGCCTTCGGGGTCGACGGGCCCTACAGCCAGGCCGCCGGCTACGGCTCGATCGTCGAGGCGATGGGCGGGATCGGTCACCGTCAGGGCTACGAGCACGAGGGGGCCAGGATCTCGAACATCTACTACCCCGACCCGGTCGCCGGCGTGCACGCCGCCGTCGGGTTGCTGGCCGGGCTGTACCGCCGGGACCGGACGGGCCGTGGGATCGAGCTCGACCTGTCCCACCAGGAGGCGACGTGGAGCCTGCACGGCGATGCGCTCGTGCTGGCCGAGCGCGACGGTCGCAACGTCGGCCGGGTCGGCAACCGGCAGCCGGGCTGCGCGGTGTCGGGGATGTACGCCACCGCAGACGACCGGTGGGTGGCCGCCGTCGGCGACGAGCGGGTGGTGGCGGAGGCCGGGCGGGCGTTGGACGACTCGGCCGCCTTGCCGGCCGACGACCTGATCGCCAGAGTGACCGCGGCCGGGGGCATGGCGGTCGAGGTGCTCGACCCGTGGACGGCGCCCGCCGTCGAGCCCGTTGCCGGCCGGCGGGAGACCGTAGACCACCCCGTGCCCCGAACGGTCCGGCACGGGGCCCACCCGTTCCGGCGACACGGGCGTCGCCAACCC
>JBCCVL010000191.1:0-11019 GCA_039195375.1 Actinomycetota bacterium
CCCCGACCCCTGTGTCGGCGCCGACAACGCCAGCCTCAGCCTCAACGACGACGGCTGCCCCCAGCCGACCGTGCTGCCGACCGTGATCGAGAACACGACCACGACCGCGCCCCCGTCGACGACGCCCCCGACGACGACGCCTCCAACGACGCCACCGCCGTCGACCACCGCCGCCCCGGCGACGACGGCCGCCGCCCAGGTCACGACGACCACGGTCGTCCCCGTACCAGAGGTGCTCGGGCTGCAGATCTTCCGTGGCCTGCCCCAGACCCCGGCCGCAAGCGCCGTCCAGGCCCAGCCCGACTACACCGGCTGAGCCTGCGGCGATCAGCCGAGGTGCTTCATGGCCTCGCGGACCGTGAGGCCGGACAGCTGGCCGCGGTTCGCCTCGACGAAGCTGCGAACCCGGTCCGGCTCCTCCCTCGCGTACTGACGCAGCGCCCAGCCGATGGCCTTGCGGATGAAGAACTCGGTATCGGCGGCCCGGCGCTCGGCGTAGAAGAACAGCCGGTCGGCATCGGTGTCGCCCTTGTACGACAGCTGGTGCAGGATCGCCGTGCGGGCAAGCCAGATGTCGTCGTGGTCGATCCAGGCGTCCATCGTCGAGGCCAGCTCCGGGTTGGCCCGGACCAGCGGGCCGACGCTCCACGCCGCCAGCGAATCGACGGTGTCCCACCACGACTTGGAGGTGATCAGCGTGGCCACGTCGTCGAGGTGGCGGGCCTCCAGGGCGGCGATCGCCCGCCGCAGCACCAGCGTGCCGACGTACTGGAACTCCCGCTCCGGCTGGGCCCACAGGTGGTGGGCCAGGGCGACCAGGTCGTCGCCGGCCATGCTCCTCGCCTCGGCCAGTAGCGGCTTGATCGCCTGTCGCAGCTCGGGCGAGGTCACCCCGAGGAACGGGAACTGGTCGCGCATGTAGCGGGTCATCGACTCGACCCGCTCGGGGTCGGCGACGGCCTCGAGGGCAGCTCGGATCGTCGTGACCTGGCGTTCGGGCTCCATGGGCGCCTCCCTCCGTCGGCCCGCCAACGGTAGCGACCGGGCGCCGGCCCGACCCACGGGGGCCGGCTCGGGCGGTCGAGTCGAAGCGGTCGGGGCGGCTGGCGTAGCCTCGGGCCATGGCGTCCTCTGGCTGGCCCCAACCGCTGCAACCGGTGACCGGACCGATGCGGCCGGCCAAGATCGACGGCGCGGCACGGGGGATGGGCGACCGCGGCCCCGCCACCCGGTCGATGGTCGAGGCGGGCCTCGTCCCGCCGGACCTGCTCTGCGGCCTCACCCTCTTCCTGTTGGCCAACCAGCCCCGCCCGGCCCGCCCGCCCGGTGCCACCGGTTCGGAACGGAAGGGGGCGGCCGGCGTGTCCGGCGGGGTCTGGGTCCGGGAGCGGTTCACGGTGCACCGGCCGCTGCCGACCGCCGAGGTGTTCCTCGTGGAGGGCGAGGCGGTCGGTCGCCACGTCCGCAAGGGTCGACGCTACGGCACGACCGTGTCCCGCACGGTTGACGCAGCTCACCGGCCGGTGGCCAGCAACGTGACGACCGGGCTGCTGTCGTACCGACCCGAAGCGGGCCTGGCCGACGGGGTCGACGGCCAACCGGCCGACGAGGTCGAGGTCCGGGGCCCCGATCACGGTGCGGCGGCCGAGAACCCGCACCTCGATGTGCTGCTGGCCGTGAGGCTGGGTGACACCTTCGGCGGCGATGAGCTCGTGGTCAGCCTGGCGATGATGGCCGCCCGCGACACCGACAACCCCGACAACCCGATCCACTCCGATCTCGAGGAGGCCAAGCGGGCCGGGCTGGCCAAGCCGATCGCCGGCGGCTCCCACGTGCTGTCGTTTGCCATCGAACCGCTGCTGGCGGCCTGGGGCCCGGGAGCGCTGAGCCACGGTGCGGCGTTCGACGTCCGCTGGAAGGCACCGACCGAGGCCGACGACGCCATCGTCCCGACCGCCACCGTCACCTCCGTCGACGACGGCGTGATCGTCGTCACCGTCGAGGTCGCCCTGGCCGCCGGCCCCGTCGCCATGACCGGCACCGTCGCCGTCCCGGTCCCAACGTCGTGACCGACGACGCCGACGTGCCCAACGGCGCAGCCGCCGAGGCTGCCCCGGATGCGGCAGCCTCGGCCGTCGCTGGCTCCGGCGCGACCGGCGGGGTGACCGCCCTTGCGGGTGTCCGGGTCCTCGACCTGGCCGACCGCTCGGCCGCGCTCGCCGGTCGCCTGCTCGCCGACCTCGGGGCCGAGGTGATCCTCGTCGAACCGCCGGGCGGCAACCCGATCCGTCGCCTCGCCCCGTACCTCGACGGCCGCAACGATCGGGAGCGCTCGTTCCACCACCTCTATTTCGACGCCAACAAGCGCTCGGTCGTGCTCGACCTCGACGCCGCGGCCGACCGGGCCCGGTTCCTCGACCTGGTCGCCACCGCCGACGTCGTCGTCGACACCGAGCGCCCCGGACGGCTCGACGACCTCGGCCTCGACCACGCCACCCTGGTCGCCCGCTCACCTGGCCTGATCCAGATCTCGGTCACCCCCCACGGCCTCGACAGCCCGTGGCGTCATCGCACGGCCACCGATCTGACGGCCTGTGCCGCCGGCGGCCTCCTCTGGGTCTCGGGCGAGCCGAAGGGCACGCCGGTCCACGGCGGGGCCACCCCGGCCTACGCCATGGCCGGCCTCGGGGCGACTTCGGCCGCCCTGATCGCGCTCACCAACGCCGAGCGTGCGGTCGACTTCGGGGGTGTGCACATCGACATCTCGCTCCAGGAGGCCGCCTCGATGGCGGTCATGCAGACCGCCACCCCGACCAACTGGACCTGGTTCGACCGCATCCCAAGACGCCCCGGCCTCTCGGCGGCGCTCAAGTGTGCCGACGGTGGCTACGTCGGGCTGCTGGTCCGCCCCGACCGGTTCGACCGATTCCTCGAGTGGTGCGACGAGGTCGGGATCGATCACGGGATGACGTCGGACGACTGGCAGTGGTCGCTGCTCACCGCTCCCCGGCAGGGCAACCCGGTGGTGGCCGCCACCCTCGCCCTGGCCGAGCGGCTCGGTCGCGACGAGTTCGCCGCCGGGGCCATGGCCGCCGACATCGTGTGCCTCCCGGTCCTCGACTTCGACGACCTGGCCGACCACGAGCAGTTCACCGCCAACGACCAGTTCGTGTCCGTGCCGGCCGCCACCGTCGGCCGTGACCTCGGCTTCGTCCGCTCCCCGGTCGACGCACTGTCCGAGCCGGTCGTGATCCGGGCCGCACCAACCCTGGGTCAGCACCAGCACCTGGTCGACGACCTGGAACCGGCCGCCGGCACCGACGACGGCGCACCCGGTGCGGCATCACCGCGACCGGCGGCCGGCCCGACCCCGGACCCGGCCGGCGCCCTCGACGGCATCCGGGTGGTCGACTTCGGCTGGGTCCTCGCCGCCCCGATCGGCACCCGGCTGCTGGCCAGCTTCGGGGCCGAGGTGATCCGCGTCGAGTCGAGTCGCAAGCCAGACTCGATGCGCCAGCAGCACGGTCCCGACGGCAAGCCAGACCCCGATCTCGGCGGCCTCTACAACTCGGTCAACGCCGGCAAGAAGTCGCTGACCGTCGACCTGACCACCGATCGGGGCATGGACCTCGTCCGCGAGCTGATCGGCACCGCCGACCTGGTGGTCAACAATTTCCGCCCAGGGGCCATGGACCGCATGGGCTTCGGCTACGAGTCCATCCGGGACCTGAAGGACGACATCGTGCTGCTCAACATGCCCGGCGCCCACCGCCGGGGGCCGTGGGCGGCGCGCTCCAGCATGGGCAACATCCTGATGGCGGCGTCCGGGTTCAACATGCTGACCGGCTTCGAGGGTGAGCGACCCCGCGGCATCGGGATCGCCTACCCGGACTTCACCTCGCCCCATCTCCTGGTGTCGACCGCACTGGCCGCGCTGCGCCAGCGCAATCGAACCGGTCGGGGCCAGGAGATCCACCTGGCCCAGCTGGCCGGCATCGTCGGCCTGCTCGGAACCGAGTGGATGTGGTACGCGTCGACCGGTCGTCAGCCGCCGAGGCCGAACAACCGCAGCCTCAACCACTGCCCCAACGGGGTCTACCCGGCCCGCCCGTCGGCCGACTCGCCAGACGAATGGGTGGCGATCGCCGTCGACGGCGATGAGCAGTGGCGGGCCCTCTGCGGGGCCATGGGCCGTCTCGACCTGGCCGACGACGACGACTTCGCCACCCACGCCGCCCGCAAGAAGCACGAGGACGCCGTCGACCACCACGTCCGGGCCTGGACCGCCGGCCAGGACAAATGGGCCTGCGCCGAGCGGTGCCAGGTGGTCGGCGTTGCCGCCGCCCCGGTCGAGCACCTGGCCGACACCTACGAACGGGACCCGCAGCTCCGCCACCATTACCAGGTCGTCAACCAGCCGATCGCGCCGGACGTCGACATCCCGATCGATCGCGAGATGGCCCGCTGGCGCGGCTCCGACCACCGCCTGGTCCGGGCCCCGATGCTGGGCGAGCACAACGAGTACGTGATCCGAGACGTTCTCGGCCGAGCCGAGCAGGACTGGATCGATCTGTTGGTGGCCGACGTCCTGGAGTGACCGACGTCCTGGAGTGACCGACCGAGGAGGCGTTGACATGACCACAACCGAACCCCGCAGCGACCGTGAGTTGATCCCGATCCTCGACCTGTCCGGGTTGGTGGCCGGCCGGGCCGATGCCGCGGTGTCACTCGGTCGGGAGCTGGAGGCGGCGCTTCGCGACGTCGGCTTCTTCTTCATCGTCGGCCACGGGATCCCCTGGGACCTCGTCGAGCGGGTCTACGCCATGGCCGCCGAGCTGCACCGGTTGCCGGCCGACCACCTGGCGTCGATCGCCATGGACGGTGACCACGGCGGGTACCTGCCCTACGCCAGCGGCACGTCCTACGCCTCGGAGATCGCGGGCCGGGTGCGGACCCCGAACCTCAACGCCGCCTTCTTCGTGCATCGGGGTGGGTACCGGTTGGACAACCGCTGGCCAGAGCTCGACGGGTTCCGCGAGCTGATCGACACCTACATGGATGCCACCACCGCGCTGGCCAGACGCCTCCTGCCGGTCCTGGCCGCCTCCCTCGACCTGCCGACCGACCACTTCGACGCCGACTTCGACCACCCCTCGGTCACCCTGCGCCTCTCCCACTACCCGCCGACCGAGTACGGCGAGCACGACTGGGGGGTCGCCGCCCACACCGACTCGACGGTCTTCACCCTGCTGCCGGCCAACGACGTCCCCGGCCTCGAGATCCGGCCGGCCGGTCACGAGTGGACGGTCCCGCCGGCACTGCCCCAGGCGTTCCTGGTCAACTCGGGGGACATGCTCAAGCGCTGGACCAACCACCACTTCCGGTCGACCGCCCACCGGGTCCGCAACACCTCGGGCGGGGATCGGTACGCCATCCCGTTCTTCTTCGGGGCCCGGGACGACGCCGTCATCGAGGTGCTGTCGACCTGCGTCGGCCCCGACGACCCACCCCGCCACGAACCGATCACCTACGGCGACTACCAGCGCTGGTTCATCAACCGGAACTACGCCGGGCTGACCGGCCGGACCGCCGACGAGGAGACACCCTGATGACCGAGACCGCCGACCCGCCGGCGAACCACGACGACGCCCCGACCGGGAGCAGCCAGGTCGAGCGCCGGGCGGCGGCGCTCGACCTGCTGACGACGCTCACCGCATCGGACGATCCCGAGCGGGCGGTCGACTCGATGGAGCGTCGACACGGCGCCCTCGGCACGTTTGCCATCGATCACGTCCTGGGCACCCTCTGGAGTCGTCCGCAGCTGTCGCGCCGGGACCGGAGCCTGATCGTCATCACGTTCCTCGCCGTGCTCGGCTCCGACGACGAGCTCCGGATCCACCTGCGGGGTGCGGTCAACCACGGCGTCGAGCGCCACGAGATCCGCGAGGTCGTCAACCAGGTCGCCGGCTATGCCGGCTACCCGCTCGCCTTCGCCGCAACCAGGATCGTCGACGAGGTGCTGGCCGAGCTCGACGGGGTCGAGCGGCTCCCGCCGAAGGAGCCGGCACCGCCGGTCGACGACCCGGACCGCTGGGTCGCGGCCACCGACGTGATGGGCACGATCTTCGGCGGTCGGGCGTCGAACGATCCCGCCGAGGCCAGGGCCGGGATCGTCGCCGCCCTCGGCGGGGTCGGTGAGCTGGCCTTCGACTGGGGCTTCGGCGAGCTGTGGGCCCGGAGCGAGCTGAGCCGCCGCGACCGGTCGATGGTGACCGTCGCCATCCTGGCGGTGCTCAGTCGGGAGGCAGAGCTCATGGTCCACGTGCCGGCGGCGCTCAACCACGGCGTGACCCGGGTCGAGGTCGAGGAGATCATGACCCAGCTCACGGTCTACGGGGGCTTCCCGAGAGCGGTGGAGGGGATCCGGGCCGCCAGGGCGGCGTTCGACCGGATCGACGCCAGGGCCGGGGGTGACGCCTCCTCCTCGTGAGGCCTCGTCTGGCTCGATCCCTTCGAGCCTGACCTCTTCGAGCCTGATTTCTTCGAGTGCGGCCCGGGCCGGAGGCTCGGGGCAGCCGGGGACCGTGGTCACGGCGACGCAGTCCTCGGGATCGGGCGCGGTCGTGGCCGACGAGCCGACCGTCGTCTCGGTGGTCAGCAGCGAGGTCGGGGGCAGCGGCGGCTGTGTTCCCGTCGTTTCTCGGCCACCGGGCGCCGGCGGCGGCCGATTCGGGCGGCGCCTCCACGGAACCTCCACCTCGTCTCCAAGTCAGACGGGGCCCCTCGGGGGATGGTGGAACCAGCAACCGAACACGGCCGGAAGGGCCGACGACAGGCCGGAACGGCCACCGAGAAGGGAATCGACATGCCAACCACGACCCACGCAACCCCAACCCCCGGGGCCGGCGCCGCCGCCGAGTTCAACGGCGTTCCGGTCCAGAAGCTGCGGGGCACGATCGCCAAGCTGACCGAGAACCCCGACCTGGCCCAGTTCCGCTTCACCGCCCGCAACACGTGGGTCGAGGGCACCGCCACCCGGTCGACGATCCACGAGTGGTACGGCGCCGGCGCCGACCAGGTCCACGTCGAGGAGTTCACGATCACCAGCGACCACCCGACGCTCGGTCACGGCCACGGCCCGACGCCCCACGAGCAGGTCCTGCACGCCCTCGCCGCCTGCGTGGTGGCCGGCGTGGCCACCACGGCCGCCAACCGGGGCATCGAGCTGACCTCCATCGACACCGTGGTGAAGGGGGCCATGGACGTGCAGGGCATCCTGGGGATCGACCCCGACGTGCGCAACGGCTTCGAGGACATCGACGTCGAGATCGACATCGCCGGCAACGCCCCACGGGAGGACCTCGACGCCCTGATCTCGGCGTCGACCAAGCGCAGCGCCGTGTTCGACATCCTGACCAACCCAACCGCCGTCACCGTGCGGCCGAAGGGGTGATCGCCGGCGGATCGACAGCACCTCCCCTCCCCAGATGATCCCCGGGCTCCGGCCCGGGGATCATCGCGTTCCGGGCCGTCGTGCCTCGCGTGCCGTGTGCCGCATGCCGCGTTCCCGGCCGTCGTTGCCTGCGTGCCGTGTCCCGTTTGCCCGTCGGCGGCGCTCGGTCGCCGAGCTGCGTCGCCGTCAGCCGGTCGTGTTGGCCCGGTCGACGTCAGCCGGTGCGGTCATCCGTCGGCGGCCAGCTCCCGCAGACCGTCGACCGCGAGGGTGATGGCCGCCGCCAGCTCGAGCCGCCGGCCCTCCTCGAGCGCAACCGCGGCCCCCTCCTGGCCGAGCACCTCGGTCACCCGGTCGATGAGCGGGCCGTGGTCGGCCCCACCGGACCGGTAGCCGGCCGCCTGGCGTGAGGCCAGGATCCGGGCCGCCAGCTCGGGGCGGCCGCCGTCGACCAGGATCGCCGCCGCGGCGGTCAGGCTGTCGACGACGATCGACTGCCCGCCGGATTCCAGGCCCCGGGCGAGCGACGACGCCACGTCGGCCGCAGCCCGGCGCCGGTCGCCGGCCGCCCGCTGGCTTCCCGTCCGCAGCAGGTGGCCGAGCTGGGCGAAACCGGTGTGGCCGCGGGCCTCGGCCAGGGCGATGGCCTCGTCGAGCACGGCGATGGCCTCCTCGGGCCGCCCCGACCAGTGGAGCCGCACGGCGGCGGCGAGACGGGCGAACAACGCCGGGGTCGGCCCACCGCCGGCGAGCGCCGTCAGCCGGTCGACCAGGTGCTCGGGCCGCTGGCCGGCCGCCGGGGAGGCCATCACCCGCAGCATCGTGAGGGACAGCTCCCAGTACCCTCCGTCGCCCCTCGCCTCCTCGATGGCGGGGTCGAGCCGGTCCAGCACGTCGTCGATCCGGCCCCGGTACCAGTCCCGGGCGATGAAGCCCATGCGGACGTGGTTGGACGTGAGGGTCGGCTCGACCTCGTCGAGGAGGCGGTCGGCCAGGTCGAGCTCGGCGTGGTGGACGGCGAATCGGGCCCGGGTGGCCAACAGCTCCGGTGTCAACTCCCGGTCGGCCGAGCGGGCGGCGGCGTCGACCCGGTCGGCCCAGTCGTGGACCTCGACCAGGATCCTGGCCTCGGCGTAGTTGACCGAGGCCAGGAGCAGCCGGGTCATGGCATCGACGTCGCCCGTTTGCTCGGCGGTCTCGAAGGCGGCCCGGAGGTTCGGCCACTCGATCGTCAGGCGGTCGAGGCCATCGTCGATGGCCGCCGTTCGCAGCACCTCGTCGGCCCGCTCGGCGACGGCGAGGTAGTGGTCGGCGTGCCGCTGCCTGGCGTCGTCGATGGCGGCATTGGTCGAGGCGGCGAACAGGCGGACCGGTTCGAGCAGCCGGAACCGGCTGTCGCTTGCCCCGGGGTGGGCCACAACGAGCGACCGGCGGCAGAGGTCGAGCAGCGGTTCGGTCACGGCGTCGAGCCCCGAGACCACCTCGGCGGCGTCGAGGTCGAACGAGCCGGCGAAGACGGTCAGGTCCTCCAGCAGCCGACGCTCGAGCTCGGCCAGGCTGTCGAACGACGACCGCATCGCCGCCTCGAGGGTCCGGTGGTGCTCGTCGCCGTCGAGGTGGGTGGCACCGAGGTTGCGTTCGAGATCGGCGGCCAGATCGGTGATCGACAGCAGCGGGGCCCTGGCGGCGAGGATCTCGATCGCCAGCGGCACACCGTCGAGCCGGGCGCACAGCTCGCGCACGTCGGACCGGTCGCCGTCGAGGTCGACGCCGGCGTCGTAGGCCCGGTCGACGAAGAGGGCGGTGGCCGCCTCGTCGCTGAGCGGGCCGACGGGTTGCACGGACTCGCCGACCACGTTCAAGCGCTCGCGGGACGTCACCACCAGCTCGATCCCGTCGCACCGGCGCAGGATCGTGCGGCACAGCTCGGCAACCTCGGACCGGACGTGCTCGGCGTTGTCGATCAGCAGCAGCACTCGCCGATCGGCCAGCCAGTCGACGGCGGCCTCGGCCGGCTCGACGGCCGCCCGGTCGGTCCCACCGACGGCGTCGAGCAGCGCCGCCCCGACCGCACCCCCGGATCGGACCGGTGCCAGCTCGACCAGAACGGCGCCGTCGGCGTAGCGGTCGGCCAGCCGGTGACCGAGATGGTGGAGGAGGTGGGTCTTGCCGATACCGCCCATCCCGACGAGGGTCACCAGCCGTCTGGTGTCGAGTCGACGCTCGATGGCGGCGGCCATGGCGTCGCGGCCCTGGATGGCGCCGACCGGTCTGGGTCGACGGATGGCCCGTTGCCCGATCGTGGTGGTGTCCGGCATCGCCCCGTCGCCGTCAGGCCCGGCACCGTCGACGGCGGCCGATCCACCGCCGGACCCCGCCTCGCCGTCGGTCGCAACTGCGGCGACGAACCGGTACCCCCGCCCGTGGGCGGTCCTGATCACCTGCTGGCGCTTGCCGTCGTCGCCGACCGCCTGACGGGCCTGCTTGATCCGTGTGCTCAACGCCGACTCGGAGACGAACTGGTCGCCCCACACGCTGTCGAGCAGCTCGGTCTTCTCGACGACCCGGTCGCGGTGCACGATGAGGTGCCGGAGCACGTCGAACACCTGGGGCTCAACGGCCACCAGCTCGCCGTCGCGGCGCAGCTCGAAGGTCTCGTCGTCGAGGACCAGGTCGTCGAAGGCGTAGCGCACCGGCTCAGTCTCCCTGCGGGGTCGGGTCGACGTCGAGCGCCGGGCCCGACCCCCGCACCGGAGTCGGGTCGAGATCGACGAGCGGAACGGTCACCCGCCCGACGGTCAACGGAGGCGACCGATGACGGTCGTGACCTCGTTGACGAGGCGGTAGCTGCCGTCGTCGGCCCGGAAGGGGGCGATGGCGTCGAGGGCTCGTCTGCGCAGCTCGTCCTCGCCGACCGCCTCGAGCGACGGGACCACGACGCCGGGGGAGCGGAGGGTCCGCCAGATCTCGTCCGCGTCGATGGCCTCGATGATGGCGGAGCTGGCGCTGCGCTCCACGACGGTGAACCCGGCGCCATCGAACATGGCCTCGGCCGCGCCGGGGGCGCCGATGCTGGCCAGACTCTTGAGCTCGTCGGCGGCGCCGGCCGCTGCGTTGCCGAGCACGATCATGAAGTCCCGCAGGTCGAGGGCCTTGCCGGGACCCCAGAACGTCACCGCCAGTGAGCCGCCGGGCCGCAGGACCCTGGCCGCCTCGGCCACCGCTCCATCGCAGCCGCCCCAGATCCCGTTGAACGAGGTGACGACGTCGAACGAGTCGTCGGCCCAGGGCAGCTCGAACATCGTGCCGACGATCAGCTCGCTCGTCGGGGCCCGGCGGCCGGCGATGGCGATGAGCGCCGCCGAGGCGTCGAGGCCGGCGGTGGTCGCCCCGAGCCGCTCGGCCCGACCGAGGGCGTACCCGGAGCCGCAGGCGAGGTCGAGCAGCGTCCGATTCGGCCCGATCCGGAGGCGGTTGAAGACGTGCTCGATGGCGTCACGGTTGTAGGGCTCGAACCGGTTGGCCCAGTCGAGGGCGGCGTGGCCCCAGGCCTCGCCGGCGATCTC
>JBCCVL010000192.1:0-10867 GCA_039195375.1 Actinomycetota bacterium
CAACTCGTCGGTGTAGACACTGACCGCCAGGCCACGACCCCTCGCCCGGTCGAACGCCCGCCGCACCGCTGGGCCGTCTCCGGCGAAGACGAGGCACGGGAGGCCGAGCTTTGGCAGGTACTGGACACCCGAGCCGTCGACATAGCGCTCGCCGATCAGGTCGGGGAACGTCGTCCCGACTCCGCTGATCACGAAGGCGGTCACGTTCAGCTTCTGCCACGTCTCGAGATCCGAGCGGACGACGACGGCGATCTTCCAGTCACTGCGCACCCGGTCAGTGAAGCGTGGAACGGCGACGACGGTCTTGTACGTTTCTCGCGGCATGGCCAAACGGTCGAACGAGCACTGCTCCTCCTTTGCGCCGGACGTCGCCGGCGTCGACGAGGTGCTGCACGCCACATTCACCGAGCACCGGTACCCGGTGCACTGCCACGACACGTGGACGGTGCTGATCGTCGACGACGGGGCGGTGACCTACGAACTCGACGGCCGCCGCCGGACCACCGAACGGCGGACGGTCACGGTCCTGCCGCCGCACGTCGCCCACGACGGTCGGTCGGCCCGCATCGGTCGGGCGTTCCGCAAGCGGGTGCTCTACCTCGACGCCGGCCTGGTGGGGGAGGAGCTGACCGGTCGGGCCGTCGACCGGTCCGACATCGTCGACGCAGCGCTGCACCGGGCGGTCGACTCGCTCCACAGGACGTTCGCTCGACCCGCCGACGACCTCGAGCAGGACAGCCTGGTCGATCTCATCGCCACGTCGATCCCTCGTGCCCTCGGCGTCACCGTCGCCGGATCGGGCCAGCGGTCCGAGTCGCCAGCGGCGTCGTCGAGTGACGCCGCCGAGGCGCTGAAAGCGGCGCTCGACCGGCAACCGTTCGCCCGGCATCGGCTCGCCGACGTCGCCGTCGATCTCGGCTGGAACGAGACCCATCTCATCCGCAGCTTCAGCGAGACCTTCGGTCTGGCACCTCATCGCTACCTGATCAGCCGTCGAATCGACGAGGCTCGCCGGCGGCTGCTCGATGGTGTGGCCCCGTCGACGGTCGCCGTCGACGTCGGCTTCTGGGACCAGGCTCACCTGACCCGGCACTTCCGGGCCCACGTCGGCACCACTCCGGCCCGCTTCCAGCGAGCCGGGTGCCGCCACCGAACAATTAATTGAACTCGTTCACGTAATTGGCCTAGGTTGGTCGTCATGGCCAGACCGGCAGCGACCGACGCCCAACGCCGAGAGCAGCGAGACCGGATCCGTCGGGCTGCGGCCGAGCTCTACCAGGAGGGTGGCCTGCCGGCGCTGTCGGTCCGCGCCGTGGCCAAGCGGGCAGGCGTCTCGACCGGACTCCTCTACAGCTACTTCGACGGCCTGTCGGAACTGATGCGCACGCTCTGGATCCGACCGGTCGCCGAGTTCGGCCGCCGGGTCGACGCGATCGTCGCCGACGAGCCCGACCCGCTCCGCAGGATCGAGTCGCTGCTCACCGCCTACGTCGAGTGGGTGCAGGCCAACCCGGACGTGCACCGCGGTGTGCTGCTCTTCGTCCGTCCGCCGAACGCCGAGCCACCGACCACCCGGCCGGTCGCCGACCTCGCCCTGCCGCGGGCCCTTGCCGCCGCCATCGACGAGGGCCAGGGGGCCGGCCGCATCCATCCAGGTGAGCCGATGGAGCTGGCCCAGGCCCTGTGGGCCGGTGTCCACGGCGCCCTCGCCCTCCCCGTCAACATCCACCGCTATGCCGTCACGCCAGCAGCCGAGCTGGCTCCCGTGGTGATCGCCGCGCTGCTGCGGTCACTGACACCGCAACCCGAGGAGCAACCATGACCGTCATCGACGACCGCGAGGCAACCGGGTCGACCCCGGTCGACACCAGGCCGATCTCCGCCGACTCCCACGTCGTCGAGGGCCCCGAGGTGTTCGACGGCCTCGCCGACCGCTTCGGCGACGATGCCCCCCGGGTCGTCCGGGGCGACGAGGGCAGCGACCACATCGTCGTGCCGAACCGGGCCAACCGCAGCGTGAACGTCGGCATCATGGCCCTCGCCGCGACCCGGCTCGACCGGGCCACCCCAGGCGAACGCCGCCCCGGCCACAAGCCCGACACCGGCACCGTCGACGATCCCGAGATCCAGGCCTACCTGACCGGCGGCTATGGGGCCATGCGTCCCGGCCTCACCGACGGGGCCAGGCGGGGGGAGGACCAGGACGTCGACGGCGTCGCCGCCGAGGTCCTCTACCCCGGCTACTTCTCGATGTTCGGCATCCCCGACGTCGACCTGCTCGTCGCACTGATGCGCAACTACAACGAGTGGATGGCGACACAGTGCGAGGCCTCGAACGGGCGCCTGATCGGCCTGGCCGCCCTCCCGGTCCAGGACCCGGAGGCCGCCGTCGCCGAGCTCGATCGGGCGATCGACCTCGGCTACCGGGGTGCAATCGTGGCCAGCAACGCCCCGAAGGGCCGCCGCTACAGCGATCCCGACTACCACCCGCTGTGGGCGAGGGCGTCCGAGGCCGGCATCCCGATCTCGTTCCACGTCGGCTGCATCTCCCACACCCCCGAGTGGCTCAAGCAGACCAAGGGTCGTGACCCGATCGCCCACTACGCCGGCACCGCGGCGCTGATCCACGACACCCTCGTCGACCTGATGTGCCGCGGCGTCTGCCGGTCGTTCCCCGAGCTGCAGTTCGTCGTTGCCGAGTTCAACGCCGGTTGGCTGGCCCACTGGCTCGACCGGGTCGACCAGGGCTGGAGGCGTGAGTTCTCCAAGAACCCGAGCGGTCCGCCGGTCGAGCCCGTCGTCGAGATCTGGAAGCGGCAGTTCTTCGCCACGATCGAGGACGACCAGCCGGCGCTGCGCACCCGCGACCTGATCGGTGAGGACCGGCTCATGTGGGGCTCCGACTACCCGCACACCGACTCGACCTGGCCGTGCTCGGTCGACGTGCTCGACGAGATGTTCGCCGGCTACCCCGAGGAGGCCAAGGCGGCGATCACGCGAGACAACGTCCGCCGGCTCTATCGGCTGCCCTGAGCGGCACGGGCGGAGCATCTGACCGTCGGCCGGGCCCTGGCTAGGTTGGGCCCATGAGCGACAACACCGGCAGTGACCAGGCGAGCGGGTACGAGGCCATCACCTACGAGCTCCCGGCGCCGGGCGTCGCCCGGATCATGCTCGACCGCCCCGAGGTGGCCAACGCCCAGGACAAGCGGATGCTCTACGAGCTCAACGATGCCTTCGACGTCGCCGTTGCCGACGACGACGTCAAGGTCATCATCCTCGGCGCCAACGGCAAGCACTTCTCGTCCGGCCACGACCTGCGGGACGGCTCGGGTTTCGACGACTTCGACACCGTCGGTCCCGTCGGCGGGTTCACCCAGCCCGGCGCCCACGGGATGATGGCAAGGGAGGAGGAGATCTACCTCGGGTTCTGCCAGCGGTGGCGGGTCCTGCCGAAGCCGACGATCGCCCAGGTCAACGGCAAGGTCATCGCCGGCGGGCTGATGCTGGTCTGGCCATGTGATCTGGTCGTCGCCGCCGATGACGCCACGTTCTCCGACCCCGTGGTCGCCTTCGGGGTCAACGGCGTCGAGTACTTCGCCCACGCCTTCGAGCTCGGGGCGAGGCGGGCGAAAGAGCTGCTGTTCACCGGCGAGGCGATGGGCGCCGAGGAGGCGAAGGCGATCGGGATGGTCAACCGGGTCGTGCCCCGTGACGAGCTGGAGGCGGCGACGCTCGCCCTGGCCGAGCGCATCGCCAGCCGCCCGGCGATGGGCCTCAAGCTGGCCAAGATGTCGGTCAACTCCTCGGTCGACGCCATGGGCTTCCCGGTGGCGTTGCAGGCGGCGTTCGGCCACCAGCACGTCGGCCACGCCCACAACCAGTGGGTCCACGGGATGGTGGTCGACCCCTCGGGCGCCGAGACGATCCGCAACGACGCCCGCGCCGGTTGAGCGCACACGGCCTGCGGGTCGTCCGTCACACCGTCGACGGGAAGGTCGGGGCCGGCTCGGGGGTTGTCTTCGTCGTTCCGTTCACATCGTCCCGAGGAGGACCGATGAAGGCAGTGCTCGATGGCGTGGTCATCGCCGAGTCCGACAACACCGTCGTGGTCGAGGGCAACCACTACTTCCCACCCGATGCGGTGAACCGGGAGGCCCTCCGCCCCGCCGACCTCACCACCGCCTGCCCCTGGAAGGGCACGGCCAGCTACTACGACGTGGTCGTCGGCGACACGGTGGTGTCCAACGCGGCCTGGTACTACCCGGAGCCGAAGGACGCCGCGGCCGAGATCCGCGACCACGTCGCCTTCTACCCGTCGATCACCGTCCAGGAGAGCTGAGCCGGGCCGGCCGGCGCACCGCTGGCCCGCCGACCATCGGGCCTGCCACACTCTGGCCCCATGGACCTTCCCGAACCCTCGCCCGAGGCCGTGGCTGCGCTCGCCCCGACCGGGGCCCTGCGGGCCGCCATCAACCTGAGCAACTTCCTCCTGGTCACCGGCCGAAGCGATACCGGTGACCCGGAGGGGGTGTCACCCGACCTCGCCGGGGCCCTGGCCAGTCGGCTGGGGGTCGGTCTGGAGCTACGCCCCTACAAGTCGCCTGGTGCGGTGGCCGACGACGCCACCAGCGGCAACTGGGACATCGGCAACATCGGGGCCGAGCCCCAGCGGGCCGAGCACATCAACTTCACCGCCGCCTACGCCGAGATCGAAGCCACCTATCTCATCCGGCCAGGGTGCGACATCGACTCGATCGACCAGGTCGACCAGCCCGGCGTGTCGATCGTGGCCCCGGCCCGGGCGGCCTACGGGCTCTGGTTGGAGCGCAACATCGCCCGCGCCGACCTCACGCTCCTCGACGAGCTCGGGGGTGCCTACGACGCCTGGGTCGAGCGGGGCATCGACGCCCTCGGCGGGCTCCGACCCGGCCTGATCGGCGACCACGAGCGGACCCCCGGCTCCCGCCTGCTCGACGGCCGCTTCGCCACCGTCCAGCAGGCGGTCGGCACGCCGAAGGACCGCGACGGCGCCGGCTTCGAGTACCTCGGGCGTTTCGTCGAGGCGGCCAAGGCCGGCGGTCTCGTCGCCGGGCTGATCGAGACCCACGGCGTCACCGGCCGACTGGCGGTGGCGCCACCGGCCGCACGCTGACCGGGCCGGCACCGCCAGCTCAGCCAGGGGTCGGGTAGGGCTCGAAGTCGTCGTCGAGGCGGAACATCGCCTCCTGGGTGACCGACGCAACCAGTTCACCGTCGGCGGTCCACAGCGACGCGGCGGCCAGGCCCCGCTCGCCGTCGACGACAACCGGCCGCTGGTCCAGCAGGTGCCAGCGGTTCAGGTCGATCGGCCGGTGGAACCACATCGCATGATCGAGGCTCACGAACACGACACCCTCACCACCCCAGGTCGCTCCCCACGGCACGGCGACGTTGTCGGCCAGCGACTCGTCGCTCTGGTAGGCGAGCAGGGCGGTGTGCAGGCCCGGCTCGTCCGGCACCGAGCCGTCGGCCCGGACCCAGAGCCGGATGCCGCCCGTCGGTGACAGGCCGGCCGGCACCCAGGGGGCGTTGACGGTGCGGACGTCGAGGCCGTAGTCCCGCAGCGCCCACTCGGTGGGTAGGGGCAGCGGGTCGAGGCTGCGCATCAGCTCGGGGTAGGAGGGCAGCGACTCGGGTGACGGGAGCGCAGCCAGGTCGTCGGGTGCCGCCAACCCCTGGTGTCGGGGGGTGGCGGCGTCGCCAGGACCGGTCCGGGTGCACGATGCCGTCAGCTCGAACAGGAGGCGACCGTCTGGCTCGTCACCGGTGGGGTCGTCGCCGGCCGGATGGTGCGTCCTGACCCGTCGCAGGGCGAAGCTCCGGCCGTCCCGGATGCGCTCGACGTCGAGCAGGAACGGGGTCCGAGGCCGCCCGGCCCGCACGAAGTGGGCGTGGATCGAGTGCAGCGACCAACCCGGCTCCACCGTGGCCAGGGCGGCCGAGACCGCCTGGGCGAGGAAGTGCCCGCCGAACGTGGCGTCGACCCCGTCGGCGGTGGAACCGGCGCCCCGGAAGCGGTCGTCGCCGAGCGGCGCAACCGACACGGTGGCGAGCAGGCGGTCGAGAGCAGCGGATCCGGTCACGGGCTCGGTCATGTCCCGACCGTAGTCGTCGACTGCCGCGACCCTCCCGTCGTCGACCGTTGATCGACCGCCCGGCTGTGGTCGGCGATCACCCAGCGTGCTTTCGGCTCCCTTTACGCCCTCGACGGCATCATGGAGACCGTTCACAACTCAACAACCCGTCAACGGGGAGTATCTCGCGGGGGAGCGTTCCTCCGAGCGGTGTGGTCGTCAACACGGCGTGCAAGCGCCCGGCTGCATCGGCCCAGATCCGACGGTCCGACGCAACGGAGCCGTCGATCGGGGTGGGAGAGACCGGGACCGGGGCCACAGAAAGGTGCCCCACACCTCATGCGTCCCACCATCCGACTCGGCAATCTCTACGGCATTCCCGTCGGCCTCCACTGGTCGATCGCCATCATCGTCGGTCTCGTCACGTTCGGCCTGGCCGGCACCCTGCTGCCCGCCGCCGCTGCCGGCTACGCAAGCTCGGCCTACCTCATCGTCGGCCTCGTGGTCTCCGCCGGCCTCCTGGCCTCGATCGTGGCCCACGAGCTCGGCCATGCCCTCGTCGCCCGCAACAACGGCGTCGGCACCCGGGCCATCAACCTGTTCGCACTCGGCGGCGTGGCCGAACTCGAGTCGGAGGCGGACAACCCCGGCGCCGCCGCTCGCATCGCCCTCGCCGGCCCGGCGGTCAGCGTCGCCATCGGAGCCGGCTCCCTCGCCGCCGCCGGCGTCGCCGGAGCGCTCGGTGTCCCCGCCCTCCTGGTCGCCGCCTTCACCATCCTCGGCGTCATCAACCTGATCATGGCCGTCTTCAACATGATCCCCGCCCTGCCCCTCGACGGCGGCCGCGTCCTCCAGGCCGCCCTCTGGAAGCGACGTGGTGACCGTGAGCAGGCCACGATCTCAGCGGCCGAGGTCGGCCGCGTGCTCGGCTGGGCCATCGTCGCCTTCGGTTTCTGGAGCTTCCTGAACGGCGGGGCTGGCCTCTGGACCATGGTCATCGGCTGGTTCGTGGTCACCAGCGCCAGGGCCGAGGCCATGCGGGCCCGGTTCCTCATCAAGCGTCGGGAGTGGGCGCCGCCGCAGTGGTGGGACCTCCGCTCAACCGGCCCCGTCATCGACGTCACCGGCCGGCCGGTCGACCCGAACCAGCCGGCCGACCCCTCCGAGCCCCAGCGGGTGGGCTGACCCCACCCCGGTTCGCCTGCACCGGGTCCCTTCCCCTCACTCCCACATCCCGGTGCATGCGTGGCCCGGGCGTCCCGGCCCACGGACGCCCGGGCCGCTCCGCGTCCCGGCACCGGCGGGCGGATCCTCGTCGGCGCCGGCGGCAACCGAACGGAGCTGTGCGACACTGCGGGTGAGCGCTCGCCCGCACCGCACCAGGAGGACGCCGTGGTCTCGATCGCACCAAGCAGCTCGTCGCCGCCCGCCATCGGTTCGCCCGTTCGGCGGGTCGAGGACCGGCAGCTGGTGACCGGAGCCGCCGGGTTCGTCGCCGACCTGCGGACCGAGCGGACCGCCGTCAACGTCGCCTTCGTCCGCTCGCCGCTGGCTTCGGCGGTCATCACCGGGATCGACACGTCGGCTGCGCTGGGTGAGCCCGGCGTGGTCGCCGTGCTCACCGGGCACGACCTCGACGCGGACCCGACCGTCGACAACGTCGGCCCCTACAGCACGGCCTTCGGCCCCGAGCTGGCTCAGGCCCTGCTCCCGGTCGACCGGGTCGGCTTCGCCGGCGAGGCGATCGTCGCCGTCGTCGCCGAGACGACGGCCGAGGCGGTCGACGCCGCCGAGCAGGTGGTGGTCGACCTCGATCCGACCGAGCCCGTCCTCGACCTCGACCATGCGCTGGCCGCGACCGTGATCGAGGAGAGCCGGGTCGTCGGCGGCCACGCACCGGATCCGGCCAGGTTCGAGCCGGGGCCCGAGCGGGTCGTGGTCGAGCTGGCCCAGTGGAGCCCTCGCCAGCTCCCGACGCCGATCGAGGCCAGGGCCGTCACCGCCGAGCCACTCGACGACGGTCGCCTCGAGGTGCTGGCGGCGACCCAGACGCCCCACGCCTTCCGCAGCGGGCTGGCCCGGGTGCTGCGGGTCGAAGCGGACGCGATCCGGGTGGTGGCCCCGGCCGTCGGCGGTGGGTTCGGGGGCAAGACCACCCGGACCCCCGAGGAGTACCTCGTGCCGGTCCTCGCCCGCCGCCTCGGCCGGCCGGTCAGCTGGCACGAGACCCGCTCGGAGTACTTCGCAACCGCAACACAGGGTCGGGGTGAGCGGATCACCCTGACGCTCGCCGGCGATCGGGACGGCCGGTTGACCGCACTGCGGGCCGACGTGGTCAAGGACGGCGGGGCCTACCCGCTCGTCGGCCTCCAGCTCCCCGGTGGCTACACGATGAAGATGGCCAACGGCTGCTACGACATCGGACACGTCGAGTTCACCTCGGTCGGCGTCTTGACCAACCGGCCGCCGACCTCGGCCTACCGGGGGGCCGGTCGCAGCCCCTACGTCGCCGCGCTCGAGCGGGTCGTCGACCGGTTCGCAGCCGCCGTCGGCATCGACCCGACCGAGGTCCGCCGCCGCAACCTGATCCGTCCAGCGCAGCTGCCGTACACCACCCCGACCGGTGCGGTCTACGACGAGGCCGACTACCCGGGTGACCTCGAGCGGGCCCTCGCCGCCGCCGGGTTCGACGAGCTCCGGGCTGAGCAGGCCAGGCGCCGGGCGACGGGGGAGGTGCTGGCGCTCGGCATCGGCCTGGCCAGCTACAGCCACATGACCACCGGTGGCGGCGGCGAGGAGGCCTCGGTGACGATCGAGCCGGACGGCACGGCGACGGTGGTCACCGGCACCACCTCACAGGGCCACGGCCACGCCACCACCTGGGCCCAGATCGCCGCTGCTGCGCTGACCCTGCCGATCGAGCGGATCCGGGTCGTCGAGGGCGACACCGACGCCATCGCCTCCGGCGTCGGCGCCGTCGGGTCCCGCTCGTTGCAGACCGCCGGGATCGCCATCCACCGCTCGGCCACCGAGGTGCGGGAGCGGGCCAGGCGGTGGGCGGCAGACGAGTTGGAGGCGGCGGTCGACGACGTCGTCGTCGCCGACGACGGTTCGGGCTTCCACGTGGTCGGCACGCCGGCCCGGTCGATGTCGTGGGGGGAGGTGGCGACGGCGGCCATCACCGGAGCCGCCGGCGCGGACGCAGACGGCGATGCCGAGCTCAGCTGCGGCGAGTTCTACGACACCGAGGGCCGTAACACGTTCCCCTCCGGCGCCCACGTCGCCGTCGTCGACGTCGACACCGAGACCGGGCTGGTCACGCTGCGCCGGCTGGTCGCGGTCGACGACGCCGGCACCGTCGTCAACCCGACGATCGTCGAGGGCCAGCTCCACGGCGGCATCGCGTCGGCCGTCGGGCAGGTACTCGGCGAGGTGATCGTGCACGACGATGCCGGCAACCAGCTCACCTCGAGCCTGCTCGACTACCCGATCCCGACCACCGATCAGCTGCCGAGCTTCGAGGTGATCCCGTCGGCCACCCCGTCGAGCTTCAACCAGCTCGGCTTCAAGGGCGTCGGCGAGTCCGGCACGGTCGGGGCGACCGGCGCAGTCCACAACGCCGTGCTCGACGCCATCGCCCACCTCGGTGTGGAGCATCTCGACCTCCCGTGCACCCCGGAGCGGATATGGATGGCGATCCAGGCGGCGACGGCGCCGGCGAGCTGAGCCCCAGCCGACGGCCGCGGCGCCGGTGGCCACTGGCGGCGGGGCGACGGCTGTGGCTGGCGCTGGCATTGGTGTCAGCGACGAGCCTGGTGCTCGCCCCGGGCCTGTACGCCGTCTCGGGGTGGCGGCACGAGCCACAACCGGTGGCGCCGTTCTTCGACCTCGGTGACCGGGCCGAGGTCCCGATGGTCGTCGCCCACCAGGGAGGCGAGCTCCTGCGCCCGTCGAACACCATGGAGGCGTTCCGTCACGCCGTCGAGCTCGGCGTCGACGTGCTCGACACCGACCTCCATCGGACCGCCGACGGTGCGCTCGTGCTGATCCACGACGAGACGGTCGACCGGACGTCGGACGGCACCGGTGCGGTCCGCGACCTCACGCTGGACGAGTTGCGCACGTTCGATTTCGGGTCGGCGTTCACCCCCGTCGGCGGCCCGGTCGACGACGAGCGCGGTCCCCACCCCTGGCGGGACACCAGGCTCGGGATCGTGACCGTCGACGAGCTGTTCGCCGAGTTCGGCGACCGCGTCCGCTACGGGATCGAGATCAAGCAGACCGTCCCCGATGCCGCCGACGAGCTCTGCGCCGCCATCCTCCGGGCCGGTCTGGAGCGGCGGGTACTGGTGTCGAGCTTCACCCAGCCGAACATGGATGCGTTCCGCTCGGCCTGCCCCGACGTCGCCACCTCGGCGACCGGGGGCGAGGTCCGCACCTTCTATCTGCTGCACCGGGCCAACCTGAGCGGTCTCGTCCGCCCCGCCTACGACGCCCTGCAGATCCCCGAACGGGCGGCCGGGTTCGAGCTGTTGACCCCCGGCCTCGTCGACGACGCCCGTGGTTGGGGCCTGGCCGTCGTCCCGTGGACGATCGACGACCCGGACACGATGGACCAGCTGCTCGACCTCGGGGTCGACGGCATCAACACCAACCGCCCCGACCTGCTGGCCGACCGCCTGGCCGCACGCTCCGGTTGACCGGCGAGGAGCCCGCGCCGTCCGCTACTGCAGCACCTCGGCCGCCGCCAC
>JBCCVL010000193.1:0-10846 GCA_039195375.1 Actinomycetota bacterium
CGGCCGAGGCACTCAGGCCGCGGGCGTGGTCGCCGCGGTGCCGGTGGCGGCGGCGGCCCCCTCGATGGAGCCCCCGATACGGGCCGACGTGTCCCGGATGTGATGGCGTCTGTCGTCGACCCGGAAGGGCTCACCCGGGGCGACCCCGATGCGGTTGGCGGCGAGTGAGACCGTGGCCCGGTGCTCGTTGGCCACCGGCACCCACAGGTTGAGCCCGGCCCCATCGATCACGTCCAGCCCGAGATCGCCGAGCGCCCGACTCAGGCCCTGGCGCCGGACCTGATGGATCTCGGCCGCCCTCGCCACCCCCTCGTCGACCTCGGGTCGTCGCAACATCTCCAGCAGGACCCGCTGCAGGAGCCGGCTCGTCCACCCGGGCCCGAGCTGACGCCGCCGCTCGATCTCGTCGAGCAGGTCCGTTGGCCCGCCAAGGGCCGCGATCCGCAGGTCGGGCCCATGGGTCTTCGAGAAGCTGTGGACCCGGATCACCCGGTCCGGGAGCGCGGTCCCGAGCGTGACCTCGGCCCGGGGGCCGGTCAGGCCCGGGTAGTGGTCCTCGACGACCACCGTGTCGAGCGGCCGGAGCAGCTCGACCATGGCCGCTGCCCGCTCAGGCGAGAGCGAGATCCCGGTCGGGTTGTTGGCACCCGTCTGCAGGAACAGGGCGCGGGCGCCGGCGCCGCCCTCCCCGCCGAGCGCCGCGGTCAGGGCGTCGAGATCGGGACCGTCGCGATCGAGGGACACGCCGACCACGTCGGCCCCGGCCGCCTCCAGCTGGTCGAGCAGCAGGGGGTAGCTCGGATCCTCGACGATGACCCGGTCGCCGAGGCGGACCAGCGATCGGACCACCCGGTCGAGCGCGTCGTTGGCGCCGTCGACCACCAGCAACGCCGGCGGCTCAGAGGGCCAGCGGGCCCGAAGCTCGACCTCCAGCTCGGGCACGATGGCCGGCTCCAGGTACGAGGTGACCTCGACCTCGGCGCTGATGCTGGCCAGGATCGGTTCGATGGCGGGGAGCAGCGCCGGATCGGGGGTGCCGGTGCTGAGATCGAGCTCGAGCGTCCCCGGCTCGATCGGCACCCGCCAGTAGCGGGACCGACCGTGCACCCGGGGAGGCTGCACCGTGGTCCCCCGTCGTCGGTCGGTGACGATCAGGCCGTGGCTCCGCAGGATCGACCAGGCTTCGGCAACCGTCGAGGTGCTCACGCCGAGTTCGGCGGCCACGGTTCGCACGGGGGCCAGCTTCTCCCCCGGCTCGACCACGCCCTGTGCGATCATCGACCCGAACGCCTTGGCGATCCAACCAGCATCGACGCCGTCCCGTGCGGCGGTGCGGCGGTGCCGGAGCAGATCGATCTGGTCGGTCGGGGATCCCATCGGTGCTTCTTTTGTATACAACAAGGAGCCTCTTGTTCCGACGGCGTCCGATCAATACGGTAACGACACACCGGGCGGCGCCAGCGCGTCGGCCACCGTCAGCACCTCGACTCGGAGCCATCTGCGTGACCGACACCTCCGCCCCGACGCACACCGCCGAACTCCACCGGCGCTACCGCCGGGCCCTGCCGTCGTTCCTCAGCCCCTACTACGCAGAGCCGATCGCCATCGACCGCGGCCAGGGCAGCTACGTGTACGACCTCGACGGCAACCGCTACCTCGACTTCTTCGGCGGTGTGCTGACCACGATGATCGGTCACGACAACCCCTCGGTGACGGCCGCCGTCCAGGCCCAGGCGGCCAAGGTCATGCACACCTCGACGCTGTACCTGTCGGAACCGATGATCGCCCTGGCCGAGAAGATCGCGGCACTGTCTGGCATCCCAGACGCCAGGGTCTTCCTGACCCCGTCCGGCACCGAGGCCAACGACACCGCCATCCTGTTGGCCACCTCGTACCGGAGATCCAACCAGATCCTGGCGATGCGCAACAGCTACCACGGCCGGTCCTTCACCGCCCAGGCGATCACGTCGCACAGCTCGTGGTCGTCGACCAGCCTCTCCGGCCTCCAGGTCACGTTCGTCCAGGGGCCCTACAAGCTGCGCAGCCCCTTCGCCCCACTCGACGACGAGGCCTACACCGACGCCTGCGTCGACGACCTCGACCAGCTGCTGACCATGACCTCGGCCGGCGACGTCGCGGCGATGATCGCCGAGCCGATCCAGGGCGTCGGCGGTTTCGCCACCCCGCCGGACGGGTTCTTCGGGGCCATGCACAAGGAGCTGGCCAACCGGGGGATCCTGTTCATCTCCGACGAGGTCCAGACGGGGTGGGGGCGCACCGGCGACCATTTCTGGGGCTATGAGGCCCACGGGATCGTGCCAGACATGCTGACGTTCGCCAAGGGCGTCGGCAACGGCCTGAGCCTGGCCGGCGTCGTGGCCAGGGCCGACATCATGGACTCGATCGACGTGCTGAACTTCTCGACCTTCGGCGGTAACCCGCTCTCGGCCGCAGCCGGGCTGGCCACTATCGGCGAGGTCCTCGACAACGACCTGCAGGCCAACGCCAAGGCGACGGGGGCTCGCTTTCGGGCCGGGCTCGACCGCATCGCGGCCGGGACCCCGTGGATGGCCGAGGTACGGGGCAAGGGCCTGATGCAGGCCATCGAGACCGTCGACCCGGCCGGCTCGGGCCTGGAGCCGTCGGCCCGCCACGCCGGCGAGCTGCTCGAGGCGACCAAGCGCCACCACCTGCTCGTCGGCAAGGGCGGCCTGTATGGCAACGTGGTGCGCATGGCCCCGATGCTCAACGTGACCGACGACGAGATCGACGAGGGGCTCGCCGCCATCGACACCGCCGTCCGGGAGATCTCGTGACGACGGACCCACCGCCATGTCGACGCTGATCACCGGCGGCACGGTCATCAGCTCGACCGGGGCCGACCGCTACGACGTGCTGATCGACGGCGAGACGATCGTCGCCCTGCTCGCCCCCGGAAGCGAGCTCGCCGCCAGCGCCGCCCGTGGCGCCGATCGGATCATCGACGCAACCCGCCGGTACGTCATCCCCGGCGGGGTCGACGCCCATACCCACATGGGTGTGCCCTTCGGTGAGACCTTCGCCTCGGACGACTTCGAGAGCGGCACCACCGCTGCAGCCTGGGGTGGGACGACGACGATCATCGACTTCGCGGTGCAGATGGTCGGTGAGCAGGTCCAGGAGGGCCTGGAGGCCCGCTTCGCCGAGGCCGAGGGCAACTGCGCCATCGACTACGCGTTCCACCAGATCATCGGCGACGTCAACGAGACCTCGCTCAAGGCCATGGACAGCCTCGTCGAGGAGGGCATCACCAGCTTCAAGCTGTTCATGGCCTATCCGGGGGTCTACCTGTCCGACGATCGCCAGATCCTGCTGGCCATGCAGCAGGCGGCGGCCAACGGGTCGATGATCATGATGCACGCCGAGAACGGCATCGCCATCGACCTGCTGGCCGAGCAGGCCGTGGCCAGGGGGGAGACCGAGCCGATCAACCACGGCTACGTCCGCCGGCCCGAGCTGGAGGCCGAGGCCACCCACCGGGCGATCCAGCTGGCCAAGGTCGGCGCAGCGCCGCTGTACATCGTGCACCTGTCGGCCAGCCAGGCCCTCGAGCAGGTGGCGGCGGCCAGGAGCAACGGCGCCAACGTCTTCGCCGAGACGTGCCCGCAGTACCTCTACCTCAACCTCGAGGACCACCTTGGCGCCCCGGGGTTCGCCGGCGCCGGCTACGTCTGCTCGACCCCCCTGCGATCCAAGCACGAGCACCACCACGCCGACCTGTGGAACGGGCTGCGAACCAACGACCTCTCCGTGGTCGCCACCGACCACTGCCCGTTCTGCATGAAGGACCAGAAGGAGCTCGGCCTCGACGACTTCCGGGCCATCCCGAACGGGATCGGCGGCGTCGAGCACCGCATGGACCTCATCTACCAGGGCGTCGTCCAGGGCGAGATCACCCTCCCCCGGTGGGTCGAGCTGTGCGCCACCACCCCCGCCCGCATGTTCGGTCTCTACCCACGAAAGGGCGTGATCCAGCCGGGGGCCGACGCCGACATCGTCCTCTACGACCCCGACGCCACGTGGACGATCAGCGTCGACAACCATCACATGAACATGGACTACTCGGCCTACGAGGGCATCGAGATCCGCGGCCGGGTCGACACCGTGCTCTCGCGGGGCGAGGTCATCATCGAGAACGGGAGCTACAACGGGCGGGCCGGCCACGGGCGCTACCTGCGCCGCAGCCTCAGCCAGTACCTCGTCTGACCGGGTCGGCCCCGCAGACGACATCGAGCCCACACAGGAGCAGCAGGACATGAAGCAGATCCATCACCTGATCGACGGCGCCGAGGTGGCCGGGACCTCGGGTCGGACCTCGCCGGTCTACAACCCGGCCACCGGTGAGCAGACCGGCGAGCTGGCGCTGGCCAGCGTCGCCGAGGTCGACGCCGCCGTCGCCTCGGCCGCCACCGCCTTCGACAGCTGGCGCGACGCCAGCCTGGCCAAACGGACCAAGACGATGTTCGCCTACCGGGACCTGGTCGACCGGAACGCCGATGCCATCGCCGACGCGCTGACCGCCGAGCACGGCAAGGTCAAGTCGGATGCCCTCGGCGAGGTAGCCCGCGGGCTGGAGAACATCGAATACGCCTGCGGCATCGCCGAGATGCTGAAGGGCGACCTGAGCGTGCAAGCCTCGACCGGGGTCGACGTGTCGAGCATCCGCCAGCCGCTCGGGGTGGTGGCCGGCATCACCCCGTTCAACTTCCCGGCCATGGTGCCGCTCTGGATGATCCCGAACGCCCTCGCAACCGGCAACACGTTCGTGCTCAAGCCGTCGGAGCGGGATCCGTCGGCGGCCCTGCTCATCGCCGAGTTGGCGCAGGAGGCCGGGTTCCCACCCGGCGTGCTCAACGTGATCAACGGCGACAAGGAGGCGGTCGACCGGCTGCTCGTCCACCCGGACGTCAAGGCCGTCAGCTTCGTCGGCTCGACCCCGATCGCCAAGTACGTCTTCGATACCGCCAATGCGAACGGCAAGCGGGTCCAGGCCCTCGCCGGGGCCAAGAACCACATGATCGTGCTGCCGGACGCCGACGTCGACCTGGCCGCCGATGCCGCCGTGTCGGCCGCATTCGGCTCGGCCGGCGAGCGGTGCATGGCCATCTCGGTCGCCGTCGCCGTCGGTGACGTGGCCGACAAGCTGGTCGAGGCCGTTCGGACCCGGATGGACAAGCTGGTGGTCGGCGCGGGAGACGACCCGGCCTCGGAGATGGGCCCGCTCATCACCCGCGACGCCAAGGAGCGGGTGGCCGGTTACATCAAGGCCGGCGCGGACGCCGGGGCCAGGGTGGTGGTCGACGGCCGTGACCGGAACTTCGACGGCGGCGGCTTCTTCCTCGGTGCCAGCCTCATCGACGAGGTGACGACCGACATGAGCGTCTACACCGACGAGATCTTCGGGCCGGTGCTCTCGGTCGTCCGCGTCGACACCTACGCCGAGGCGGTCGAGCTGATCCGCACCAACCCGTGGGGGAACGGCGCCGCCATCTTCACCCGTGACGGCGGGGCGGCCCGCCGGTTCCAGGACGAGGCCGACGCCGGGATGATCGGCATCAACGTGCCCATCCCGGTGCCGGTTGCGTACCACAGCTTCGGCGGCTGGAAGGACTCGCTGTTCGGCGACACGACGATGTACGGGCCCGAGGGCGTCCGGTTCTACACCAAGGCCAAGGTGATCACGACCCGCTGGCCCGACCCGGCCACCAGCACCGTCGACCTGGGCTTCCCGACGAACGACTGAGCCGGCGGCGCGACCATGGAGCTGGGGTGAGGCGTCTCGCACGACCGCTCGCCATCGCCGCCGTCGGGCTCGCCCTGGCTGCGGTGTGGGAGAGCTACAAGCTGCTCGGGCAGGCGATCGGTCCCGAGACCGGCCCGGGTTGGCTCCCGGTCGCAACCGACGACCTGACGATGCCCCACGTCTGGGAGATCGTCGGCGCGTTCGCCGAGCCGGTGCAGCGGGGGCGGAGCGAGACGCTGGCGGTGTTCCTGCTCCGCTCGGCGTGGTTCACCCTGCGGGAGGCGACGCTCGGCTTCGCCATCGGTGCGATCGTCGGTCTCGGGCTTGCGCTCCTCATGCTGCGCTCCCGGTTCCTCGATCGTGGCCTGGTGCCGTGGATCAACATCAGCCAGACCGTGCCCCTGATCGCTCTGGCCCCGATCGTCGTGACCTGGGGTCGGACGACCTTCCTCAGCGACACCCAGGCGGTGTCGCTGATCGCGGCCTACCTCACGTTCTTCCCGGTCGCCGTCAACGGCCTGGCCGGACTCAAGTCACCCGACCAGGAGGCGGTCGAGCTCATGCGGTCCTACGCCGCCTCGTGGTGGCAGACCGTGGTCAAGCTGCGGTTCCCGGCAGCGAGGGCCTACCTGTTCCCGGCGTTCAAGCTGGCGGCCACCCTCAGCGTGGTCGGGGCGATCGTCGGCGAGATCTCCGCCGGGGTCCGCGGCGGGCTCGGCCGGGTCATCCTCGACTTCGCCGGGCGTTACACCACCGGACCTGAGAAGCTGTACGCGGCCGTGGTGGCGGCCGGCCTGCTCGGCCTGTTCGTGTTCTGGCTGGCCAGCCTGGCCGAGCGGCGAGCGACGCGGGGTCGTGGGGCCGAGCTGAGCTGAGCTGCGGAGCGAGGACAGAGGGGGAGACCTGATCGATGGCGACGGCGGAACCAGCGGCGGAGTCGGACAACGCGGCGGCTGAACGGATCGACGATGACCGGACCGACGCCGCGGTGGCGGTGCGGGGCGCGGTCAAGGTGTTCGGCGCCGGGACCGACGAGGCGCTGACGGCGATCGACGGCATCGATCTGACGATCGCCGCCGGCGAGTTCGTGTCGTTGATCGGCCCGTCCGGGTGCGGCAAGTCCACCCTGCTCCGTCTGATCGCCGATCTGCTCCCGCTCACCGGCGGCTCCATCTCGGTCTTCGGCAAGTCGGCCGAGCGCGGCCGGGTCGACCAGGACTACGGCATGGCCTTCCAGAGCGCCGGGCTGTTCGACTGGCGGACAGTGGCGGCCAACATCGAACTGCCGCTCGAGCTGATGGGCTGGTCGAAGGCCGACCGCCGGGCCCGTTCGGCGGAGATGCTGGAGTTGGTCAAGCTCCCCGACTTCGGCGATCGCTACCCGTGGCAGCTGTCCGGCGGGATGCAGCAACGGGTGGCGATCGCCCGGGCCCTCGCCTTCCGACCGCGCCTGCTGCTGATGGACGAGCCGTTCGGGGCCCTCGACGAGATGACCCGCGAGCACATGCAGGACGAGTTGCTCGGCATCGTGGCCAACCTCGACACCACCGTGGTGTTCGTGACCCACTCGATCCCCGAGGCGGCGTTCCTCTCCGACCGGGTGGTGGTGCTGTCACCCCGACCGGGCCGGATCCACTCGATCGTCCACGTGCCGATCCGGGCCAGGACCGCCGAGCTGCGGGAGCACCCGGACTTCTTCGCCACCGCGACCGAGATCCGGGAGGCGCTGCGGGCGGTGGAGGCCGCCGAGTGAGCCGAGCGTGGTCACGGCTGACCGCCGCCGGGCCGGCGATCGTCGTCGGGCTGGTGCTGCTCGGGGCCTGGGAGGGTCTCGTCCGTCTCTTCGGCGTGCAGGAGTTCCTGTTGCCGAGGCCGAGCTCGATCGCCGCTGCGCTCGGCGAGCAGTGGGCGGGGAGCGCCGACACCCTCGGCACCGTGCCCCTCCGCGAGGCCGGGCTCAACACGGGGATCATCGCCGTCACCGGGCTGCTCCTCGGCGTCGTCCTCGGCGTCGTCCTGGCGCTCGTCGCCGTGCGGTTCACCCGCCTCGGCGAGGCGTTCACGCCGTTCGCCGTCGCCCTCAACGCCACCCCGATCGTGGCCCTTGCCCCGATCTTCAACGCCTGGTTCGGCCTGACCAGCACCTTCTCGAACCAGGCGGTGGTGCTGGTCGTCGTGTTCTTCCCGGTGTTCATCAACACCGCGCGGGGCCTCACCGAGGTCCATCCGGACCAGCTGGAGCTGATGCGGTCCTACGCCGCATCCGAGACCACGATCCTGCGCCGGGTCCGCATCCCCAACGCCCTCCCGTTCTTCCTCACCTCGCTGCGCCTCGCCGCCCCGCTCAGCGTCATCGCCGCCATCGTGGCCGAGTACTTCGGCGGACCCCAGAGCCGGATCGGCCCGGTGATCACCCAGAACGCCAGCTTCGCCCGATACGACGCAGCCTGGGCCGCCATCGTCGTGGCCAGCGGGATCGGCCTCGGCCTCTTCCTCCTCGCGGTCGCCATCGAGCGGATCGCCAGGCCAAACCGACCACTCCAGAGAGAGGGACCATGACCATGCGAACCAACCGAACGGCGGACCGACGCACGAGGCGATGGTGGCGGATGCTCGCCGCACCCCTGGCACTGGCGCTGGCGGTCGCCGCCTGCGGAGGCGATGACGACGACTCGGCCGCCGGGGGCGGTGGCGACTGCGACAGCGTCGACGAGGTCTCGCTGCAGCTGCAGTGGTTCGCCCAGGCCCAGTTCGCCGGCTACTACGCCGCGGTCGACGAGGGCTTCTACGACGCGTACTGCCTCGACGTGACCATCCTCGAGGGCGGGGTCGACATCGTGCCCCAGCAGCAGCTGGCCTCCGGCGCGGCCGACTACGCCATCTCCTGGGTGCCCCGGGCGCTGGTGTCGCGGGCCGAGGGCGTCGACGTGGTGAACGTGGCCCAGATCTTCCAGCGCTCCGGGACCCTGCAGGTGTCGTTCGCCGACGCCGGGATCACCGGGCCAGCCGACTTCGCCGGCCGCAAGATCGGCTCGTGGGGATTCGGCAACGAGTTCGAGCTGTTGGCCGGCGGCCGCACCGCCGGACTGGAACCGGACACCGACTACGAGGTCGTGCAACAGAACTTCGACATGCAGGCCCTGATCGCCGGCGAGATCGACGCCGCCCAGGCCATGATCTACAACGAGTACGCCCAGGTGCTCGAGACGGTCAATCCCGAGACCGGTGAGCTGTTCCAGCCAGAGGACCTGACGGTGATCGACTGGAACGACGTCGGCACGGCCATGCTCCAGGACGCGATCTGGGCCGACGGCAGCAAGCTCGGCGACGAGGCCTACGACGATCAGACCACCCGGTTCATCGCCGCCTCGATCGAGGGCTGGGCCTGGTGCAGGGACAACGCCGATGCCTGCGTCGACGTCGTGCTGGCCAACGGACCGACGCTCGGCCAGTCGCACCAGGAGTGGCAGCTGAACGAGATCAACGGGCTGATCTGGCCGTCGCCAGGCGGCGCCGGCGTGATGGATCAGGCGCTGTGGGACCAGACGATCGAGATCGCCACCGCCGAGGGCGTGCTGGCCGCGGCCCCCGATGCCGACGCCTTCACGACCACCTACTCGGAGGCGGCCGTCGACCTGGTCGGCGACCTCGACGTCACCGGTGACGGCTGGTCCCGTGTCGAGGTCGAGCTGCGGGAGAACGGCGAGTAGCGGTCCTGATCGAGCCGACGGGGCCGGGTCCGGGCTGATCGAACCCGGGCCCGGCCGGACCCCGGCCGGCCGCGCTCACCGGCGCTCGGCCCGCCGCTGCACCGAGGTGAGGTACCCGGTGATGGCAAACGAGAGCTCGGGGGCGAGTTCGGTGTCGAGCCGGCCGTGCTCGTCGACGATCCGGGGAAGCAGGCCCCTGGCGATCTCGGTGCAGACGGTGCTCACCCGCTCGTCGCCGACGGTCGGGGGCGGGTCGGCGCCGGCCATCACCGCTTCGGTGTGCGAGCGGTAGTGCTCGCGCAGCCGGCTCCCCGCCTCGGCCAGTGGGCCGGCGGCCGCCAGGCCCGAGAACAGCGTTCGGAATGCGGGGCGACGGGCCGCGAGGTCGATCACGCCACCGATGACGTGGTCGACCATCGACTCGACGGAGGACCGCCCGGTCGTGGCCGGGTCGACGTCGATGGTGGCCAGCTCGGCGAAGATCCGATCGACCTCGTCGGTGAGGTCGGCCACGACCGCATCGAGCAGGGCCTCCTTGTTGCGGAAGAACTGGTAGAGGCTCCCCTTCGGGACCTCGGCCCTGGCTGCGATGTCACGAACGCTCGCCCGGTCGTAGCCCTGCTCGGCGAACGCGGCTTCGGCCGCATCGAGCAGCCGGCGGACCGCTCGCCGACTCCGGTCCTGTTGCGGTGCCCGGACGACGCCCGGTGTGTCGAGAGCCACGCCTCGGAGTGTAGCGACGGGTTGTCAAACATGGACAGATGGTCGTATTTTTGTCGTCATGAACATGACCGATCGTCCACATTCGCCGGCGACATCCGCCAACGCCCACCTCCCCGGCCGGCGGGCGTGGCAGGCGGTGTTCCTCGTGCTTGCCCTGATCCCACTGGCGTCGTCGATCCTGGCGCTGGCGATCGGCACCGAGCGTTTCGTCGGCGAAGCCGACGTCGACCCGGCGCTCGACAGCACCTACCGCTACTTCGGCGGGATCTATCTCGGCGTCGCTCTGCTGGCACTGTGGTGCGTTGCCCGGATCGAGCAGCGGGCTGATGCCCTCGTCTTTGTCACCGGTTCCATCTTCCTCGGAGGCGTCGGACGCCTCCTGTCGATCGTCGACGTCGGCATCCCGGCGACGTCGACGGCCGTGATCCTGGTTATCGAGCTCGGTGCCGTCGTCCTCGCCCTCGCCATGCGACGACAGATCCGGGTCGCTCCCCCGCTGGCCGGCTGACGGGCCGACGCCGACCGACGACGCCGGCCCGGCGACCGGCACGTGGAGGTGATCGACCTCGGGCCGAACCGGCGGTAGTGTGTCGACCTCGGACCCGTCGGGGGTCCCCCGTTCTGGCAAGGC
>JBCCVL010000194.1:0-10663 GCA_039195375.1 Actinomycetota bacterium
GAGAGCCCGTCTGCGATCGCCTTGCGGTCGGTCTCGTCGATACCGATGTCGATGACGGGGGTGGGGTTCATCAGAGACTCCTCTGGTGTCGTGTGTGCGGTTCTCGTCTCCGTCCAGTCTATCGAGACGGAGTCTCTGTTCATATCGAGTCTCGTGTCACATTGAGTCTCGTTTGCGAACGAGTCTCGATCGACCTAGACTGCAGCATGGCCACACTCGTCGAACGCCTCGAAGCCTCCGGGCTGCGGCTGACCGCCCAGCGTCGGGCGATCGCCGAGGCCCTCGACGGGACCGATCGCCATGTGACCGCCGACGACCTGCTGCCCCAGGCCAGGGCCCGCATCCCCGAGATCGGGCGGGCGACGGTCTACAAGGCGCTCGCCGCCTTCGTCGAGACGGGCGAGGTCGGCGAGTTCGCCGTCGCCGGTCAGCCGGTCCGCTACGACCCGAACGCCAACGTCGAGCACCACCACGCCGTCTGCGGTGACTGCGGCTCGATCACCGACGTCGACATCGGCACGGATCTCACCCGCCTGGCCCCGCCCGGCTTCGCCGCCGACTCGGGTGCGCTCGTCCTGCACGGCCGCTGTGCCGACTGTGCCACCGAGACCACCTGAACGGGCGAGAGCCGACCGGCCATGCCGGCGAGACCGACCGGACCGGCGGGCTAGAGTCGACGAATGAGCCTGCTCGACAAGCTGCTGTTCTGGCGCAACGACGAGACACCGCCGTTTGATGTCGATGCCTGCTTCACCCTGCCAGGGGCCGAGGTCGGCGCTGCGGGGACGACGGCGGGCGACGCCTGCGACGACCCGTCGGCCGACGAGGACGAGGACTCCGGCGCCAGTTGGTAGAGGTGGCGATCAGCCGCCGACGACGAAGCGCTCGTGGGTCCCCTCGGACACCACGGTGTCACCGCACGCCACCCGGGTCGTGAACACGAGCTTCTTCCGGTCACGGTCGGCCATCTCGTAGCTCACCTCGACCTCCTCGCCGGAGGCCGCAGGCGCTGCGTGGCTGACGCAGACGTGAATGCCGACGGTCGTCTCGCCGTCGTCGAGGTGTTCCTGCACACCCGTCAGGCAGGTCATCTCGATGAGACGGACCATGTCCGGGGTCGACAGCACCTTGTTGGGCAGGTGGGGCGGCGACATGTCGTCGGTGACCGCATAGCTCGCCGATCCGGCCAGACCGATCTGGAGTGAGTCCTTCATCGGGGACCAGTGTCGTCCAGACCGAGCTCGGGAGGCAACGGCCGGGCGTGCACGATCCCGAGGTGTTGCACGGCCCGGGTCAGCGACACGAAGAGGTGCCGCAGCCCGGCGTCGCCATCGACGATGGCCGCCGGTTCGACGACGACGACCGCATCGAACTCGAGGCCCTTGACCGCGAGCGGGCCGACGAGGGCGACGGCGTCGCGACCAGGGAGTCCGGCCCGGCCGACCCGGTCGACGGCCAGACCGGCCTCGGTGAGCGCGGCCTCCAGTGCCTGGTGCTGCGCTTCGACGGCGACGACGGCGACCGAGGTCGTCCCGACGACGAGCGCGGCCACCTCGGCGGCCGTGGCCGAGCCGAGCTCGTCGTCGTCGACCGAGAGCACCAGCGGCGGGGCACCGCCGCGCCGCACCGACACGGCCGGGGTCACGGTCGGCGCCGCGGAGGCAAGCAGCCGGTTGGCCACGTCGAGGATCGACGCCGGGAGCCGGTAGCCGACGGTCAGCTCGGCCAGCCGGACGGTGACGTCGGGATGATCGGTGGTCAGGGCGCCGACCGCGGTGTCCCATGACGCGATCGCCTGTGGGGTCGTCGCCTGGGCGAGATCGCCGAGCACGGTCATCGAACCACCCTCGGCCCGCCGGCCGACGAGGCGGAGGGCCATCGGCGACAGGTCCTGGGCCTCGTCGACGACCACATGGCCGTAGCGGTTCGGCACGCCACTGATCCTGGTTTCGGCCTCGTCGAGGATCGGGAGGTCGCCATCGGTCCAGGGTTCCTCTGCCGCCTTCGAGGCCCCCTTCCGCCGGAGCAGGGCCTGCTCGTCCGCGCTCAGGATGCCCTCCGCGGCCACCGCCAGCCGGCGACCCGTGCCGTAGAGGCCCTTGACCAGGGCGACGGGCGAGAGGTTGGGCCACAGCTTGTCGAGCGCGGCCTTGAACCCCCTGTCGGTGCGGGCCTCGGCGGTGAACGTCGGCTCGGACGAGCCGTCGAGACCGGCCCTCGCCGAATAGCGCCGCCAGGCCTCGGCCACGATCATCCGCCGCAGCACGTCCTTGCCGGCGTTGACCGGTAGGCGACGCGACAGCACCGTCTTGACCAGACCGTCGAGTTCGTCTGCGGTGAAGCGCACCACGGCGAGACCGGACCGGACCTCCAGCCCGTCGGCGGGAACCCGGATCCGGTCGCGGATCGCGCCCTCGATCACGGCCGCCATCCTGACGTCGCCCTTCAGCCGGGCCGCCTCGGGCTCGTCGGTCGCCCTGACCCGGTACTTGGCCGCCAGCAGGCTGGTCAGGGTGGCCTGGCGGACCGCGGTCTCACCGAGCGACGGCAGGACCTCGGCGATGTAGCGAAGAAACAGCGGGTTCGGACCGAGCACCAAGACCTGGGAGTCGAGCAACTCCTGGCGGTGTTGGAAGAGCAGGAAGGCGGCCCGGTGCAGGCCGACCGCGGTCTTGCCGGTGCCGGGACCACCCTGCACGACCAGGAGCTCGTCGAGTGGGGCCCGGATGATGACGTCCTGCTCGGCGGCGATCGTCGACACGATGTCGCGCATCTGGCCGGTCCTCGATCGCTCCAGCTCGGCCAGCAGCGGGTCGGGCAGGCCGGACGCACCGGCGGTGTCCGGATCGGTGAGGTCCTCGTCGAAGATCGAGACGATCTCCCGCTCGACCACGCTGAAGCGGCGACGCTGGTCGACACCACAGGGGTCGACGGCGGTGGCCCGGTAGAAGCCGGCGGACACCGGCGCCCGCCAGTCGACCACGACCGGCGTCGCCTCGGCGTCCTCGACGTGACGACGACCGATGTACCAGCGCTCGCGATCGTCGGTGTCGATGCGACCGAAGCAGAGCGGACCGGAGCCGGCCCGCAGCTCCTCCTCCCGGCGGCGGAGGTGGTACTGGGCGACCTGGGCGTCGACGGTGTTCTCGGTCTCGACGATGCGGTCGCTGACCTCCCTGGCGCTACGGGCCCGGTCCAACATGGCCTCGAGGAGCTCGTGGGCGCGGTCGAGCCGGTGCTGCTCGTCGACCAGTTCGGGGTGGATGGCGTCGTTCTCGGTCATCGGCACATCCGATTCGACGTCGCTCACGGCCAGCCCGATTCATCGATCGAGGCCTGCGGCTCGACGGCGACCGCATCGGCGGTCTCGTCGACGACGAGACCGTCCGCCGTCGGCCCCTCCAGGTTGCGGTACAGCAGCGTTGCCCCCGAAGCCATCAGGACCGAGGCGCAACCGAGCGACAGCGACCCGAACACTGCGCTGAGGACGAACACCGCCAGGTTGTCGCCGAGCAGCAGGTTCAGGTCGTAGACCTGGTCGGACGGATCGATCGGCTCGGCCCCCGGGGCCCCGGCGAGTGCGGTGACGACCGAGCCGACGAGGCTGATGACGAGGATGACCGACAGCGACACCAGGGCGAGCAGGAGCAGACGGACGAAGAGCCGGCCGGGCTGGCGGCCGCTGGTCCGCCAGCTGGCGGCCAGCGGGCGGACGCCGTCTGGCCCGAGGACGGCGGCCTGGTCGACCAGGCTCAGCCGGAGCCAGGCCCAGACGAGGGCGGCGACCACGAACGGGAACATGAGCACGAAGACCGGGGCGAGCGCCGAGGCAACCAGGAATCCGCCGCCGAGCACGGCATACACGATCCAGCGGGCGACGGTGCCGGCGAGGAACGGGCGCCACCGGCGGGTCAGAGCGGCGAGCGAGCCGGTCCACGGCTCGGAGCCGCCGGCCTGGGCGAGCCAGATCTGGCGGGTCGTCGCCGCCCGGACGACGGCGCCGCCGAGCAGGGAGACCGGGACGAGCAGGCCGTAGACGATGAGCGCCCCGGTCGAACCGCCGTAGTCGACCGAGAACGTCGCCTCCTCCTCGTCGAAGGTCAGGATCGTGTCACGGAGTCCGAGCCACAGCGCGGCCGAGCTGGCCAGCCCGACGCCGAGCACGAACAACACGATGAACGGCAGCAGGTGGCCGAGCCGGTTGACGCCGAGCCGGAACGCATCGGAGAGCAACCGGTCGACCGGGCCGATCGGTCCGGAGTCGCCGCCGCCCTGGCCCGGCGGCGGATTGGACGGGCCTTCGGTCGCAGCGGACCAGGACGCGCCGTCCCACCAGCGGAGCCCGGACCCGCCTTCGGGGTCGGGGTACCAGCCGGCCGGGGGGCCGGTGGGCGGGGGTGGCGCGGACACCCGGTCAAGTCTGCCGGTCGTCGAGCTCGGCCACTACCGCGTAGTGGTCGGACGGGACGATCCCGTCGACGGCGTCGACGCCGGCCAGCCGGGCCGAGCGGGGGTTGCCGAGCGGCTTCGGTCGTGGCCAGGCCACGAAGACGTAGTCGAGCCGGCGCCGCGGCCACAGGGCCTCGGCGGCGTGCGGATTGTCGCGGGTCCAGGTGTCGCCGTCGCCCTCACCGACCGCAGCCCAGCAATCGGTGAACACCAGGCCCGCCCGGTAGGGGGCGCTGAGGCCGGTGAGCCGCCGGATCTCGTCTGACTCGGGGACGGCATTGAAGTCGCCGGCCAGGACCGGCGGCGGCGCATGTGGGTCGCTCGACCGGTGGCGGGCGACCAGGTCGACCACCCTCGCCGCCTGGGCCAGGCGAAGGGCGCTGGCGTCGTACTGCCAGGCCAGGTGGGTCACGGTGAAGGGCTGGTGACCGGCGGGGGTCTCGACGACGGCGGTGAGCGCACTGCGGTGGGACGGGTCGCCGGTCTCCCCCGGCAGGACGATCATGTCGGTCTCGACGATCGGCCACCGGCTGAGGATCGCGTTGCCGAAGGCCTGCGGGCTCACGTCGCTCGCAGTGGTACGGGCCACCGAGAGCCCGAGGGCCTCGCCGAGCTCCTCGGCCTGGTCACGCCCGTCGGCGGCCCAGACCTCCTGGAGCAACACGATGTCGGCGTCGATGGCCGCCAGCTCGGCCCGGATGGCAGGCTGGCGCTCCTCCCAGGGCCCGAAGCGCCACCACAGGTTCCAGGTCACGATGCGCACCGGAGCATCGTGGCATGCCGTCGGCGGGTTTCAACCCGGGCCGTTCTGGGTAGATCTCGGGAAGCCGGTCGGATTGGCGTCGGTTACCGGTCCAGGCACCTCCCCCAAGAACCTTTCCGCTGGTGCATCCAGCTGCGGCGCACGGACGAACCAACTTTTTGATCGACCGCTCAGATCTACCCGCTACACTGTCAGGACACGCATGGACACCGAATTCAGCATCCACCCTGATTCCACCTTCGACTGGGCCGATGAGGCCCTGTGCAAGGGCCTGACCCACGTCTTCTTCGGTCCGGCTGCGGAGCGCCCCGAGCGCCGCGTGGAGCGGGAGGCCATCGCTGCGTCGTACTGCATGTCCTGCCCGGTGATGCTCGAGTGCCGGCAGACCGCACGGCTGAACCGCGAGCACGGGTTCTGGGGCTGCGAGAACGACGAGGAGCGAGCAGCCGCCGGCTATGCCCCCCGCTCCCCGAGCCGTCGGGCCGTCATCCAGGCCCGAGACGAGGCCCGCCGTCGGCTCGGCCACGGCCCGGGCGAGCACCCGGTCCCGGCCGAACCAGCTGCGGCCGTCCTGGTCGACAGCTGAGTCAGACCGAGCCGAGCATCCCGACCGACACCGCCCGATGACGCTCCCGACGCGCCGTTGGCCCGCCGGTACGATGGCGCCGTGACCGACGCACCCTACGACGCCGTCCTGGTGCTCTCCTTCGGCGGACCCGAGCAGCCGGACGACGTCCTCCCCTTCCTCCGCAACGTCACCCGCGGGCGGAACGTCCCCGATGAGCGTCTGGCCGAGGTGGCCGAGCAGTACGCCCAGTTCGGTGGCCGCTCCCCGATCAACGACCACTGCCGTGCGCTGATCGCCGCGCTCGACGAGGAGCTGCGACGCGCCGGGCTCGAGCTGCCGGTCTACTGGGGCAACCGGAACTGGCACCCGATGCTGGCCGACACCGTGGCCACGATGACCGCCGACGGCGTCCGCCGGGCCCTGGTCTTCGCCACGTCGGCCTTCAGCTCCTATTCGGGGTGCCGGCAGTACCGCGAAGACCTCGAGCGGACGACCGACGCGGTCGGATCGGCGGCGCCCGCGCTCCAGAAGCTCCGGCTGTTCTACAACCACCCCGGCTTCGTCGAGCCGATGGCGGCCAACGTGGCCGCCGCGGTCGGCGACGCCGAGGCCGATATCGTCTCGGGCGCCCATCGCATCGTGTTCACCGCCCACTCCATCCCGGTCTCGATGTCGACGTCCTGCGACTACGAGCCCCAGCTGCACGAAGCGGCGCAGCTCGTGATGGATGGGGCCGGACTCGGGCACTGCGAGTGGGATCTCGTCTACCAGAGCCGCAGCGGCCCACCGCACATCCCGTGGCTGGAGCCGGATGTCAACGACCACATCGAGGCCATCGCCGCCGAGGGAGCCACCGGGGTGACGCTCGTCCCGATCGGGTTCGTGAGCGACCACATGGAGGTCCTGTTCGACCTCGACACCCAGGCCGTTGCCACCGCCGAGGCGGCCGGCATCGAGCTGCGCCGTGCGGCGACGGTCGGAACCGACCCCCGGTTCATCACCATGATCCGCCAGCTCATCGAGGAGCAGGTGTCGGCCGGCCCGCCACTCTGGCTCGGGCAGAGCGGCCCGTGGCCGGATCAGTGCCCCGAGGGCCACTGCCTCGCCCCGAAGCGGCCGGCCGGTGCCGGACGCCCGGCCGGGGCCGCCCGGCCCGGCACGTCGGTCACGGTCTCGCCAGGAGGGACCACCACCCGCTGACCGACCAACGGATCGGTCGGGCGGGCGCGGGGTCGCCGCCCGGTGCGACCGGGCCCGGAACGGGGACGGCTCGGGTGACGATCAGGAGCGTTCGACGCCGACCGGGGTCGAACCGTCGTCGCCGGCCGCCGCCACCCCCGGCGACGTGCGCTCGCGCTCCCAGCGGGCGATCTCGTTGCCCATCGGTGTCGACGGCGGCCCGCCGGCAAACGGCCACAGCTCGCGGGAGATCGCCTGCCAATTCGCCTCGGCCTCGAGGCGGGCGAACAGGCCCATCAGCCCGAGCGTGATCCGCTGCACGACGACGAAGTCGGGCGGCACGTTGAGGTGACGCATCAGGTCGCCGTACTCGCCACCCGTCCCGAACAGGTGGTCGACGCCCTTCGCCGCGTAGTCGGCGTCGATCACGGTCGGCCGATCATCCATCACGTAGCGGTAGTAGAAGCGGAAGTACCGCTCGACCAGCTCGTCGCTGAACGGCGCATCGGGGGCGAGGATCCCGGACCGCTCGATCAGCGATCGGAAGGCCGCCCCGTCACGGTTGAAGACCATCTCCAATATCAGGTCCTCAAACATCCGGGTCTGGGCCGGCTCGAACTGCTTGACCAGCCCGAAGTCGAGGAAGGTCACCTGGCCACCCGGGCGGAACAGGTAGTTGCCGGGGTGAGGATCGCCGTTGAAGATGTGGAGCTGGTAGATCGCCCCGAACGAGAACCGGAACAGGGTCTCGGCCGCCAGGTCCCGCTCGGCCTTCGACCAGCCGACGACCTCCTCGAAGCGGCTGCCGGTGGCCAGCTCGGTGGTCAGGATCCGGTCGGTGCAGTACCGGTCGATGACGGCCGGCACGTGGATGTAGGGGTGGCCGTCGAAGTGGGCGCCGATCCGACGCTGGTTGGCCGCCTCGAGCCGGTAGTCGAGCTCCTCGTTCAGCCGATCCTTGATCTCGGTGACGATGGGACCGGGGTCGACGCCGGGGAACATCGCCGCCATCCCGGCGAACAGCCAGTCGGCGTTGCCGAGATCGGCCGAAACCGCCTCGGCCACACCGGGGTACTGGATCTTGACCGCAACGGCCTCGCCATCGGCGGTGATCGCCCGATGGACCTGGCCGATCGAGGCGGCGGCGATGGGGACCGGGTCCCACTCGAGGAAGAGGTCATCGGGGGACCGACCGAAGGCCTCCTCGACCTGGGCCGCCGCCAGTTCGGGGCTCATCGGCGGGGCGTCGGCCTGGAGCGAGGCCAGTGTCTGGCGGACCGGCTCGGGCAGACCGGTGTCGAGGTAGCTGGCCATCTGGCCGACCTTCATCATGGCGCCCTTCATGTTCCCGAGCTCCCGGGTCACGTCCTCGGCGGTGCGGAGCTGGAACTCGGTGTCGAGTTCGGTCTTCCGCTCGGCCGAGGCGAAGGTCCGACGGGCCCGATGCAGGGCGTAGCGGCCCCCGCCCCTGGCGCCGAGACGAGCGAGGCGGAGGTTCCTGGCCACGAGCCGTCGGCCGGCGACGGCGGAGGCGTCGCCGCCGGTCAGCAGGCGGCGAACGACGGTGCTGGCCAGGAGCGCGGCCGCAGCGAGCCCGGCGACGGTCAAGAGCGGACCGAGCCGCCGCCGGCGCAAATGGCGGGCCATGTCAGCTCGTGACTTCTCGGCGGTGGTCCATGTCGAGGCCAGGGTAGGAGATCGGGCGCAGATCGCGACGGGCCGGGCCGCGGCCCGTTGCCGCCCAGGGCCGCCGGGTACGCTGGCATCGTGGCCGGCCGCCCGCTCAACGAGACCGAGCTCGACGCCTACGACGTGTTGCCCCGGGCGCTGGCGGCCGAGGTGCGGGTACATCACATCCGAGCGCTGCCGGGCGGGTACGCCGGCATGGCCATCGGGAGCCGCGTGGTGCTGGCCAGACCGATCGACGACGACGGGACCAGCGCCCTGCTGGCCCACGAGCTGGTACACGTCCGCCAGTGGTCGGAGCAGGGTCGTGTCCGCTTCGCTGCTCGGTACGTGTCGTCGTTCGCCCGCAACTTCGCCCGCCACCGACGGTGGAGTCGGGCCTACCGCAGTATCGAGGCCGAGGAGGAGGCCAGGGCGGAGACCACGGCGTGGATCCGGCGCCGGGCCAGGAGGGCGGCGGCCGAGGCGTCGGCACCGGATCGGAGCGGGTCCGGACGATCAGGCCGGGAGGGCGCCGACGACGGCGACCGGGGTCACCAGGGATAGAGCGACTCGTCCTCGAGCCAACAGCCGCCGACGCCCGGATCGAGGGCGACGGCCTGGCTGCGGACGAGCTTCCAGGTGCCGTCGGCCAGCACCATCGTGGCCTCGGCCTTGACCGTGACGACGAGGTCGCTGATGACCGCACCGTCGGCCACCTGGTAGGACTCCCGATCGTTGACGTGGCAGGCCACCAGTTGGGCCGAGCCGCCCTCGACGGTGGCGACCCGGATCCGGTGGGACTGCTGGTGGTCGACGCCGGGGACGGCCCGCTCGGCCGGGACCCGGAGGGCCCGTCCGGTCTCCGCCATGTCGGCGAGCTCGGCGTAGGCCGATTCGAGCTGCTCGCCGACGGCGAGGTCGGCCAGCGAGGGGAAGTCGACCGCCGGGGTGGCACTCGGCCGCTCCCTGGCCTCGCCGAACGCCAGCCAGAAGTCCTCGTAGCGTCTGGCCAGGAACGCCTCCAGCTCGGCCCCGGTCAACGAGCCGACGTCGAAGGCCGGCGCCGTGGCAGGTGCGGCACCGCCATCACCATCACCGTCGACAACGCCATCACCGTCGCCGTCAACATCACCGTCGGCACCGCCATCGCCATCGACTGCGGCCGCATCGCCGCTGCGAGCGTTGCCCTCGCCGCGGTCAGCCCCATCATCGGCCCCGACCACGATGGTCGAGGCAGGCGGTGTCTCATCGCCGGCCGCCCCATCGCCGGCCGGGTCGTCGGTGGCGCCGTCGGTTGCCGGGTCACCGGAACCGTCCGTCTCCGGCCCGGCCTCCTCGGTGACCTGGTCACCGGAGCCGTCGACGACAGTCGGTGTGGTCGTCACGTCGTCGCCGTCACCACACGCCGCCAGGAGCGCCGCCATGGCCGCCAGCACCACCACGAACGGTGACCGGCAAGCAGATACCTTCATGCCGTTGCATGGTAGGCAGCGAGAGGCCGCCACCAGCCGCCGCAGTAAGATCGCCCACGTGACCACCGACGCCTTCCCGGTTCCGACAGCCCCGAGGTCGCGGGTGCCGACGCCGCCGACCCCCCGTGTGCCGGTGGGTTCGCGCCGGGTCGCGCTGACGCTGGCCACGCTCGGGCTGCTGTTCGGATTGCTGGTGCCGGCCGCCGCGGCCACCACCGCCGACCCGGTCGTCGTTCGGGCCATGCAGGCCGACGGTCGCTTCATCGAGATCCCGTCAGACGCTGCACTCGATGCCGCCGTCGACCGGGCCAACGTCGCCGGGATCGCCTTCGCCTGGCTCGACCGTTCGGGCGATGAGCAGACGGCGATCCTCCTGGCCGACGAGTACGTCGAGGAGCTCGGGGCCGCCGGGAGCCGTTACCACACCGTGCTGTTGATCATCGGCAACGGATTCGCCGCCTCGTCGCTCGTCTGGGAGCAGCCCGACCTCGACCTGGCCCTCGATGCGGCCTTCGTCGGTTTCGCCGACAGCGACATGGCCGGGGGGCTCGACGGCTTCACCGC
>JBCCVL010000195.1:0-10645 GCA_039195375.1 Actinomycetota bacterium
CGAAGCAGGCCGACGAGGCGTCGGCCGGGACCGACGACCCGTCGACGACGACCGACGAGGGCGACGCCGACGGCCTCGGGGCCGAGTCGCCGCCGGCCGCCGACCAGGAGTCCGCCGACCAGGAGTCCGCCGACGATGCCTCCCCCACCGCGGCCGACGTCATCCCTCCGCCCGCCGGCGAGGCGGCCGTTGCCGACGGTGCTCTCCCGGTCGCCGGGGTCGAGGGTGCTCTCCCGGTCGCCGGGGTCGAGGGTGCTCTGCCGGTCGCCGGGGCCGACGGTGTCCTCCCGGTCGACGGAGCCGACGCGGGTCCCGACTTCGGGGCGCTCGACGACGACCTGGCCGTCATCGAGACCGACCTGTTGGAGCCGTTCGACGAGCTCGTGGTCGAGTCGCCGGCCGCCGTCGAGTTGCCTCCGGTCGACCCGATCGAGATCGATCTGCCGACCGACCTCGACCTCCTCGGCCCGCCCCTCGACCCCGGTTCGTGATCGGTGACGAGATCCCCGGTGGAACGGGGGAGACGGCGCCCGGCCGGTTTGTCAGAATGGCTCCATGCTCATCGGGCGTCAGGGCGATCTCCGTCAGGTCCGGGACGCGCTCGACGACCATCGACTGGCGACCCTCGTCGGCCCAGGCGGGGTCGGGAAGACGACCCTGGCCCGCGCCGTGGCCGAGGAGCAGTCGGCCGAGTCGGTGTTCTTCGCCTCGCTGGCACCGCTCGACGCCACCGACCTCGCGCCGGCCGTCGTCGGCCAGCTCGGGTTCGCCAGCTTCGACGAGTTCCTCGACGCCGCCGCCAGCCAGCAGTGGCTCGTGGTGCTCGACAACTGTGAGCACGTGCTCGACGCCGCAGCCGAACTGGCCGAGTCATTGCTCGCCGCCACGGTCAAGCTCCGCATCCTCGCCACCAGCAGGGAACGCCTGGAGGTGCAGGACGAGCGGGTCGTCCGACTCGATCCGCTCCCGACCGACGGCTCACCGTCGCCGGCGGCCGAGCTGTTCCTCAGCATCGCCCGGCAGCGTGGGGCCGACGACGTGCTGGCTGTCGGCGGCGCCGCCGGTACCGCCGAGCTGGAGCGCATCGAGGACCTGTGCCGGCGGCTCGACGGGCTGCCGTTGGCCATCGAGTTGGCCGCGGCCCGGGCGACCACGATGACCGTGGCCGAGATGCTCGGCCAGCTCGACGGCTCGCTCGGCCTGCTGTCCCGCCGCCGGGCCAGGGGGCCCGGTCGGCACCGGAGCCTCTCGGCCGCCATCGAGTGGTCGTACCGCGAGCTCGACCGGGACGAGCGGCGACTGTTCGACGCACTCGGTGCGCTCGGCGGGCCGTTCACCGTCGAGATGGCGGCCGCCGCCGTCGGTGAGCCGGTCGAGGTGACCAGGTCGCTGCTGATCGCCATGGTCGAGCGGTCGCTCGTGGTCCACGAGCCGGTGGCCCGGACCTCCTGGTATCGCCAGCTGGCCACCATCCGGGCGTTCGCCGCCGAGCGGCTCGACGCCAGCGGCGGGCGGGCCGACGCCGAGGACCGGCTGCAGGCCCATCTCGTCGATCGGGCCGACCAGCTCGACGCCCTCGGGCTCGGCGCCGACACCGCCGGACCGGTCGAGCTCGGCCAGTCGTACCGCAGTTTCCACCGCGCCATCGAGCGTGCGATCGAGCAGGGGGCGCGCGACCGCTGCCATCGGCTCCTGCTACCGCTGTGGTGGATGGCGGTGCTCGGTCACCAGGCCGAGGCCTGCGATCTGCTCGAACGGGTGGTGCGACGCTGGGACGACGATCGGCCCGAGGCCGCCGCCGCCCGCGGTGTGCTGTCGGTGCTCGTCCGGGTGTCCCGAGGCATGGAGGAGGCGACGGTGCTCGCCAACCGGGCGGTCGAGGACCCCGGCCTCGGGCGAGCGTTCGGGGCCAAGACCCTCGGCCAGGTGGCGTCGGTCGAGGGCCGCTGGGAGGACGCCGTCGCCCAGTACCAGCGGGGGGCCGAGGCGGCCCGTTCGGTCGCCGCCGATGGCCTGGCCGTCGAGATCGAGAACCTGGCGGCGATGGCCCTGGCCCGCAAGGGCGACCTCGCGGGGTCGGTCGCGCGCCTGGAGGCCAACCTCGTGCGGACCGATGGCTCGGAGCTGGCCAACGTCTGGACCGGTGACTACCTGGCCACGGCGCTGCTGGTCAGCGACCACAAGCGGGCGGCTCGGCTCGCCCGCACGGCCGTCGAGGTGGCCGAGCGCTCCGACAACGCCTGGATCGCCGGGTCGGCGAACGGTGACCTGGCCTACGCCGCCCTGCTCGACGACGACGTCGACACCGCGGCCACCCACGCCGCCGCAGCGCTCCTGGCCTTCCAGTCGATCCGGGACCGGGTCGACATCACCACGGCCTTCGTGGTGGCGGCCGTCATCCTGCATCGTCGTGGCGACCACGCCGGGGCCCAGGGGGCCCTCGCAGCCGAGCAGGCGATGTTCATGACCGTCTACGGCTCGTTCGAGTCGATCCTCCTCGAACGGGTCGGCCCACTCCCCGAGCGGGACCCTGGAGCAGCGCCGATGCCGACGGGTGAGATCGTCCGCCGGCTGGAGACCCCGACCGCCACCCGCCCGGCTCCGGACTCCGGTGATGCGGCCGACGGCGGACGTCGCCGAACCGGTGCCGAGGGGGCGTCGGCCGCTCGGCGGTTCGCCCTGGTCGGGGACTCCTGGGAGATCGTGTTCGACGGCACGACGATCCTGCAGCGTGACAGCAAGGGTCTCCGGGACATCGCCCGGCTCCTCGCCGCCGGTGGACGGGCCATCGCTGCGGTCGACCTGGCCGATGCGGTGGTCGTCGCCGGCGACGCCGGTCCACAGGCCGACGGCGAGGCCAGGGATCGGTACCGGGCCAGGGTGTCCGAGCTGGAGGCCGAGCTCGACCGGGCCGACCGGATCGGCGACCAGGGCCTGGCCGACCGGGCGAGAGCGGAGCTCGACCGCCTGGTCGAGGAGCTCGGGCGATCGTTCGGGCTCGGCGGTCGGGCCCGGCTCGTCGGCGATCCGGCCGAGAAGGCCAGGACGGCGGTGACGGCCAGGATCCGGGCCGCCATCAACCGGATCGAGCCGGCCAATCCGGCGTTGGCCCGCCACCTGGCAACGACGATCCAGACCGGGCGCCAGTGCACCTATCGCGGCGACACCGATCCGCCCTGGGATCTGGGCTGACGGCCACCACCTGGCCTCGATTGTGACCAAGGTCACGGGAAAATCGGCTAAAAGAGCCTCGACGTGACCCCGTACCTCGCGTTGTGAGGCCGAACCTCACGCCTTTCGGGTGAAGAACCGATCCACACCGCTCGAGGGGGGCGGCGACCATGCACCCGAACACCCATCCGACCTCGCACCCGAACACCATCGTCACCCCGACCGACCAGCTCTCGTCGAACGCCGCTGGCGGCCGACCCGACCCCAACGGCACTCGCCGCCGTCACGCCTTCTGGCGGAATGTCGTCGGCCCGCAGTTCGACGGTGAACTCGGCCGTCGGCGCCGACCGGTCCCGGCGGTGATCGACTAGTCGGACGAGCTCAGCCGGCGTCGGCGGCTCGCCGACCGGTACCGAGCAGCGGGGCCATCGTCACCGTCTCGCCCTCCATGGTGACCTCGACCGAGAACGCCGTGCGGACCTCGACCCCGCCGAGGCCGGCGGCAATGAGCGCCTCCCGGATCTCGTCGGTCGTGAAGCCGAGCTCCTCGCCGTCGGTCCGTTCCCAGTCCCACTGGGTCCAGACCCCGCCCGGTCCGAGCCGCCAGGCCAGCTCACCGACCGTCGCCCGGTAGTCGTCGAGGAACGAGCAGACCGACGAAGCCACCACCAGCTCGAACGGCCCGACGTCGTCGGGGACCGCCAGGCCGGTCACCACCCCGGTCCAGCCCCGCTCGGCCGCCTTGGCGTCGAGAACGGCGAGCATCGCCGGTGACGTGTCGACGGCGACGACGCTGGCGCCGGCCTCGACCAGGCGCTCGGTCAACAGCCCGGTCCCGCAGCCGAAGTCGAGCACTCGGGCCCCGGCCAGCGCCGGCCCGCCATCGGCAACGACCTCGACGAGCGACTCGAATGCCGCCGCCGCATACGCCCGGGCGGCCGGATCGTCGTCCCACCCGTCGGCCCACTCATCCCACTCGTCGGTCACGAGCCGACGCTACCGCAGCGGCGCTCACCCCGAGCGCAGATCGATGCGAACCCCGTCGTCGGCCGGGATCACGTGCACGTAGCTGTTGGCCGGCTCGCCCCACCGCTCGGGCACGAGGAACAACCGGTCGTTGGCCGCCGTCAGCAGCCGTAGCCCGGTGTAGCGGCAGCGGTAGGCGCTGTCGGCGCCCCGCAGCGGCTCGCAGCCGGTCGTGCCCGGTAGCCCGAGATCCTCGGTCGACAGGAGGTGGACCTCCGGCGCGTCTGCCAGACGTTCCTCGAGGCTCCTCGCCGCGAACTCGCCGACCTGCACCGCATAGAAGAACCCGGCGGCGAACAGTCCGACGGCGAGGACCAGACCGATCACGAGCATCTCGATCGCCTCGATGCCAACCGTCGGATCGTTCCGCCGTCTGACCAGGACCGACAGGTAGCGCCCGAGCAGGAGCAGCAGCCCGCCGACCAGCAGGGCGAGCGCGGCCAGGGCACTGGCGAAGCCCGTGGCCCCGATCCGGTTCAGGTACAGCCCGCCGATCACGACGAGGACCGAGCCGACCCCGGCCGCCAGTCGTCCACCGGCCCGGAACAGCCGGAACGGGGGTTCGTGCGGCTCAACCCGGTTGATCGCCCGCCTGGCTGCCCCGACCGCCAGCAGACTGATCAGCAGCGCCCCGGCCGGACCGAGCAGCGAGGTCACGCTGCGCAGCACGTAGTCGGTGGTCGAGTAATCGAGCAGGCTCGGATCGATCCCGAAGTACGACGCCTGGCGGTTGGTCTTGACCCACCCGATGTAATAGAGCCACGCGGTCAGGACCGCGGTCGGCGCAACCAGCTTGGCCCCGGCCCGCAGGAGGCTGGTGTCGACGGCCGACGGTTCGGGTGCGGTGGTCCCGTTCGAGGCCGCCCCGCCGGCACCGGCCCGGCGGCCGGTCGAGCCGGCGACGACGGTCACGGCCCGCCCGCTCCCGAGCCGCCCGGCAGTCCGGCCAGCACCTCGTCGACGAACTGCTGCTCCTCGACGCCGAGCAGCTCGACCTGACCGGCCTCCAGCGTGGCCAGCGCCTGGGCGTCCATCACCTGCAGGTCGGCGACCGTCAGCAGCTCGACGAAGTCGGCCGGGAGGTCGGACAGGTCGTTGTCGAGCGCCGATGCCAGATCCTGGCTGGCGATCGAGTCGAGGGTGGCGACCGGCATCAGCACGATGATCTCGGGGCGGAGCGTGAGCACCTCGCTGGCCGGGACCTCGGCCAGGACGTCGGTCTCGACCTCGGTCACCTGCTCGGCGTCGAGCTCGCCGAGCGCCTCGTCGACGAGGTCGATCTGCTCGTCGGTGGTCAGCTCGGCGATCTCCTCCGGCTCGAGCAGGGCCAGCTCACCCGGGTCGGTCGGCGGCTCCTCCGGTGGGAACGTGGCCAGCGCGAACTCGTCGACTGCGGTCAGTTCGGGCACCGCCGTCAGCGTGGGTGGTCTGGCTGCGCCCTCATCACACGGGCCGAGATCGAAGCTGATGCCTCCGGGTGGACCGTCGCTGAAGGGCACGGCGACGTAGAGTCCACCATCGGGCGCCTGGCCCATGAGCTCGGCGCCAGGCAAGGCGTTCCGGACGGCGTCCTCACACATGAACGACGGACCGCCGTCGCCAGGGCCGACGGGGACGCAGGCCCCGAACAGGCCCGCCACCCCGTCGACCGGTCCGAAGTAGGCGGTGCCGGCGGGCGGTGCGCCGGCGTCTGCGGGAGCCCCGGTCGTCGAGAAGTCCACCGGAACGATGTCGGGGTCGGCGGAGCCCGACATGCCGAGGCAGGCCGTCGTCTCGTCCTCGCCGTCGAGGGTGCAGGGTCGGCTGGTCCTGGTCTCGTCGAGGGGGCAGCCGGTGAGGCGCTCGATCGAGTCGAGCACGCCGTCGCCGTCGGTGTCGTCGCAGGCGTCGCCCTCGGCGTCGGTCCCCCCGCCGTCGAGCCCGTCGCCGTAGAAGTTGTCCTGCTCGGGGTTTCCCTTCTGCGGGCAGTTGTCGACGGCGGCGTCGACACCGTCCTGATCGGGGTCGTCGATCGCCTGGTCCCCGTTGTCCTCGGTGTCCGATGGGTCGGCGCCGTCGGCCAGTCCGTCGTCGTCCGAGTCCGGGTCGAGTCGGTCGACCACGCCGTCACCGTCGGTGTCGCCGTCTCCCTCGTCGATGTCGGGTCGGCCGTCACCGTCCGAGTCGCGGTCGCGGTCGTCCGGGATCCCGTCGTCGTCGGTGTCGACGCCACCGGATCCCTCCTCGACGTTGGAGAAGCCGTCGCCGTCGATGTCGTCGTCGACGTCGTCGGGGATGCCGTCGCTGTCGAGATCCGACACGGTGCCGACCTCGACCCCGTCGGTGGCCAGCTCGTCGGCGCCGTCTCCGCTGTCGCTGCTGCCGGACTCGTCGTCGCCGCAGGCCGCCAGGGTCACGGTGGCGAACACGACGAAGAGGATCGTCCGCAACGGTACGCACAGCCTCATACGGGTACGACGCCCCTCGGCCAGCTCCTGATACTCCCGGCTGTGCTCGTCGACGGGGTGACCGCAGGCCGGTGAGGGTCGTGCATCTGCCCCACAGGATCTGCCCCGCAGGGTCGTCTGCGGGGCCTTCGCCTCCTCAGGCGGGGGTGTCGCCGTTGGTGGCCGATCGGCGGTGCCCGCCGGTGCCGTTCCCGTTCCCGCTTCCGCTCCCGTTGGCGTTGGTCGAGCTGCGGCGGGCGACGGTCTGCCAGGCCGCCGGATCGATCAGCTCGACGTCGACGCCGGGGTCGAGCGCATCGGCCTGGGCCTGGCGCTCCTGGGCCCTCGACCGCAGCTCGACGTACCGGCGGTAGGCCTTCGCCGCCTCGACCTCGACCCGCTCCGCCTCCTCGACCCGTTGGCGGTGCGACAAGGCGTGGACGTTGGTCCACGCCCCCTCGACCTCAAGCCGCAGGAGCTCGGCCTGGACCAGGAGACGCGACGCCTCCTCGTCGAGCTCCTCGGCCCGGCGCCAGGCCTCGGCCGCGTCCTCGACCGCCTGGGCGTGGCGGGCGAGATCGCCGTCGTCCGGCTCGGCATCGATCGTCAACTCGTCGCGGGCCAGCACGAAGACGGTGACCGGCGAACCGGCGCCGAGCTGCTCGATCGGGGTCTCCATCGGGCCGAGCGGTTCGTTGCGACGCACCCGGAGCGGCACGAACGCCATCGTCGCCGTCGCCTGGGTGGTGCGGACGGCATCGGTGGTGGCGTCGACGGCGACGACCCTGGCCTTGATCCTGGCGTTGCTGAGGGTGGTGCTGACCTCGTCCGGGTCGAGCGACGACTCCGGCCCGGTCGGCACGACCACCTCGATCGTGGCCTGGGCCCACTCCGGGTTGCGGGTGCAGAGCCAGGCCAGCAGGGTCATGAGCTGCCCGGCCCGGTCATCCGACCACCAGACGCTGATCGTGCGCTCCGCCGAGGTGGTGGCGCCCAGGCCGTCCCAGGCGTGGTCGTCGCAGTGGACGATCACCACGTTTGTCGAGAAGCGGGCGCACTCCTGGAGGATCTCGCCGTAACGATGCCGTCCCTCCTCGCCCGCCTCGGTGAGATCCGGACGACCGAAGACCACGGTGTTGGCCCGGACGTCGCCGAGCCCGTGCGACTGGACGATGGCCTGGACCCCGGCCCGGAGATCGGCTGCCAGGACCGTTCGGCCGAAGACCGGCAGCTTGGCCGCGACCAGCTCCCGCTCGAGTCCCTGGGCCACGCTGCGAGCCCGACGGCGATCGATCGGGCCGGAGCCTTCGATCACCCGCACCGCGGTGGTGAAGCCGGCGCCGCCATCGAGCCAGGTCGACACCTCCAACAGTCGGGCCCGGTTGCCGGGATCGTTCGGGACGAAGGCGAGGATGCAGGGCCGCCAGTCGCGCTCGGAGACCACCTCCTTGCGGAGGGCCAGCACGTGACGGCGGGCCTCGCTGTAGTGGTGGGCCCGCACGCTGTCGCTCCAGCGCTCGGGGATCTCCTGGCGTTGGAGGTAGGTGTAGATCCCCCAGAGCACGAAGGCGGCCACCGCCCCGGTGACCGGGCTGATCGCCACGACGACGAGTGCGCACAGCACGGCGCCGGCGAGGCTGAGGCGGGGATCGAACCAGCGGAACCGCGGTCGGAATGACGTTCCGGCACTCCGGGCCTCGAAGTACGACGCGTAGTTGATCAGCCCGTATGAGGCGAGGAAGAACATCGAGATGACGGGTGCGACCGTGTTGATGTCGCCGGCGGCAACGGTGACCAGGCCGATGCCGGCCGACAGCAGGGTGGCCCGCCGAGGGTTCGACATCGGTCCGGCGCCGGCGGCGAACGGCTGCAGCGGCGGGACGATCCGGTCCTCGGCGATCCGCTGGAGGACCCGGGGCGCGCCAAGCAGCGAGGCCATGGCCGACGACACGGTGGCGGCGATCACCCCGGCCTGGGCGGTCCAGGGGGCGAGCGAGAGGTCGCCCATGATCGTCGTCGTGTCCTCCCGGAGGGTCAGCGGCGGGGCGGCGCCGGCCAGGAGCAGCATGGCCACGGCGTACACGACGGTCGACACACCGACGGCGGCGAACGTGCCGACCACGATCGATCGGGTCGGGTTGCGCAGGTCGCCGGACATGGCCACCCCCTGGGTGAACCCGGTGACGGCAGGGAAGAACACGGCGAAGGTGGTCCAGAACCCGACCCCGGCCGCCGGCCGGCCGAGGTTCGAACGGGTGGCGCTGACCGACAGCTCGGGAACGACCCCGACGACGAACGACACCAGGGCGACGACCAGGAGACCCATGACGACGTACTGGAGCCGGGTGGCCCAGTCGGCCCCGAGCCAGGCGAAGCCGAGCAGCACGATCAGACAGGCGGCGGCAACGGCTCGCACCATCAGCGCCGACTCGAGACCCCAGAGCGCAACCGCGGCCTCGGCGAAGCCGATGCAGTAGAAGGCGACCGAGATCGACATGGCGGTGTAGAGCACCAGGCCGACGGCGCCGCCGAACTCGATGCCGAGCGTGCGGGAGATGAGGAAGTAGACACCACCGCCCCGCAGCCGCAGGTTCGAGGCCGCCGTGGCGAGCGACAGGCTGGTCAGCACCGACACCGCGGTGGCCAGCAGCAGGATCAGCAGGCTGGTGCCAAGCCCCACGTTGCCGACGACGAAGCCGAGCCGGAGGAAGAGGATCAGCCCGAGGATCGTCAGCACGCTCGGGGTGAAGACCCCGGCGAAGGTTCCGAGGCCAGTCGCCGACCCCGGGTTTCTCGGCTCCACGAGATGACGTTAGCGAGGCCACAGCGCTTCGAGTCGGACCCGTCCGGCGGCGTCGCTTGATGTTCATGTTGGCGGTTCGGTGGGGCTCCGTCGACCCCTGGGCTCGCTCGTTCCGGTCAGCGGTTCGACCAGGTCGGCCGGCGCTTCTCCATGAAGCTGGCGATGCCCTCCTGGCCATCGGCGCTGGTCACCCCGGCCGCCATGACCGCGCCGGCGTAGCCGTAGGCGTCGCCCTGGTCCATGTCGATCTGGGCGTAGAACGTCCGCTTGCCCTGGGCCTTCGAGTAGGCGCTGCCCCGGGTGGCCCGCCGCATCAGCTGGCGGGTGGCGTCCTCCAGCTCGTCGTTGGCGACGACCCGGTTGACGAGGCCCCAGTCGCACGCCGTCTTGGCGTCGATCGGGTCGCCGGTCAGCGCCATCTCCAACGCCTTCTTGCGGCCGATGGCCCGGGCAACCGCCACCAGCGGGGTGTGGCAGAACAGGCCGCCCTTGCCCCCCGGCGTCTGGAAGCGGGCCTCGTCGCTGGCCACCGCCAGGTCACACGAGGCGACCAGTTGGCAGCCGGCGGCGGTGGCGATGCCCTGGACCTGGGCGATCACGACCTGCGGGACCTGCTGGATGAGGGTCATCATCCGCTCGCAGATGGCGAACAGCTCCTGGGCGTCCGCCAGGTCGGCGCCGGCCATGTCGGTGAAGTCGTGCCCGGCGGAGAAGGCCGGACCCTCGGCGGCGATGATCACACCGAGGGCGTCGCCGGCGGCGATCGTCTCGAGGGCGTCGATCACGCCCTCCATCACCGGGCCGGCCAGCGTGTTGCGGCGGTCGGGGTTGGCGAGGGTGAGGACGGCGACGGTGCCCTCGTAGGCGATCGTGTCGTCGTGGTCGATGCGGAGGAGTTGGGGCGTTGCGTCCGGCATGGGCCCGATGCTATGCGGCCGCTCCGTCGGCGCGGAAGCTGGCACGCCCCGTCGGTCGGCTTGCCGACGCCGCATTCGAAGCGGCCAAGGGTCTGCGCCTACGATGAGGGAACGACGAAGCGACCGGCCCTCCATCGGTCGCACGAAGGGGGAATCTTCGAATCATGCGTTTTGGTATTTTTATGGCGCCGTTTCATCCGATGGCTGGGCAGGATCCGATTTCGTGTTTGCAGCGGGATTTGGAGACGGTGCAGTTGTTGGATCGTCTTGGGTATGACGAGGTGTGGGTGGGTGAGCATCAC